>NZ_JAUHJF010000004.1:0-424459 GCF_032380995.1 Bradyrhizobium sp. SZCCHNR2028 | reverse complement strand
AGCAGAGGCGCTTGACGAGCTGCTGTCACGAATGAAAACACTGGGTGTTGCGACCACCGCTTGAGCCCGCCTCCGGCATTCCCTGCGCGATGGGCTTCCGTCTTATACGTGATCTCCCTGGTGCGCCGGGCTTTCTGGCCACCATCCCCGCGCGAAGCGAAGCCTCAACGCGAGTTGACATCAGCATCGGGATGCCAGGACCACACGATTTCAACGTCCGCGAAAGGCCCCGCACGCGCGCCACGCCGGCAAGCCGCCGCAGCCCTGCACGAGGCCGGTCGACGTCGCTCGTCCTGACGACGCCGTCGCAGCCACCGCATCCCGCCCCGCGTGTCGTGACGACGCGTACGCCCCTCCTGCCGGGACGGAACGGGGCGGATATAGCCATTGATTTGGGGTCGGAGTCAAGACAAATTCCGAAAAACGGAAGACGCGTCCTGGAACGGAACGGAGCGACGGATCGGAATGACGTGCAATGTCGGCGCATGCTGCGCCGTCGATGCGATCAGCGCCGACCGGTATGCAGCCGTCTCGTCGGGGCAGCGCGCCACGACAAGTTTCATGCAGCGTCACCGTAATACTAGAAATTATCGTGTCTCACTTAAGGGGTGCAGTCCAGCAGCGTCACCGTAATACTCAACGAAATACTGGAATCCGCCGCCCGGCGCGCTACTGCCACCGACAAAGCGTGGGGCGTGACTTCGCTTTAGTTTCGCGGCATGCTGTCGATTAGCTCGCGGGATGGGTGGAGCAACGCGAAACCCATCAATTGGTCTACGAGACAACAATGGTATCGCTTCGCTCCAACCAGTCCACGCGCTGGCGGGTTTGTCCTATCTGGTGACGCAGCGGAAGTCTTTAAGCCTGACCTCATACGCTCGCGGAAGGCGTCACCATATTCATGTTCATCCTCCGACGGATTGCCTCGCGGCCGATCGCCGGTATGACGATGAACTCACACCGGATGCTTCCGCTCGAGTTTCCCAACAATGCGCTCGCCAAGTCTACGCACAATCGATGGTACGAGCCGCAAGCCGAGGACGGCCAGCCGGGCGCGGCCACCCGGAACGATGAAATACCGGTCGCGCCGGATTCCCCGCAATGTGTCCGCAACCACGATTTCCAAGGGAGTTCTCGGGATGGTCAGCGTATGTCGCCGGTTCTCCGGTGTCCGATAGGAATCAAGCTCCGCCACCATAGGCGTCTCGAACTCCGCTGGGCAGACGAGGTGAACCTTGATACCTTGGCGCAGCAGTTCGTAGTGCAGGCATTCGGTGAAGCCGACCAAGGCGTGTTTCGCAGATCCATAGGCGGTGAAACCGAAGATGCCGGTCAGACCAGCGATCGATGCTATGTTGATCAACCGCCCGCCAGCGGCGCGTAGATGGGGTAAAGCAGCCCTGGTGACATTTACCGGACCAAAGAAATTGGTTTGCATCACGGCCTGGAAGTCATTGTCGGTCAGGGTCTCGAACCGCCCCTCGCGCATCACACCTGCATTGTTGAACAGCATGTCGATCCCTCCACGGCGCCGAGCAACCTCCTCGATAGCCAGAGACGTTGCAATCGGATCGCCAACATCGACGGACTGAACCTCGATATCGGCGCCGGCGTGTCGCCGACGAAGTTCATGAACCGCGAGATCCAGATTATCGGTTCGCCGCGAGAGGAGCGTCAGCCGAGCACCTTGGGGGGTAAGCGCGTTCGCTATCGCAAAGCCCAGGCCCGTCGCCCCCCCGGTGATGACAATGCTACGTGCATGGAACATATGAGAGTCCTAAGCCAGAATCCACTTCGGGAAGCCGGGAGAAAGGACGAACCCCAGCTTCGCCCAATCGCGCGGTCGAGTGCTGCCCACTGACCGTCGTTGCCTCAGGGCGACGGCGCGTTCGCCGCAAGGCATGGCTACATCGTTTTCGTGCAGTCACATCGGAGCTTTTCCGATTGCTATTTGAGCGGCAGCAGACCGCATGCCGGGCTGCGGTCAATCGAGCGCAGTGGCGATGCGGTCGGCGAGGGCGAGCAGGGTTTCTGGTTTACCCATCGGCGCCTGCCCGTGGCCCTTCATCGGAACGTCCGCCCAGCGAGGTATGATATGGAAATGCAGGTGGAAGACGGTCTGACCGCTGGCCGCGCCGTTCAACTGAACGATCAGGAAACCCTCGGGTGCCAGCGCCTTGACCACTGCCCGGGCGGTGCGTCGGGTGGCTGCGACCAGCCGAACGAGCGCGTCCGGCTCCACGTCCAGCAGGGTGCGGGAGGTCGAGGTCTTCGAGATCACCAGTACGTGCCCTTCGGACTGGGGAAAGGCGTCCATGAACGCGAGGACGTGATCGTCCTCCCAGACCTTGGCGGCGGGGACTTCGCCGCGAAGGATTCGGCCAAAGATGTTGTCGGGGTCGTAGGGGGCGGCGAGGGTCATCTGGTGCTCCGGAGTATGGGCGAGGCTAGAAACCGCGGTGCGGTGGGGCGTTTTGGGTGACGGCGCAGTGCTTCCCTAGTTTTGGCGGCCCAGGCTCCATCGGCCGAGAACGTGCGGTCCCCGGCACGGCGGCTCAATCGCTGAGGGGTCTCGTGTGCCGGGCGCGGCGCCCGTGACATGGACTGTCGTCTCTTAGTCCGGCTGAGGCTGACCGGGCGCCTGTTGCAAGTGGGCTATATCGCGTAGCCCGCTTGAACTCCTCGTGTGACAGGCATTCAGATTCGGCTGTTCGGGTGATCGTTGAAAGCTACCAACCATCGCAAGGAAGGTGATCGCGCGCTGACGGCGATCACGCTGACGCCCGGTGGCCAGCTCAGCCGCGCGAATTCTGCAAGAACCAAGCAGACGAGTGAATGCATTGGCGCTGCGATGGCAGGGGTCGGCGTAAACAGGCGCCCGCACTTCGGGCGACGCAACCATGCGGCGGCATTTCCAGATGCCGCCCACCGGAAGAAGCCGCCACAACTCAATATTCGCAACCAAGAAAGCGTTCGACATTATTTCCCCAAACAAATCTTTCCGCTATGGACGCCGGGTACGACAAGAGCTTGCGCGCCAAGGTCGCTGGATGCCGTCGGCGTGACCTTCTTGAAGCATAGACGTGTGGAGGAATGGCCGCTTGCCAGAATCGGCTACCAATTTCGACGAGAGAGCTTTGTTGTGCCTCTGGCCTCAACGAATGATGTTCATCGGGCGTCTGGGTACGCTGCCGCTGCACCGGCATCCAATATCGGTCTGCCTGGTGGCGCTTCAGGCCCCTCTGCGGATCGGCACCACAATGGCCGGGGAGAGCCTGGCCTGCCTTACCGCCATCGTCCCCGCAGGCTTGGCGCATACCCTTGATCTAAGCGGGGCGCCGGTCGCCGTGATATACAACGACCCTGACGATCCTTACTATCGGCGCCTCTCGCCCCATCAGAGATGTGGCCTAAGCTCACTGGACCCTGACATCGAAAGTTCGCTTATCGTCGCTGTGCGGAATCTCTACGCGTTGCATCAGACAGGTGATAAGCTACGCTTCGACGATTTCGATTTCGCTGCTGAACAGGCATTGGGGATCGAACCGCGCCCACCACGGTTCGATGCGCGGGTTGAACGTGTCGTAGCTATCATAAGGGCTGACATCGCCCGCAATCACTCGATCCAGGAACTGGCCCGGCGAGTCGACCTTTCCCCTGGTCGCCTGCAGCATCTGTTCGTCCAAGAGATTGGGGTGCCACTTAGGACGTTTAGGATTTGGATTCGTTTCCGGCACGCTGTGGAGCGTGCGGGAAATGGCGATTCTATCACGTCGGCGGCGCTCGATGCAGGCTTTTCGAGCTCCAGCCATTTCAGCCACGCCTTCAAGGCAACCTTTGGCGCTACTGCCGCCAGCGTGCTCAAGGACGCTCCGTCTAGGGTCCGGATTCAGTTGATCGAATAACTACGATGGCCGCGATGGGCGCCGAAAACTGACGGTTCTTCCCTCTTGCTGCCACAAGTCATCCTCGAAATGCCTGTCGCAGAAATTATCTGTGTCTCACTTGAGGGGTGCAGTCCAGAGATGTCACCGTAATTGTCTCATGACGTCGGCGGCGGCGGACCGAGTGCGGTCTCGATCAGCAGCGTGTCGCAATATTCGATCCATTCCAGGATACGGCCGTTCTCCAGGCGAAGGACGTTGCAATAGCTGTTGTTGTAGACCTTGCCGTCGCTCGTGGTGTTGCTACCGCGCGCCTCGACCACGACGCGGTCGTCCTCGGCCGTCAGCCGGATCGGGATGGTGGTGATGCGGCCGAGCCGCGCCCGCAGCGGCGCGAACAACTCGGCGAGAACGGTCGCCTTGCCGTCATAGCTGCGCGACCAGGACCCGCTGCCCATGATGACGAAGCGGAAATCATCCGCGAGACGATCGAGCAGCGGCTGCGGATTGCTGTTCGCCAATTCGTCGAACACATGCTGCACGATCCGCTTGTTGTCATGCCCCGTGGCTTCTGCGGCGCTCATCGGCAAACCCTTCTTGAATTCAGGCATCGTCGCATCAACCGGTCTGACTGAGCGCAGCCGGAAACGGTCCCAGCACCGCTTCCGTCAGCGCCGAGTCGCAATATTCACGGATCTCGACGATGCGCCCCTCGTGCAGCCGATAGATCAGGCAGTAGTCGTTGTTGTAGGGCCGTCCGGCCCTGGTGCGCATCTCGCCCTTGGCCTCGACCACGACAAGATCATCCTCCGCGATGAAGCGCAGCGGAATGGCGCGGCGTCCCTCCGCCAGCAGACTGGTGAGGTGGCCGTGGAGATTGCGCAGCAGCGCCTCCTTGCCGCGGATCGTCTGCGACCACGAATATTGTCCCGTGATCACCATCGTGACGTCGTCGGCGATGGCCGCGACATAGGCCGCGCGGTCGCCGGCGACGGCCTTGGCGAGCAGGTCCTGCATCAATTGCTTGTTGGCGCTTGCGGTCATGTCATCTGTCTCCAATCTCCTCTGCAACGGAGCGAAACATGACGGGCGGCGGCGCATTCTTCCAATCGATATCGGATATGATATCAATTCGCCCCATGAATTTGGCCGCGCTCGACCTCAATCTGCTGGTGGCGCTCGACGCGCTGCTCCGCGAGAGCAGCGTCAGCCGGGCTGCGCTGCGGATCGGACTGTCCCAGCCGGCCGCCAGCCACGCGCTGCAGCGGCTGCGCGACCTGCTCGGCGATCCCCTGCTGGTCCGCACCGGCGCGCGGATGGAGCTGACCCCGCGCGCCCTTGCGCTGCAGGCCCCGCTCGCCCAGGCCCTGGATCAGGTGCGCGGCCTGTTCACGCCCGACGCGTTCGACGCTGCACGGAGCGAACGCCAATTTCGCCTGATGATGCCTGATCTCGCGGTCGAGCTGCTGATGCCGTCGTTGATGGCCAAGGTGACGCGCGCCGCGCCCAACCTCCGCATCGACGTCGTGCCTTGGCGAGGCCCTGCGATCTTCCACGCCGAGTTCGCCCGCACCATCGACATGGTGATCTCGATCGGCAACGCCTTCAAGGGCTTCCATCGCCAGTTGCTCTACACCGACAGCGATGCGCTGGCGGTGCGGCGCGGTCACCCGGTCGGCAGGCGACTGAGCCGGCGGGACGGCTTCCTGGCCGCCCGGCATGTCGCGGTGGTGCTGCGCGGCCAAGCTGAGGACCTGATCGACGGCTGGCTGCGCAGCAAGGGCTGGGAGCGGCGGATCGCGCTGGTCGTGCCGAGCTACATCGAGGCGCTGCATGTCACTGCCCGCACCGATCTCGTCGCCTTCGTGCCGCGCCGCCTGATCGCCGCACTGGCGCAGCCCCTGTCGCTGTCGACCGTCGCGCCGCCGCTCGATCCCGGCATCGACGAACAATACATGTTCTATCCGACCAGGGCGCAGGTCGAGCCGGGCTCGATCTGGCTGCGCACGCTGATGCTGGAAACCGGCCGCGAACTCGGCGCTGCGCCAGGACGTGCGACGAAACCGGCGTGAGCGTCCGGCGCCCGCGCGTCGTGCTCTGTCATGTCGGCAGCAGCGACATGCGTTGATAGTTGAGGTCGCGTAGGGTGGGCAAAGCAGCCGCCCATCGGGGCGGCGGCGTGCCCACCGTGGTGCTGCGTATTCCGAGTCAGATGGTGGGCACGGCGCGCGAGCGAGCGCAGTGTGTGGTGAGCGTGGTGATTCGCGCCTTTGCCCACCCTACGCCAGCATATCGTGAGCGGTACGCCTTGATAGCTTCCACCAGACGCGCGCCCTCGCACGCCATCGGCCGGGGCCCTTGCCGATGCGAGACAAGAGGCCGTCATGCTCACGATCGTCGTGGGGCGACGACCTTCCATCGTGACGAACGCCCTCGGAACGAATCCGGCTCGCATAGACTTTTGGCTGGCGCCCTGCCCGTTGTCGCGCTATCACGTCCCCGCTGCGCGGATGCGCACCGTAAGCGTCTCACGTCAGGCAACGCATTCAACGGATCGGCTCGATCCGGAGGAATGCAGGACGCGTTGCCCGTGATCGACCGATCGAATTCCGGAACTACAATCATGAATCCATCTGGTGAACGGCGCGCGCGCAGAAAACTGCCCGCGCGCTATGCGGCCGTCGTCATGCCACTGACACTCTCGGTGCTGATGACGTTCGTCGTGTCGGCGATCGCCACGCTGAAGAGTCTTGGACCAACGCCGGCGTTCATCGCGACCTGGCCCGCAGCGTGGGGCATCTCCTGGCTGGTCGCGTTCCCCACCCTGCTCGCTGTCCTGCCGCTGGTGCGGCGGATCGTGGCGCTCGTGGTGGAGACGCCCAAGCCGAATTAAGCGAAAGCAGCGGGGCCGCTGAACTGCGGCCCCGCTTCAATGGCGATCGGTCTCTCTTGGTCATGCAGGCCGCTGTTTGGGCCGTGAATCCGACTCATCCACCGCTGTCGTCCCGGACAAGCCGCGGCGCGCACCAGCGCGGCGCGGCGCCGATCCGGGACCCATACTCCGCGGCCGTCGTGATGGGCAGAATGCCAATGACCGGTGTGCCTCAAACCACTCCCTGTGGGTATGGGTCCCGGCTTTCGCCGGGACGACAATGGAGCATATTGATATGCGCGGCCGTAGGGTGGGCAAAGCGGTCGCCGAAGGCGGCAGCGTGCCCACCGTCTCGCTGCGCACTCGCAGCCTCGATGGTGGGCACGGCGCGGGTAACATCTCGCTGAACTCATCAGCAGCGTGGCGCGCCTTTGCCCACCCTACAAACTACACGCTCAGCGCGCCCTCACTGCCCCAGCCCGTGCGCGACGACCTTGCGCATGACGTTGGGCAGCGCCTCGCCGTCGAGGGTCGCGATCGGGACCCAGCGCATGCCGTCCGGCGCGCGCGTCCGGGCGGGCACACGCGCCGTGTAGACCACGAGTTCCAGCGGGAAATGGGTGAAGACGTGGGTGACGACGCCGAGCTTGCGGTGCCAGCGCTTTACGCCGGCCAGCTCGGGCGCCTGGGCGAGCGCGTCGGCATCGTCCTGCCCGGCCAGCCATTCCGAGCCGGGGACCTCGGTCATGCCGCCGAGCAGACCCTTTGCGGGGCGCGAGCGCACCAGCAGCTCGTCGCCTCGGACGACGACGAAGGCGGCGCCGCGCCGGAGCGTGCCGGTCTTCTTGGCGGCCTTGCGCGGGAACGTGTCCTGGTCGCCGCGCTCGCGTGCGGCGCAGTCCTCGCTCAAGGGACACAGCGAGCAGGCCGGCTTCTTCGGCGTGCAGATGGTGGCGCCGAGATCCATCAGTGCCTGCGCGCTGTCGCCGGCGCGGGACGGCCCGAGCAGGGTCGCCGCGAGCGCCTGGATCTGCGGCTTGGCCTGCGGCAAGGCCTCCTCCACCGCGAACAGCCGCGACACCACACGCTCGATGTTGCCGTCGACCGGCATGGTCAGCCGATCGAACGCGATCGCGGCGATGGCGGCCGCGGTGTACGGACCGACGCCGGGCAGCGCGCGCAGCCCCTCCTCGGTGTCCGGGAACACGCCGCCATGCTCGCGCAGCACGGCGACGGCGCAGGCATGCAGGTTGCGCGCCCGCGAATAATAGCCGAGGCCGGCCCACATCCTGAGCACGTCGTCGAGCTCGGCGCCGCCGAGCGCCGAGACATCCGGCCAGCGCGCCAGGAATTTCTCGAAATACGGCCCGACCGCCTTCACCGTGGTCTGCTGCAGCATGATCTCGGACAGCCAGACGCGATAGGGATCGGAGCGCTGCCCGGCCGGCGCGCGCCACGGCAGCCGCCGGCGGTGGCGGTCGTACCAGGCGAGCAGTTGTGCGGGGCGCTCGGCGGAGCCGTGATTCTCGGGTCGGCTCTTGCGCTTGGAAGGAAGGGCTGATGACACCATTGGCTTAATCTAGTACGTCAGGAGCCATCGTCGCCCGCTGGACCGCAGTCTCGTCTGCGGCATCCACGGCTTTCTTCGAGCCCCGGCGGCTCGGACGGGCGGCAGACCACGAGAAGCCTGTATCGATGGCAAAGCCCGGCCGCCTCACCGCAAAGCCATTGTCGCTCATGATGGGCGACGTGCTGTCGGCCGCCTATGCCAAGCAGGGGTTTGCCGCGCGCGAGCTGGTGACGCGCTGGCCGGAGATCGCCGGCCGCGACATCGCCGAGCACGCCCAGCCGCTGAAGATGCAATGGCCGCGGCCGGTCGAGGGCCAGCCGCAGGAGCCGGCGACCTTGATCCTGCGCGTCGAGGGGCCGATGGCTCTGGAGATCCAGCATTCGTCGGACGTGATCCTGGAGCGGGTCAATCGCTTCTTCGGTTGGCACGCTGTGGGCAAGCTGGCGCTGCGCCAGGGGCCGCTGTTGCGCCCCCCGGTGAAGCGCCGCCCGGTGCCGCCGGATCCGAACACGGTGGCGAAAGTCGCGCAGACCCTGACCGCCATCGAGGACGACGCCCTGCGCGACGCCCTCGCCCGGCTGGGCGCCGCCATCAAGCGAAATTGACGCTTCCCGTTTGATCCCGGTTTGCGGCCCGGCATTGCCTCAAGCTGGGTTTCAAGCTAGCGAAAAGCCGAGTTACGAGTGTTTCAGGCGCGAGATGCGCCCATTCCGGAGCAGAGCCTTGATCATCACCCGCCGCGCCTTCACCGCAGCCTTGTCGCTGACCGGCCTCGCCGCTCTGGCGGGCCTGTCCCCGCTGCGGCTGATCTCGGACGCCATGGCCCAGAGCGCCACCGATGTCGCCAAGCCGGTGTCGCTGCCGGACATGGCGATCGGGCCGGCCGACGCCGCCGTCACCATCACCGAATATGCCTCGATGACCTGCCCGCATTGCGCCGCGTTCAATGCGACCGTGTTCCCGAAGCTGAAGGCCGAATACATCGATACCGGCAAGGTGCGCTACATCTTCCGCGAGTTCCCGCTCGACATCAAAGCCGCCGCCGGCTCGATGCTGACGCGCTGCATCGCCAATGGCGATGCGCAGAAGTATTTTGCGGTCACCGACATGCTGTTCCGCTCGCAGAACGACTGGGTGGTGAAGAACACCACCGAGACGCTGACGCGGATCGGCAAGCAGGCCGGCCTCAGCCAGCAGCAGGTCGAGGCCTGCCTCAAGGACCAGGCGCTGCTCGACAAGATCGCCGCCGACCAGAAATACGCGAGCGACATTCTTAAAGTCGATTCGACACCGACCTTCTTCATCAACGGCGAGAAGATCAAGGGCGAGACTTCGATCGAGGAGTTTCAGAAGAAGATCAACCCGCTTCTGAAGAGCTGATTCGAATCACTGAGTCCTCAAAGACACAGCGCGGCCCCTCAATGGGGCCGCTTCTGTTTCGTGGGCCGTTCGCCACGAGAAAGCCTTGGAAAAGCAGGGCCGGCGGGTTGCCCTGGGGACCGGCCCTCGCCATTGTCCCGCCCTCAGAATGGGGCGCCAGGGCGACTCAGTCCACATTGACATTGCCTTCCATGGTATTGTCGGGGCTGGGAGATTCGTCTCCCGCCAACAGAGAATCTGTACATGAAACTCACCCGTCTTCGTCTTCACGGTTTCAAGACGTTCGTCGAACCGACTGACTTCGTGATCGAACCCGGCCTCACCGGCGTCGTCGGTCCGAACGGCTGCGGCAAGTCGAATCTGGTCGAGGCGCTGCGCTGGGCGATGGGCGAGACCTCGCACAAATCGCTGCGCGCCGCCGACATGGACGCGGTGATCTTCTCCGGCTCGAACACGCGTCCGTCGCGCAACCACGCCGAAGTGGTGATGACGATCGACAACAGCGATCGCACCGCGCCAGCCGCCGTGAACGATCGCGACATTCTCGAGATCTCGCGTCGCATCGAGCGCGAGGCCGGCTCGGTCTATCGCATCAACGGCCGCGACGTGCGCGCCCGCGACGTGCAGATCCTGTTCGCCGACGCCGCCACCGGCGCGCGTTCGCCCGCCCTCGTCCACCAGGGCAAGATCGGCGAAATCATTCAAGCGAAACCTGAGCAGCGCCGCCGCGTGCTCGAAGACGCCGCCGGCGTCGCCGGCCTGCATGCGCGCCGCCACGAGGCCGAGCTGCGATTGAAGGCGGCAGAGACCAATCTGCTGCGCGTCGAGGACGTCATCGGCCAGCTCTCCGGCCAGATGGAAGGCCTGCGCAAGCAGGCGCGCCAGGCGATCCGCTACCGCGAGGTCGCGGCCAAGGTGCGCAAGGCGGAAGCCACCCTCTATCACATGCGCTGGATGGGCGCGCATGCCGATCTCAACGACGCCGCCCATGTGCACGACGTCGCCGTGCGCGAGATGGCCGAGCGGACCCGCGAGCAGGCCGAGTCGGCCCGCATCCAGGCCATCCGCGCCTCGCATCTGCCGGCGCTGCGCGAAGCCGAGGCCCGCGCCGCGGCGACGATGCAGCGGCTGAAGAACGCCCGCGACCTGCTCGACCGCGAGGAGCTGCGCGCCAAGGAGCGCGCCGGCGAACTCGATCGCCGCCTGATGCAGCTCACCGCCGACGTCGCCCGCGAGCAGCAGCAGAACCAGGACGCGCAGGTCGCGCTGCAGCGGCTGGAAACCGAAGACGCGGAGCTGAAGGAAGAGATCAAGGCGCGCGTCGAGATGCGCAGCGGCGTCGACGAGCGCGTCGCCGATGCCGAGGCGCTGCTTGCCGAGACCGAGCGCCAGTTCACCGAGCTGACGACGCAGCTCGCCGACCTCACCGCCCGGCGCAACCAGCTCGAAGCCAACGTCCGCAGCCACCGCGATCGTCTCGCCCGCCTCGACCAGGACATCGCCAATGTCCGCGCCGACGAGGAGCGGCTGGCGCAGGAGACCGCCCATCTCGGCGATCTCGACACGCTCGCCGCCTCGCTCGAAGCGGCCGAGGAGGCCGAGGCGCAGGCCGAGGCCGCGGTGCAGACCAACGAGTCGGCGCAGGCCAATGCACGGCAGAAGCTCGAAGCCTCGCGCGCCCCGCTCGCCGAGGCCGAGAAGCGCGCGCAGCGGCTCGAGACCGAGGCCCGCACCATCTCCAAGATGGTCAACAGCGAGACCAAGAATCTGTGGCCGCCGATCATCGACGGCGTCACGGTCGCCAAGGGCTATGAGAAGGCGCTCGGCGCCGTGCTCGGCGACGACCTTGATGCGCCGGTCGACGCGTCCGCGCCGATGCATTGGACCGTGGCCGGCGCCGAGGTCATCGACCCCGCGCTGCCGGACGGCGTCGAGCCGCTCGCGGCCTATGTCCAGGCGCCGCCGGAGCTGTCGCGCCGTCTGGCGCAGATCGGCGTGGTGTCGCGCGAGCGCGGCGCCCAGCTGGTGTCGCAGCTCAAGACCGGCCAGCGGCTGGTGTCCTCCGAAGGCGACGTCTGGCGCTGGGATGGCTTCATCGCCGCGGCGCATGCGCCAACCGGCGCGGCGCGTCGCCTGGCCGAGCGCGCCCGCCTGATCGACATCGAGGCCGAGCTGGAGCAGGCACGCATCGATGCGACGAACAAGCGCCAGGCGCTCGAGAGCGCCGAGGCCGAGGTGAGGGCCGCGACCGCCGCCGAGAGCGCCGCGCGCGAAGCCTGGCGCGCCGCCCAGCGCGAGGTAAACTCCGCGCGCGAGCGCCACGCCAATGCCGAGCGCGAGATCAACCGTCATTCGGCGCGCAAATCGGCGCTGGTCGAAGCCTCGACCCGCCTCGCCCATGACCGCGCCGAGATCGCCGAGCTGCACCAGAATGCGCTCGAGGCGATCGAGGAGCTGCCGGCGACCAACGAAGCCGACGGCCGTCTTGCCGCCGTGCGGGCCGAGATCGAGACCAAGCGCCGCGCCGCGGCGCAGGTCCGGGCCGAAGCGCAGGCGCTGGCCCGCGAGGCCGAGCTTGCCGACCGCCGCGTGCAGGCGATCATCAGCGAGCGCAACGACTGGTTCAACCGCATCCGCGGCGCCGGCTCGCAGATCGCCACCATCGAGGCCCGCATCGCCGAGGTGAAGGACGAACGCGCCGAGCTCGAAAACGCACCGGAGATCTTTGCCGAGAAGCGCAGCGCGCTGATCGACGAGCTCGCCATCGCCGAAGGCGAGCGCCAGGTCGCCGCCGACGCGCTGGCCGAGGCCGAGACCGCGATGGGCGACACCGACCGTGCCGCCAAGGCGTCGCTGGAAGCGCTGTCGAAGTCGCGCGAGGCCGCGGCCCGCGCCGAGGAGCGACTCGAAAGCGCCAAGCGCCGCGTCGGCGACGTCGAGCGCGAGATCCACGACATGCTCGAATGCGAGCCGAGTGCGGTCGCCGCGATGGCCGAGATCGGCCCCGACACCCAGCTGCCGCCGCTGCACGAGATCGAAGAGAGCCTGGAGAAGCTGCGCCGCGACCGCGAGCGGCTCGGCGCCGTCAACCTGCGCGCCGAGGAGGAGCTCACCGAGGTCGAGGGCTCGCACACCGCGCTGACGACCGAGCGCGACGACCTGGTCGAGGCCATCAAGCGGCTGCGCCAGGGCATCCAGAGCCTCAATAAGGAGGCGCGCGAGCGCCTGCAGGCCTCGTTCGAGACCGTCAACGACCACTTCAAGCGGCTGTTCACCGAGCTGTTCGGCGGCGGCGAGGCCGCGCTGCATCTGATCGAGAGCGACGATCCGCTCGAGGCCGGCCTCGAGATCATCGCCAAGCCGCCGGGCAAGAAGCCGCAAACGCTGTCGCTGCTGTCGGGCGGCGAGCAGGCGCTGACGGCGATGGCGCTGATCTTCGCGGTGTTCCTCACCAACCCCTCGCCGATCTGCGTGCTGGACGAGGTCGACGCGCCGCTCGACGACCACAACGTCGAACGCTTCTGCAACCTGCTGCACGAGATGAAGGGATCGACCGAGACCCGCTTCATCATCATCACCCACAACCCGATCACCATGGCGCGCATGAACCGGCTGTTTGGCGTCACCATGGCCGAGCGCGGCGTGTCGCAGCTCGTGTCGGTCGCACTCGACGAGGCCGTGAAGATCCTCGACCAGCAGGTGGCGTGATCTTGCTCCGTCATTCCGGATCGCCGCAAGCGCGGCGCCCGGACTGACGCGCGGAGAGGACCGATGATCTCTCCTGATCTGCCCGCAGCGCTGAAGGCATCCCTCGAAGCCAGGCTGCACGGGCAGTCGCGGCAGGAGGCCGCCGCCCGCGCGGCCCGCATCTCGGATTCCTATCGCAGCGGCGGCAATTCGGGGACGATCACGAGCGAAGCCGACGCGATCGCCTATGCCGTCGTGCGGATGCCGGCGACGTATGCAGCGGTGGTGGCCAGCCTGAATGCCGTGATGCAGGCGAGCCCGGACTTCGCCCCGGCCTCGCTGCTCGATGTCGGCGCCGGTCCGGGCACCGCAAGCTTCGCTGCGGCGGACGCATTCCCGTCGCTGGCGTCTTTCGCCGCCATCGATTCCAATCCCGCCTTGCGCACGCTCGCGCTGGCGCTCGCTGGCGACGCGACACGCATCCGCGACCTCGACTACGCGCTGGGCTCGGCGCGAGCGCTGCTCGAGCGCAGCACGGGCGCCGATCTCGTCATCGCCAGCTACATGATTGGCGAACTGAGCGACGCCGAACGCCCGGGCATCATTGATGCGCTGTGGACGAGGACCGGCGATACGCTCCTGATCGTCGAACCCGGCACGCCCGCCGGCTATCAGCGCATCATCGCGGCGCGCGACCGCCTGATCGCGTCCGGAGCCCACATCGCCGCCCCCTGCCCGCACGCCGCGGCGTGTCCACTGATCGCACCGGATTGGTGCCATTTCGCCCAGCGGCTGGCGCGCTCGCGGGCGCATCGCGAACTCAAGGGCGCGGACGTTCCGTTAGAGGACGAGAAGTTCAGCTTCATTGCCCTCACCCGCAAGCCCGCGACGCATCGGCCCGCCGCACGCGTGCTGGCGCCGCCGGCGGTCACCAAGGTCGGGGCAACCGCGAAGCTGTGCCAGGCGGATGGTGCCGCCAGGGTCGTCAGCATCCCCCGCCGCGACAAGCCCGCCTTTGCCGCCGCGCGGCGCTGGGACTGGGGTGACGGCGTGGAGCCGCCAGGTTCGTAGATACCTCGGCCGGCGGCCCATGGTTAACGGTGGGTCGTATTCGTCTCTCATTTTCGCGATTTCGCGAAACCGGCGAGAAATCCGCGCTTGCTACGGTGAGCTGCAACAGGCGCTGAAGGCGCTGCTCACAAGGGAACGCGTTTCGATGTTCAGGACGATGATGATCACCGCCGCGCTGCTGGCTTCGGCAGGAACGGCCCTGGCAAACAGCCACGGTGGTGGATCCTCGGCACCGCCCCCGCCGAAGCAGGAAGGCCCGCCGGCCAAGGCCATCGTCGGCAAGAACGGCCCCGTCCTGGTCGATCCCAAGGGGATGACGCTGTACTACACCGAGCGCGACAACACCGGGAACAAGTCGACCTGCGACGGTGCCTGTGCCGAGAAGCGGCCGCCGCTGATCGCACCCGACAACGCGACCGCCAGCGGCGACTTCACCGTCATCACCCGCAGCGACGGCAAGAAGATGTGGGCCTACCGCTACCGTCCGCTCTACACCTCGCAGCTCGACAGCGCCCCCGGCGATATCAAGGGCAACGATCCCACGCAGCAATGGCGGGTCGCCCGTCCCTATTGAGCCCTGCGCATCACTGCCTCCGGCGCCCATTCGGTCGCCTGGGCGCCCATCGAACGGACCAGTCAGCCTCAAGCGACTTGAACGGGCATCCCCCCTAATGCGACCAATGCACGCCGGTCCACCTGCGGACCGGCGGCGCCGTCGCGTGGCGGCGCCTCGTCCTCCTGCCCTCTCCCTCGGAGCCCGTCATGTCCGGCTGGATCGTCCTCGGCATCATCGTCATCCTCGTACTGTTCGCCCTTGGCGCCTACAACCGGCTGGTCGCCCTCAGCCAGCGGGTCGGCCAGGCCTTTGCCGACATCGACGTCCAGCTCAAGCTGCGCCACGACCTGATCCCGAATCTGGTCGAGACCGTGAAGGGCTACGCCGCGCATGAGCGCGGCACCCTGGACGAGGTCATCAAGGCCCGCAATGCGGCGATGTCGGCGCAGGGCCCGGCCCAGGTCTCGGCCGCCGAAGGCCAGCTCTCCGGCGCGCTCGGCCGCCTGATCGCGCTGTCCGAGGCCTATCCGGACCTCAAGGCCAACGCCAACTTCCAGCAGCTCGCCGGCGAGCTCTCCGACATCGAGAACAAGATCGCCGCCAGCCGTCGCTTCTTCAACAACGCGGTGCAGGAGTATAATACCGGCATTCAGCAGATGCCGGCCGCGCTGTTCGCCGGCACCTTCGGCTTCACCCGCAAGGAATTCTTCGATCTCGGCGCCAGCCGGACCGAGGTCGAGGCCGCGCCCAGCGTCAAGTTCTGATCCCGCGCCCTCCGCGCTGAAGGGCCCGACGCCATGGCCGCCTACGGTCTCTACACCCACATCGCATCGAACAAGACCCGTTCGGTGCTGCTGCTCGGCGGCCTGTTCCTGCTGATCTACGTGCTGGTGTTCGCCGGCGCGCTGATCGCCGAGGTCATGATCAACGGCAATGGCAGCGTCGCCTATTACATGCAGGCCGCTACGCGCGACCTGATCAAGGCGTTGCCCTGGGCCACGATCGGCGCCGCGGCCTGGATCGTCATCGCGTATTTTTTCCATCAGAAGATGATCGACGCCGTGACCGGCGGGACGGCCGTGACCCGCCAGGAGCAGCCGCGGCTCTACAATCTGCTCGAGAATCTCTGCATCTCGCGCGGCATCACCATGCCGCAGCTGAAGGTCATGGACAGCCCGGCGCTGAACGCCTTCGCCACCGGCCTGAATCCGCGGCAATACGCCGTCACCGTCACGAGCGGTCTTCTGAACGCACTCGATGACCAGGAGATCGAGGCGGTGCTCGGCCACGAGCTCACCCATATCCGCAACGGCGACGTGCAGCTGATGGTCGTGGCCGTGATCATCGCCGGGGTGGTCGGCTTCTTCGGTGAATTGTTCTTCCGCCTGTTCACCAACATGAGCTGGGGCGGCGGCTGGGGCCGATCGTCGTCGTCGTCCTCCTCGTCCGACTCCGACCGCAAGGGCTCCGGCGGCGGGGCCATCATCGTCGTGATCATCGCGGTGGTGCTGATCGTGGTGGCCTGGCTGCTGTCCCAGGTGGTCAAGCTGGCGCTGTCGCGCACCCGCGAATACCTTGCCGATGCCGGGTCCGTCGAGCTGACCAAAAATCCGGACGCCATGATCAGCGCCCTGCGCAAGATCGAAGGGCGGGGCGAACTGCCCGGCGCCACCTCCGCCGTCATGGAATTGTGCGTCGACAATCCGCGCGAGGGCTTTGCCGATTTGTTCGCCACCCACCCCTCGGTCGACTCCCGCGTCCAGGCGCTGATCAAGTTCGCCGGCGGCCATGATCCCGGCCCGCTGGCGCTGCCGTCCGACGGGAGAGATAACGATACCGGTGACGAGCCAGCCGACGGCACTGCGCCACCGCCGCTGCCCCCGGCCGGCCCGTGGGGCGATGCCGATGGAGGGGGTAAGTCACTCGGCAGCGGGCAAGCCGCCCCGGAAGGCCCCTGGACGACACCTGCTGCAGGCCCATGGGGCCGGCATTAGGACCAGCCGCTGCGGCGCTGTTCGAGCCCCGATCGCGCGCAGCGCGCAATCATCCCGGCATTCGCTCTCAAGTGTTTCGGCACGAACCGGACGTTTCGGCTGGAACGGGTCCGATTGCGCCGATCTGTTGCCGCGAAGGCGCAAATTTCCCCGGTCTCGTGCTGCAATGAATTTGAATTCTCCAGCGTTTCTGCCATGTTCGCGCCCAAAGCAGAATGCAAAGCGCCGGCCCCCTGGCCGGCCTCAGGGCTGAAGGACTTTCCATGGCGAAACCGGCAGTGGTTGTGGTGGGTGCGGACAAGGGCGGGGTCGGCAAGACCACGGTGTCGCGGACGTTGCTCGATTATTTCAGCGCCAACAACGTCCCGACCCGGGCGTTCGACACCGAGCATCCGCGCGGCACCCTGAAGCGCTTCCACCCGGAAATCACCGAGATCGTCGACATGAATTCGACGCCGGACCAGATGAAGATCTTCGACACCTTGAGCGCGGTGGCGCCCTCGGTGACCGTGATCGACGTCCGCGCCGGCCTGATGTCGCCGACGCTCGCGGCACTGCGCGACATCGGCTTCCTCGACGCCGCCCGCTCCGGCCAGATCACCTTCGCGGTGTTCCACATCCTGGGCTCGTCGATCGCCTCGCTGGACGAGATCGCGGAGACGGCAAGCTACATGATCGGCGCGAAGTACTTCCTGGTGAAGAACTTCATCAACAACACCAGCTTCTTCGAGTGGGACCAGTCGACCTACAATTCCTACTTCCACCGCATCAAGGATGCGACCGAGCTGACCATCCCCAAGCTCAACGAGATGGCGTTCGAGCAGGTCGAGGTCGCCTCGGTGCCGTTCCTGAAGTTCGTCGCCAACAAGGGTCCGCGCGACGAGGCCGCCAACTACTCCTTCGTGCTGCGCGGCTATGTCCGGCATTGGCTCGCCAATGTCTGGAGCGAGTACGACCGCATCAAGCTGACCGACATCGTCGGTTCGACCAAGGCGGCGGCGCCGCGGCCGGCCGGGGAAAAATAGCAGCCCCGTGAAGGATGGGACTTTATCGCAACCGCATTTGACCTGATATAGGTCTGATGCCCGCAACGCCCGTCTACATCGTCTGCTCGCCCCGGCCGCAGTCCGGGAAGACGCTGCTTGCGCGGGTGCTGAGCGAGTTCCTGCTGCTCAAGAACGGCCAGGTGCTCGCCTTCGACGTCACCTTGCGCGAGCCGTCGCTGCTCGACTTCCTGCCGCAGATCACGGAGACCGCGACGATCGAGGACACCTACGGCAAGATCCAATTGATGGATCGCGTCATCCTCAACGACGGCATCGCCAAGGTGATCGACCTCGGCTACTACTCGTTCGACGAGTTTTTCAAGATGTCCGAGGAGATCGGCTTTTTGAAGGAGGCCTCACGGCGGAACGTGATCCCGATCGTTCTGTACTGCGCCGAGGGCGACCGGGTGTCGATGCGCGCCTACGACGCCCTGCGGCGACAGATCCCGCGACCTCAGCTGATCGTGGTCGAAAACGACCACGTCCTGCGCGAGGAGCTCCCCGACCTCTACAGCCGCGGCAAGCATCTGCGCATTGCCGCCCTGCCCGCGTTCCTGAGGACCTATATCGAGCGCTTCTCGTTCTCCTTTACCGGCTATCTGCGCCAGGAGAAGGACCCGTCCACCGAGCTCTATCAATGGATCCGGCGCAACTACTATGCGCTGCGCGAGATCGAGAACGAGCTCCTGATGCAGCGGTCCTGACGCCGCCGCGCATTCCTCAGTGCCCCTCGAAGGAGATCAGCGTGCGCACGGGCACGTCGAGCGCGCGCAGCTTGGCGGCGCCGCCGAGATCCGGCAGGTCGATGATGAAGCAGGCCGCCACCACCGTGGCGCCGATCTGGCGGAGCAGCTTCACCGCCCCCTCGGCCGTGCCGCCGGTGGCGATGAGGTCGTCGACCAGGATCACGCGCTCGCCGGGCTCGACCGCGTCGACATGCATCTCCATCTCGTCGGTGCCGTATTCCAGCGCATAGGACATGCTGACCGTCTTGTGCGGCAGCTTGCCCTTCTTGCGGATCGGCACGAAGCCGGCCGAGAGCTGATGCGCCACCGCGCCACCGAGGATGAAGCCGCGCGCCTCGATGCCGGCGACCTTGTCGATCTTGGAGCCGGCCCAGGGATGCACCAGCTCGTCCACCGCGCGACGGAACGCGCGCGCGTCCGCCAGCAGCGTCGTGATATCCCGGAACAGGATGCCCGGCTTCGGATAGTCCGGAATGGTGCGGACCGTGTTCTTGATGTCCAGATCGAACGTCATCGTGCTCTCATCCACTCTGTTTATGTGCCGTCATTGCGAGCGAAGCGACGTGTCCGCCGAAGCCCACTCGGGCGAAGGCGGAAGCAATCCAGCGCCGCGAAAACAACTCTGGATCGCTTCGTCGCTCACGCTCCTCGCGATGACGGCAACCACCTTTCACCCCGGCTGATTGAGCCGGAACGCATTCTCCACGATCCTCAAACCCACGGCATCGCCGAGCGACATCAGCGACTCCGGGTGGAACTGCACGCCGCCGACCGGCAGCGTCTTGTGCTCGATCGCCATCGCCACGCCGTCCTCGGTCGCTGCGGTGACGGTCAGCACCTCCGGCATGCTGTCGCGCTCGACGAACAGCGAATGGTAGCGGCCGATGACGATCTCGTTCGGCAACCCCTGCATCAGGCGTCCGCCGCGCACCTGGACCCGCGACGGCCTGCCATGCGCCGGTTGGGCGAGCTGGCCGAGCTGACCGCCAAAATATTCGCCCATCGCCTGCACGCCGAGGCACACGCCGAAGATCGGCAGCTTCTTCGCGAGCGCCGCATCGATCGTCGTCGAGATCTTGAAGTCCTCGGGGCGGCCCGGTCCGGGCGACAGCACGATGAGATCCCAGCTGCGCTCGGCCAGCATCTTCAAGGCATGGACGTAACGCACCACGGTGACGTTGGCGCCGACCTGGCGGAAATAGTCCGCCAGCATGTGCACGAACGAATCGTCGTGGTCGATCAAGAGCACGTTCTTGCCGGAGCCGGTGGCGTCCGGCGCGGTCGACGACAGCGGCTTCGGCGGATCGCCGCGCAGCGCCTGGAACAAGGCCGCGGCCTTGACCTGGCATTCGCGATCCTCGGCCGCGGGGTCGGAATCGAACAGGCAGGTCGCGCCGACGCGGACCTCGGCGAGCCCGTCCTTCATGCGGATGGTGCGGATGGTGAGGCCGGTGTTGATCGAGCCATCGAAATTCACCGCGCCGATGGCGCCGGCATACCAGCGCCGCGGCGAGCGCTCATTGTCCTCGACGAACTGCATCGCCCACAGCTTCGGCGCGCCGGTCACGGTGACCGCCCAGGCGTGCGTCAGGAATGCGTCGAGCGCGTCGAAGCCCGGCCGCAGCATGCCCTCGACGTGATCGACCGTGTGGAACAGCTTGGAGTAGGTCTCGATCTGCCGGCGCGCCAGCACCTTGATGGTGCCGGGCACGCAGATCCGCGCCTTGTCGTTGCGGTCGACGTCGGTGCACATGTTGAGCTCGAACTCGTCCTTCTCCGAGTTCAGGAGCTGGCGGATCTGCTCGGCATCGCCGATGGCGTCGCGGCCGCGAGCGATGGTGCCGGAGATCGGACAGGTCTCGACGCGACGGCCGTCGGAGCGGACGAACATCTCGGGTGAGGCCGAGACCAGGAACTCGCCGTCGCCGAGATTCATCAGCGCGCCATAGGGCGACGGATTGATCCGGCAGAGCCGCTGGAACACTTCCGCCGGCGAGCGCTCACAGGGCTCCGCAAACAGTTGGCCGGGCACCGCCTCGAACAGGTCGCCGCGGGCAAACGCCGCGCGGGCCTTCTCGACCGTCGCCTGGTACTCGCCGGGCGCGTGATCGGCAAAACCCTGGCGCGGCTCCTTGAGGTAGACGCTGGCGTCGGTGTCGCGCGGCAGTCCTGCCGTCGACTGGCCGTTCCAGGAAAAATCATAGGAAAGAACGACGCCGCGGCCGGTGGCGCGGTCGTAGGCCAGCAGGCGATCCGGCACGTAGAGCACGATGTCGCGCTGGTCCTTCTCGCGCGGCCGCTTCTGCTGGAGGTCCTCGATCTGGAACACGAGGTCATAGGCGAAGGCGCCGAACAGGCCGAGCAGCGGATCGTCATTGGCCGACAGCACAGCGATCATCGCCCGCACCAGCGACATCACGCTGGCGCGGCGGGTGCGCTGGTCCTCCTCGACCGGGGCAGGCCCGCGGACGATGTGCCCGGCGAGCCGCGCGGGCGAGGCCTCGGTGATGACCACGCAGGGCTCGCGCAGCGTGTCCTTGAGGAACGCGATCAGCACCTCGCCGCGACGATTCAGCGCCTGCAGGGTGAAGGTGGTGCCCTTGGTCTCGAGCACCAGCGGCGGATCGGCAAAGCCGAGATCGAAGCTCTCGTAGCGGCCGGGCACGGTCGTGCCCGAGGACAGCACCACGCCGCGGCGGCGGTCGAGCAGGTCGATCAGGTCATCGAGCCGGCTGGCGCCACCGGAAAACTGCTCGACGGCGCGCGTGATCGCGAGCCCGCCATGGGTGCGGTAGTCGCTGCGGGCCGGAAGGGCGAAAACGGTCCTGTTCATGGGGTCCTCTTACGGAATTTACCGAGGAAACGCCACACAGGACCAACCGGAAGCCGCCGCTGCGTGGCGGCCCCTAAGCGATTGGATGTCAGACAAATCGCACCGGCCACCTTTTACAAGGTGCGCCGCCAGAGACGGGCTGGGCGGACAACGGTGCTCATGGCGCGGAACTGACCACGCGGGACGGCCGCGGTCAAGGGCGGGAGGGCCACAGTCGGGGTTGGCGGAGGTGGCATGCTTATCATTCCCGCTCAGAACCCTCGGCTTTCGAGCACTGCGCGAAGTGCCGGCCCGACTGCCACCCTCCCCTGGAGGGGGAGGGTCGTCTCACGGAGAGCGAAGCGAAACGTGAGGCGGGGTGGGGTGATCTCTCCGCATGGACCGTCGCCGGTGGCACACCCCACCCCGCTCGCACGCTTCGCGTGCGAGCGCCCCTCCCCCTCCAGGGGAGGGTGGGCAGCGTACTCGCGTCAATCATCGCGCCTGCATCGGCGAGCCGACAGCGCAATCCGAGACAGGATGACGACTGAACATGGGTCTGCATTCTCGCGACACGATTGCCCGAGTCATGAAGCACACCTTCGTTGCGGCCAGCCTGCCGGAGCGCGGCGCGCAACGTGCCCACGGCGGACATGTTGAAGACGACATGAAGGAGCGAGCCGGCCAGCGCGGATCCTCTTGGCGATTTGCGTCCACTAATCCGTGGTCGGCGGAGTCAAGGTGCTGCGCTCACCACCAATCACCGAGCGAGCCTGCTCAAGCGCACCAATAACACGATCGAGCTCCGCGGCCTCCATGAACACCTCGATGTCGCCGTCCGTCCTCAACGATAGGACCATTCAAATGACGCTGCCGACGACGCGAACCAGAACGAATGCGTTGTCGCCGGAATTCTTGTCAACAAGAGTCATCGGTTCGATGATCATGCATCGTGCCGATGATGATGCTGGTGGCGACGATGCGGATGCGCCGCAGCGGCAACCGGCGTCATGACGATGGCGAGGGCCATCAGGATGGCGTGGAGAGTCATCGAGAACCGAAACCTATGACAAAGTCGATTGATTAGTCGCGCGGCACAGGACCGTCGCCCACCACGGAATAGTTCACTCGCGGTTCACTGGGATCGATGACACTTTGCGACCGCGCTGCGTCCGGCTAATTCACCTGCCTACCCAACACCTTGTGCTGCGCAGGGAGAACACGGTGCCGGGGTATTGCGGATGTTGCGAAGCAGAGACAATGAGGTACAAATGGGGAGCATAGGCCCGCTTTCGCCGAACTATTGAGCGAAACGCATGAGGATAGGGCATATGCTGCATGCGATTTTCGTTGCGGTCAGGAGGACGAAACGAGATCCTTCAGCTGCGCGACAGTCGCTCGTTCAACAACCAGAACGGAGTAGTAGATGGAAGGAACTATTGGACTAACGTTCGGACCGATCGACATCACCGGGACCGGTTTGCCCGGTACCGGTGCTGCCGTCGTGATCGTGATCGCGATCATCGTCTACCTGATCAAGGCAAGACCCAGCATCAGTCTGATCTGACCTGATGTCTGGCCTAGGCGCCGGCGGCTGGACCCCGTCGGCGTCGAGGTCATTGTGCATGACCGCGGTCTAACCGCAAGATCGTTGAAATACGAGATTCCAAAAACGATGCACCCCGGCAACACCGCTGCCGGCAATGATGCCGCGCGCCGGTCTTTGCCTGCACACAGCGCGATCTCGCCGAACACGTAGGCGCACCATCCCAGATAGGCGGCAAGACACAGCGCGGCATCGAGGGAACGTCGCATCGGATCTGCCTCGCAGCAGGAACGGTGGGAAGATGTAGAGGAAGATCGCCACGGCGCGCGTGCCGACGTGGTCGCGCCGGTCACTCATCTCGCGGTCTTGCCACCGCAGCCCTTGTAGAACGGCGCCAGATCGTCGTGGTCGCGCCACATCAGCTCGGTGTGCTCCTTGGTGCCGTCCCAGCCGTATTTTCTTGGTGACGAGGTGACGGATGAAGCGCGGATAGCGGTGCCACATGATCGAGGTGGCGTCGGCGGCGAAATAATGCTCGCCGCGGGGTCCGTCGAGTGATCCAAGATTGCCTGATCAGTTGCCCCGCCAGCCTATCGACGCCGCGTCAGGGTTGAGCTGCCGCCACAAAGACGGTGCGCTCCCCTCCCCCTTGCGGGGAGGGGTCGGGGGTGGGGGTCCGCGGGCGCTGGCGTTCGTGGGAGCACGCCCAGGATGCGACCCAAACCATGGCTACTAAAGAAGAGGACGATACGATCGTCATGCCCCCTGCTCATGCGGGACAAGCCATCGCTGATGGTCATCCATCGTAGACGATTTCATCGCAGGCAGGGTGAGCTCGTGGACCCCCTCACTGCCGTTGCGGCGAGAGGCCGGGTTAAATTTGCGCAGCCGAGTGCTCGCGCGGCAGTTGCTCTACAGAAGCGCCAGCGCGGCTTGCTTGAGGTGGGAGGCGATGGCATCGCGGGCTTCGCGTGAGCCGACGCTGCGCGCCATCGTCACCCCTCCCGAGAGGATCGCCATCAGCGACCAGGCCTTTTGCAGCCGAGCTTCATCGGTGCTCCCCTGCAACCCTTTTGCGATCTGCTGCGCGACCTTTTCGAGCGCGGCGCCATAGGCGGCCTTCGTTTCCTCGCTTGCGCGCGTCACGTCCGGCGTCAGGCTCTGCAGTCCGCAGCTTGAGTCCAGAATGCAATGGAGACGTTCGCCGAGGTAGAACGCGATGAACGCCTCGGCCCAGCGCACTCCCATCTGCTGCTGAAGACTCGCGATCCCCATCCTGAGCTCGTCCAGCCCGGCCAACGCGGCGGCTTCGAACGCAGCATCCTTCGACTTGAAGTGACCGTAGAAGGCGCCGGACGTGACCCCGGCTTCCTTGGCGAGGCCGTCGACGCCGATCCCGCCATAGCCAAGCCGGCGAAAGCCGCGCCCCGCGGCCTCCAACAACTTCGTCTTTGCTTCCTGCTTGTGCTCGGCGTGGTACCGCATCTGGCGCCTTCCATAGCGATCGTTATTTCATGATTGACTCATAACGATCGTTATTCTATTAGTGGATCACGGTCGTTATTTAATGACCGCCGTTCCCCAGGACAACCGCCACAGGGCGAGCACAGGAGGAGTCATGCCGATCAGTCTCACACTCACCGAAGGCGTCATCGCCGCCGACAAGGCGCCGATCGCCGTTGCGCGGATCACGGAATCGTTCTTGAGGCACCATGGTCTCGCGGGCAACAGGATCATGACGGCGAACGTCACCGCCCATCTGAACATCCTGCCGAAAGGCCAAGCATTCGCCGGCGGCAAGCCGGTCGATGGCGCCTGGATCGAGACCAAGACACCATCGTTCGCGCTCGCCAGTCACGAGGTCCAGACGGCGTTCTTCGGCGAAGCCACCGACATTCTGCATGACCTCTCCGGCGGGGCGCTTGCCAGGGACCGGATCTGGTCCAATGGCGTCCACGCCGTCGACGGCACCTGGAATCTGGACGGCAGGCCGATGACCAACGAAGCGCTTGCGGGGGCCATCACCGCGGGCTGACACCAAGGCAGTCGCCAAGCCTGCGCGGCCGCTCCGGCGTCTGTTGCGGTAGCGGCCGCGACTCATGCGGATCGTGTCACGTCCCCGGCTTCACCAGCCCGAGCTCAGCGAACTTCATCTCCGTCGCCACCACGGCATTCTCATACACCTCGCCGCGCTCGACGAAGTAGTTGAAATAGCCGGCCGGCGTTTCCGGCTGGATCTCGACCAGATCGACGGTCTTGTATTTGGGATCGGTGATCACGCCGCCCGCGATCAGATCGTTGATGCGCTTGAGCGCGTCGACCTCGGCCTTGTAGCCGACCGAGAACCACATCTCAGTGGTCCAGTCCTGCACCTCAAACCAATTGCCGGGCGCCTGGCCCTGCCACCCCTGGGCGAGCGGGCGGACGGCGAAGACGCGGTCGAAGCCGTGCAGCTCGGAGATGATGCTAGCGCGGTGATAGGCGCCGTCCATCTGTCCCTGGGGCAGCTTGGTGAAGCCGTAGAGCGACAGCCACAGCGCAGCCTTGACCGCCTCTGGCGTGATCGGGCGGATGGCGCGCTCGGCCAGCACCTCGGAGGCGTAGCGCAGATCGCGCTTGGCCGCCGATTGCCGCGCCTTGACGGCATGGGCGTTGGGAACCGACTTCTCCGCCGGCAGCAGCGCCCGCGCCGCCTCGTTGCCGTAGAGATAGCCCGTGCCCGCCTCGGGATCATAGGTGTTGAACACAACGCCGATCGGCGTGGCATTGAGCGTCTCCGCCGCGTGCGCGAAGTCAGCCTCGCTGCGCACCGGGACATATTGCTGCGCCGGCCACAGCCGGTCCGCGAGGGCGTTGAACGGGCCGTCGCGCCAATCCGGCCAGGAGACGAATCGCGCCAGCGCCTCGGCATAGGCGGGACGAAACACGCCGGGATAGCCGAACAGCACTGTGCGCAGCTGCGACGCCGGATCTCTGAGGCGGTCGGAGGACATCAGCTCGTTGCGCAGATCGAGACCCTGAAGCCACGCCGACAGCACCAGGATCTGGCCGGACGTCGCGGTGACGAGATCCGGCGTGACGCCCCAGGCGCGGGCGGTGTCGAGGAAGCCGGCGCCATGGGCGTTCAAGCCGCCCAGCCCAGCCAGCGCAAAGGCCACACGCACGGCTTTCTCCATCAGCAGAGGGACCGGAAAACGCTACCTCAGATTGTTTCGGCGACGCAACCGACGGCGAGACACGGCGAATTCGACCATCGAACGAAGCGACGCGCTGCGAACATGATCAATGCTCAGATCCCCACAAAATCCCGGTGATTCGCGGAAGCGTACGGCGGCAAGCGGCGAAAAGCTGCAGCCGGCGGCTGTGAGCCCCCTCCACAACCTCATGTTGCGCGCGTGCAGAATGCTTCACTTATCGACCAATGATTGTCGCAACCCCAAAAAAGTTACATAACTTGGCTGTGCGCGAGGGCAACACTGTTGTCTAGCTGCAATAGTGTGGCAATGATTGGTTAACCATATTGAATTACCTTGGTTAACATGGCCCGCGGCAAACAGCCTTCAGTGTCGCATGCGCTCCCGAAGCAGCCGACGCTGCTCGATTGCTTCCTCGAAGCGCAGGCGAAGCGGACGAAGCGTCGGCGACGCCCCGCCGACGCGGTGACCAGCGCCGATCCCTTGGATCCTGCAAACGACGCTTCGGCTCTCGATGAGGCCGAACAGCCGTCGGCCGAGACCAAGACCGCCCGCGCGGTTTGAGTCCGCGCGGCACGGTTGAGGACCGACACGCCGGCCCTCTCGGCTCAGCCGAGGTGCTTGTGGAAGAACGCCGTGGCGCGGCCCCAGGCGAGCTCGGCGGCCCTGCGATCGTGCACGGTCATGCGCTGCTCGTTCACGAAGGCATGCTCGGCATCGTAGCGATAGAGCTCGAGCGACTTGCCGGCGGCCTTCATCGCCTTCTCGAAGCCGTCCACCAGCGCCGGCGTGCACCAATCATCCTTGTTGGCAAAGTGGGCCTGCAGCGGGATCTTGACGTCGGCCGGCTTCGCCGCCTGCTCCGGCGGAATGCCATAGAACACGACGCCGGCGGCGAACTCGTCGATCTTGGTCGCGCCGATGATCGTCACCGCGCCACCGAGGCAGAAGCCGGTGAGGCCGACCTTGGCGCCGTTGCGCGCCAGATATTGCGCGGCCCCGCGCACGGTCTGCGTGGTCGCGTCCATGAAGTCGAGCGAGTTCATCTCCCGGCCCGCCGCATCCGTGTCGTGATAGGGCACCACCGTGCCCTTGTAGAGATCGGGCGCCAGCGCGTTGAAGCCGGCGAGCGCGAAACGATCGCACATCCCCTTGATCTGGTCCTGCAGGCCCCACCATTCCTGGATGACGACGACGCCCGGCGCATCGGCCTGCGCGGCCTTGGCGAGATAGCCCTTGGCCTCCTGGCCGTCGGGGCGCTTGAAGCTGATGAGTGTGCCCATGTGTTCCTCCGCATTTTCTGTTGGAAGCTCAGGAGCGGGGTTTACCGCAAATGCGTGTCCGGCGCGACGGGAGCAATCGGGTTCGTTTCAACGTGACTCCCGTAGCCCGGATGAGCGCAGCGACATCCGGGACCACAACCGGCGCCGCGACGATCCCGGATATCCGGGCGATGGCCCTCGACCAGCCAGCCCCACAGCAGCGCCGCGGTGATATCTATGCCGCCATAGGCGGCATAGGCGCGGCCGGCGAGCGGGCTGTCGGCCAGGGTCAGCAGATAGGCAAAGCCGGCAAGCGCGGCCAGCCCCGGCAGCAGCCATAGCGGCGACTGGCCGAGCCGCAGCCGGGCCCAGAACGCGAAGCAGCCGCCGATTTCGAGCACGGCGGCGCCTGCGAAGGCCAACGATGAAGTCATGCGTCGCCTCCTCTGCCGTGCCTCGCCAATGGCGCGACGGCCAGACCGGCCAAAAGCAAAAAAGCCCCCGAAGGGGCTTTTTCAATCTCATGCCGTGATGGCCCGCACACCGCTCAATGCGCGGCGGCCCAGACCCGCTTCTTGGTGAAGTACATCAGGCCGGCGAAGATGATCAGGAAGATGAACACCTGGTAGCCGAGGCGCTTGCGCGCCTCCATGTGCGGTTCGGCGGTCCACATCAGGAAGGTCGCGACGTCGTGGGCATACTGCTTCACGGTGGCCGGCGAGCCGTCGTCGAACGTCACCTGGCCGTCGGACAGCGGCGGCGGCATCTTGATCGCATGCCCGGGGAAGTACTTGTTGTAGTACGAGCCCTCCGGGATGGTGACGCCGTGCGGCGGGGTTTCTTCATAGCCCTGCAGCAGCGCGTTGATGTAGTTCGGGCCCTGCTCCTGGAACTGGGTGAAGAAGTCGATCAGGAACCAGGGGAAGCCGCGCTTGTATGAGCGCGCCTTGGCCATCAGCGACAGGTCCGGCGGGGCCGCACCGCCATTGGCGGCCCGTGCGGCCTGTTCGTTCGGGAACGGCGACGGGAAGTAGTCGGCCGGCCGGCCCGGACGCTCGAACATGTCGCCAGCGTCGTTGGGACCGTCCTTGATCTTGTACTCGGCCGCGAAGGCGGCGGCCTGCGCCGCCGAGTAGCCGGGGCCACCGGGCTCGGCGAGGTTGCGGAACGCCACGTATTGCAGCGAATGGCAGTTCGAGCAGACTTCCTTGTAGACCTTGAGGCCGCGCTGCACGGCGCCGCGATCGAAGGTACCGAACGGACCGGCGAACGACCAGCTCGCCGACGGCGGGTTCTCCTGGCCTTCGCTGGCACGGGCGTCGCCCATGCTGCCGGCGAGCAGCGACACCGCGGCGGCCAGCGCGATCACGGTCGAGACCATCGGCGCCGCCTTGCGGCCGGACTTGGCCAGCACGTCGTCAGCGATCGAGTTCGGCAGCGGGCGCGGCCGCTCGATGCGCGCGAGCAGCGGCAGCACGATCAGGAAGTAGGCGAAATACAGCACCGTCAGGATGCGGCCGAGCACGACATAGACGCCCTCCGGCGGCTGCGCGCCGAGATAGCCAAGGCCGATGCAGACGACGACGAAGATCCAGAAGAACTGCTTGCCGAGCGGACGGTACTTGTTGGAGCGGGTCTTGGCCGAGTCGAGCCAGGGCAGGAACACCAGCACGATGATCGCCGCGAACATCGCCACGACGCCGGCGAGCTTGTTCGGGATCGAGCGCAGGATGGCGTAGAACGGCAGGTAGTACCATTCGGGCACGATGTGCGCCGGCGTCACCGCCGGGTTGGCCGGGATGTAGTTGTCGGCCTCGCCGAGATAGTTCGGCATGTAGAAGATGAACCAGGAATAGAAGATCAGGAAGCAGGTGGCGCCGAAGAAGTCCTTGATGGTGGCGTAGGGCGTGAACGGCACCATGTCCTTCTCGGTCTTCGGCTCGACGCCGGCCGGGTTGTTCTGGCCGGCGACGTGCAGCGCCCAGACGTGCAGCACGACCACGCCGGCGATCAGGAACGGCAGCAGGTAGTGAAGCGCGAAGAAGCGGTTCAGGGTCGGGTTGCCGACCGAATAGCCGCCCCACAGCAGCGTCACGATGCTCTCGCCGAAATACGGCACGGCCGAGAACAAATTGGTGATGACGGTGGCGCCCCAGAAGCTCATCTGGCCCCACGGCAGCACATAGCCCATGAAGCCCGTCGCCATCATCAAGAGATAGATGATGACGCCGAGGATCCAGAGCACCTCGCGCGGCGCCTTGTATGACCCGTAATAGAGGCCGCGGAACATGTGGATGTAGACGGCGAGGAAGAACATCGACGCGCCGCAGGCATGCATGTTGCGCAGCAGCCAGCCGTAGTTCACGTCGCGCACGATCAGTTCGACCGACTTGAAGGCCAGGTCGGCATGCGGCGTGTAGTGCATCGCCAGGATGACGCCGGTGACGATCTGGACACCCAGCATCATCGAGAGGATGGCGCCGAACGTCCACCAATAGTTCAGGTTCCGCGGCGTCGGATAGGCAACGAAGGACGAGTGGACCAGGCCGATGATCGGAAGTCTTTGCTCGAGCCACTTCAAGGCGGGGTGGCTCGGCTGGTAGTCAGAAGGTCCACTCATGATGCGTTCCTGAAGAAATTATCTTGCACGATCGAGCGTGAGCTGAAGACGAACGTCCGCTCAGCCGATCTGGATCTTGGTGTCGGAAACGAACTGATAGGGCGGGACGGGAAGGTTGAGCGGCGCCGGCCCCTGGCGCACGCGGCCGGAAGCGTCGTACTGGGAGCCGTGGCACGGGCAGAAGAAGCCGTCGTAGTTGCCTTCATGGGCGATCGGGATGCAGCCGAGATGGGTGCAGATGCCGATCACGACCAGCCACTGCTCGTGGCCGTCCTTGGTGCGGGACTGGTCGGTCGCCGGATCGATCAGGCTCGACACGGGAACCTTACGGACCTCCTCGACCTGCTTCTTGGTGCGGTGGGAGATGTAGATCGGCTTGCCGCGCCAGAACACCTTGATGTCCTGACCTTCGGCGACCGGAGAGAGGTCGACCTCGATCGGCGCACCGGCCGCGATGGTCGAGGCATCGGGATTCATCTGGGAGATGAAGGGCCACAAGGCGGCCACACCACCGACCGCTGCGGTCGCGCCCGTGGCGACGAAAAGAAAATCCCGGCGTGTCGGATGATCCGCAGTAGACGCTGTCACGATTCCAACCCTTTCTTCGTTGCAGCCGGTGGAACCGCCCCGCTCGACGTCTTAGATCTCGGCGTTGGAGATCACGTGACCGGGAGATCCTGCCGGCGCCCGCGTCCCCCGCGGCGGCAGAAAACGGCTCGCTCCACCGCCCCTGGGGAACAAGCCGTCCAGAATCGTTCTATTGGCACCCTTGCGATACGAGCGCAAGCCCGCTATCGGCCCTGCAGCACGCCATGCACCAATTCCCGCGCAGGAAGCGGACTTTCCGCCTCAGTCTTAAGACCAATTCGCATGCAGATCGCGCTCTATCAACCCGACATTCCGCAGAACACCGGAACGATCCTGCGGCTGTGCGCCTGCCTCGGGCTCGCGGCCCACATCATCGAGCCGGCCGGCTTTCCGGTGTCGGACCGGCAGTTCCGCCGCGCCGGCATGGACTATCTGGACCAGTTGAATTGGCGGCGCCACGACTCATGGCACGCGTTCGAGGCCTGGCGGGCGGCGGCGGGCCATCGCCTGCTGCTGCTGACGACCAAGGCCGCGACCTGCTATCTCGACTTCAGCTACGGCGCGGACGACATCCTGCTGCTCGGGCGCGAGAGCGCCGGCGTGCCGGAGGCCGTGGCGGAGGTCGCCGATGCGCGGCTGCGGATTCCGCTGCAGCCCGGGTTGCGCTCGCTGAACGTGGCGATGGCGGCGGCGATGGCCGCCGGCGAGGCGCTGCGCCAGACCGGACAATTCGTCCAATTGCAATCTGCACAAGGAGCCGAAGGGTGAGCTACGCGGTGAAGGAAATCTTCATGACCCTGCAGGGCGAAGGCGCCCAGGCGGGCCGCGCCGCGGTGTTCTGCCGCTTCGCCGGCTGCAACCTGTGGAGCGGACGCGAGGCCGACCGCGCAACCGCGACGTGCCGGTTCTGTGACACCGATTTCGTCGGCACCGACGGCACGCTCGGGGGCCGCTATGACAGCGCCGATCTCGCCGAGGCGATTGCCGGGCAATGGACAGGCGGTGCCGCCGACCGCTATACGATCCTCACCGGCGGCGAGCCGCTGCTGCAGGTCGATGCCGACCTGATCACGGCGCTTCACGCCCGCGGCTTCGCGGTCGGGATCGAGACCAACGGCACGCTCATTCCGCCCGACGGCATCGACTGGATCTGCGTCAGCCCGAAAGCGGGCACCGAGTTGAAGCTGCGGCAGGGCCATGAGCTGAAGCTGGTCTATCCGCAGGACGGCGCCGAGCCGGAGCGGTTCGAAGGCCTCGCCTTCGAGCGTTTCTCGCTGCAGCCGATGGACGGGCCCGACGCGGCCGCGAACACGGCGCGCGCGATTCAATACTGCCAGCATCATCCGCAATGGCGGCTCAGCCTGCAGACGCACAAGATGATCGGCATCAGATAGGGATTGTGACTGACACGATGTGGGAATTGACCAAGTCGTTCACCTTCGAGGCCGCGCATACGCTGCCGATTACGACGCTCGGCGAAGCCAGCCAGGAGATCCACGGCCATTCCTTCCGCGCCGAGGTGACGGTGCGCGGCGATGCGACCAATCCCGAGACCGGCATGGTGGTGGATTTCGGCGTGCTGACGCAGCGCTTGAGCGAGATCCAGGCCATGCTCGACCACAAGTTCCTGAACAAGATCGAGGCGATCGGGCTGCCGACGCTCGAAAACCTGTCGCGCTTCATCTATGAGCGCGTCCGCTCCATCGGCCATGTCACCAAGGTCAGCGTCCACCGCGACAGCTGCCGCGAGACCTGCACCTATTTTGGCCCGCAGGGCTGATCGCTTATGGTAGTAGCCAGGTGTAGCGACATGAGCGGTCCCACCCTCCCCTCCAGGGGAGGGTGAAAGAAACGCGCCCCGGGGAAAACTGCCATGACCACTGCCGCCATCGAGGATCGCAAGGCCCGCGCCCGCTCCTGGTTCGAGAGCCTGCGCGACCAGATCTGCGCGGCGTTCGAGCGGCTCGAGGACGAGGCGCCGGCCGCGCTCTATCCACGTCAGGCCAGCCGCTTCGTGCGCACGCCATGGGAGCGCACCGATCATGCCGGCGGCCCGGGCGGCGGCGGCGTCATGAGCATGATGCACGGCCGGCTGTTCGAGAAGGTCGGCGTGCACTGCTCCACCGTGCATGGCGAGTTCGCGCCCGAATTCCGCAGCCAGATCCCTGGCGCCGCCGAGGATCCGCGGTTCTGGGCCTCGGGCATCTCGCTGATCGCGCATCTGTGGTCGCCGCACGTGCCGGCGGTGCACATGAACACCCGCTTCGTCGTGACCACGAAGGCCTGGTTCGGCGGCGGCGCCGACCTGACGCCGGTGCTCGACCGCCGCCGCACTCAGGAAGACCCGGATACGCTCGCCTTCCACGCCGCGATGAAGAGCGCCTGCGATGCGCATGCGGCGGTCGCGTCGTACGACAAGTATAAGCGCTGGTGCGACGAGTACTTCTACCTGCCCCATCGCAAGGAGCCGCGCGGCATCGGCGGCATCTTCTACGACCATCACGATTCCGGCGACTGGGAGGCCGATCTCGCCTTCACCCAGGATGTTGGCCGCGCCTTCCTGAAGGTCTATCCGGAGCTGGTCCGCCGCAATTTCGGCGCGCCTTGGACCGACGCGGACCGCGAGGAGCAGTTGATCCGGCGCGGCCGCTATGTCGAATTCAACCTGCTTTATGACCGTGGCACCACATTTGGGCTGAAAACCGGCGGCAATGTCGACTCGATCCTGTCCTCGATGCCGCCCGAAGTGAAATGGCCCTGAAACCTTCAGCCCCGCCGCCGCGTACCAAGGAGATGACCGCTCCCCTGCCCCGCGCCATGCTGATCGACATGGACGACACCATCCTGTCGGCCTATGGCCGGCCCGAGATCGCGTGGAACATCGTCGCCACCGAATTCGCCGACGAGCTGGCGCCGCATACCTCGCAGGAGGTGGCGGCCGCGATCCTCTCCTCGGCGCGCAGCTTCTGGTCGGTCGCCGGCGCCGAATGGCGGATGAAGCTGATCCAGGCCCGCCAGGAGGTGGTCAAGGGCGGCTTCGCGGCGTTGACCGCCGCAGGCCAGGCGCTGCCGACCGAGCTTGCGATCCGCATCGCCGACCGCTTCACCGCCTATCGCGACGAGCAGATGTTCATCTTTCCCGGCGCGCATGAGGCGATCGACGCATTCAAGGCGCGCGGCGTCCGGCTGGCGCTCGTGACCAACGGCGAGGCCGGCCAGCAGCGCGCCAAGATCGAGCGCTTCGCGCTGGCGCACCGCTTCGACCACATCCAGATCGAGGGCGAGCACGGCTTCGGCAAACCCGAGGAGCGCGCCTATTGGCACGCGATGGAGCGGCTCGGCGTCGGCCCCGAAGACACCTGGATGATCGGCGACAATCTCGAATGGGAGATCGTGGCGCCACAGCGGCTCGGCATCTATTCGATCTGGATCGACGTCCATGGCGACGGCCTGCCGGAAGGCACCGACGTCAAGCCCGACCGCATCATCCGCTCGCTGACCGAGCTCGTGCCGGCCTGAAGCCTGGTGATCAATGCAAGAGCGCCGGCCCGTCAGGACCGGCGCTCTGTCGTATCCGGATCAGGCCGGACGCTCGGCGACGTTGGGACGCCATTTGATCAGGCGGCTCTCCACGAGGTCGAGCAGCGCGTCGATGCACAGCACGAAGATCGCCAGGATGAAGATGCCGGCGAACACGCCGACCGCATCGAAATTGCCTTCGGCCTGCGCGATCAGATGGCCGAGCCCGGCGGACGAGCCGAGATATTCGCCGATGATGGCGCCGACCACCGCAAAGCCGACCGAGGTTCGCAGCGACGACAGGATCCAGCTCGCAGCCGCCGGGAAGTAGACGTGACGCAGCAGCTCCGAGCGCCGGGCGCCGAGGATGCGGGCATTCGCCAGCACCACCGGGTTGACCTCGCGCACGCCCTGCAGCGCGTTGAAGAAGGTGACGAAGAACACCAGGGTCACCGCAAGCGCCACCTTCGACCACAGGCCAAGGCCGAGCCATAGCACGAAGATCGGCGCCAGCACCACGCGCGGCACGGCGTTGAGCGCCTTGATGAAGGGATCGAGGATGCGCGCCGCGGAATGGTTGAGGCCGAGCCAGACGCCGGCGGTGACGCCGAGTCCGGTGCCGATGATGTAGCCGAGGATCGTCTCGGTCAGCGTCGTCGAGACATGCGCGTAGAAGCTCTGCGCCGACAGCCAGGCAAACACCTGCTTGAGCACCGCCAGCGGCGCCGGGAAGAAGAACGGATCGATGACGCCATAGGTGACGCCGGCCTGCCAGCCGCCGACGATGACGATCAGCAACGCGAGCTGGATGAGGCGTTCAGTCATGGCGGGCATAGCTCTTCTCCACTTCCCCGCGCAGCGAGGCCCAGATGTTGCGATAGAGATCGGTGAAGCGCGGATCGAGCTTGATCTCGGCCACGTCGCGCGGCCGCTCCAGGTCGACTGGGAAGCTGTCGATGACCCGCGAGGCCGGTCCCGAGGCCAGAACGACGACGCGATCCCCCAGCGCGATGGCCTCCTCGAGATCGTGGGTGATCATGACCACCGCGCGCTTCTCCTCCTGCCACAGCCGCAGCAGCTCGTTCTGCATCAGGTGGCGGGTGTGGATGTCGAGCGCCGAGAACGGCTCGTCCATCAGGATGACCTTCGGCCCATGGATGAGCGCCTGAGCCATCTGCACGCGCTTGCGCTGGCCGCCGGAGAGCTGGTGCGGATAGCGGTGCTCGAAGCCCTTCAGCCCGACCTTGACGAGCCAGGCCATTGCGCGCTCATGGCGCTCACGGGCCGACACGCCGCGGAACAGCGGGCCGAGCTCGACATTCTCGATCGCGGTCTTCCACGGCAGCAAGGCATCCTGCTGGAACAGATAGCCGATGTTGCCCTGGACACCGCGCACCGGCTGGCCATCGATGGCGATGCTGCCGGCGCTCGGCTTCAAGAGGCCCGCGATCGCGTTGAGGATGGTGCTCTTGCCGCAGCCGGTCGGACCGGCAATGGCGAGAAACTCGCCATCGGCGACCGTCAGATTCACGTCCCTGACGGCGGTGTAGCTGCCGAAGGACATGGTGACCTGATTGATCTCCACCATGCTCCTGGCGCTGCGGGACTGAACCATCGGGTCCGGGTCCTTGACGACGGCGAGTGCCATTGTTTTCCTCCCGATCAGTTCGAGACGCTCTGCGCCTTCACGGCGAAGGCGTTGGTGTAGGTCTTGGCGAGGTCGATCGACGCCGCCTCCACCTTGTCATTGAAGCTCTTGAGCACATGCAGCGGCGTCTGCACATCGGTCTCGTCGAACTGCCCATCTCTGGAGAAGATCGCCTTGGCGTTCTCAACCGCCTTCGTATAGGTCTCCTTCTCGCCGGAGATGAAATCGTTCGGCAGCACCGCGACGATCTCCTCGGCGCTGTGCGTGGCGATCCAGCGCAGTGCCTTGACCGTGGCGTTGGTGATCTTCTGGACCGTTGCCGGGTTCTTCGCGATGTACTGCTGGGTCGCGTAGAGCACGGAGGTCGGATAGATGCCGCCATAGACCTGCTTGGCGCCCTCGTCGCTTCGCGCATCGATCAGGATCTTGCCGATCCCCTTCTGCTCGACATAGGTCGCGGCCGGATCGTAGTTCACCAGCAGATCGATCTTGCCCTGCTCCAGCGCGGCCACGGCAGCGGCCCCTGATCCGACGCCGATCAGATACACGCTCTCGGCGGGGATCTTGTTCTGCTTGAGATAATAGCGGACGAAGAAGTCCGAGGATGATCCGGGGGCGGTGATGCCGATCTTGGCGCCCTTGATGGTCTCCGGCCTGGCCGGGTCGAACGTCGCAGCCTTGCCACCGGCCAGCACCAGACCGGAATTGCGCGACAGCAGCACGAAGCCGACGACCGACTTGTTCTGCGACTGCATCTGGATGGTGTGGTCGTAGAAGCCGACGGCGACATCGGTCGATCCGGCGACCAGCGCCTGCAGCGTCTTGGAGCCGCCGGAGGCGAAATTCTCCACGGTGATGTCGAGCCCTTCCTTCTGGAACAGGCCAAGGCCCACCGCGACCGGAAACGGCAGGTTGTTCAGATTGTACGAGCCGACGCTGATGCGCACGGGCTCGGCGGCGGCCGAGCCGCAGATTGCGACAGCCGCAGTGATGGCGAGCATGAGACGACGCATGTGACTTCCTCCCTTGTTATCGATGTCGATTGAGTCCGGACGCCGCGTGCGCTCAGGCGGCGTGTACCATCCGTGTCGCGGGCTTTGCGAACACGCAGCCTTCGAACAGCCTGCGGGCGGTCCGCAAAATCCCAGCCACGATCCGGCCATCGCGCTCCTGCAGCTTGACGTCGATATGGCCCATCGGGTGCTCGATGCCGATCACCGCAGGCGCGACCTGCAGCCCAGCGAGACGCGCGCTCACCGTGTCCGCCACGATCAGCGAGGTGGCGATGCCGACGGCGCCGGTGGTGGCAAGCGACGGGTGGCAATCGTGCGGCATGAAATAGCGGGCCGACACGTGGCCGCCATGCACCGCGGGGGCGAGCAGCACCGGCTTGGGAATGACACGGTCGCGAACGTCGCCGAGTCCCATGCGCCCGCCGGCCGCCACGCGCAGCCGCTCGAGCCGCTCCAGCAGCGCCGTGTTCGCACTCAACGCGGCGGCGCTCTCATAGCCGGTCACGCCGAGATCCTCCGCACGCACGATCATCATTGGCATCGCGCAGTCGATCAGCGTGACGTCGAGATCGTCGATCGTCTCATTGGCCTCGCCGGTCGGAAACATCTCGTCCATCCGGTTGGCCGCATCGAGAAAGGTGAGCGCAATCGGCGCCGCTCGCCCTGGGACACCGTCGATCGACGCGTCGCCGAGATACGACACTTTGCCGTTGGGGGTCGGCACCTCGGCCTCGATCAACTGGCGCGTATTGACGTTGTGGATGCGGACCAGCGTCGCCGGACCTTTCGCCGGCACCAGCCCCGCCTCGATGGCAAAAGGTCCGACCGCGGCAAGCATGTTGCCGCAATTCGGCGAGGTATCGACCAGTTGCTGATCGATCCGCACCTGCGCGAACAGATAATCCACGTCGGCGCCGGGCACGCTGGCCGGCCCGACGATGGCGACCTTGCTCGTGACCGGATTGCCGCCGCCGATGCCGTCGATCTGCAGCGGATGACCGGAGCCCATGACCGAGAGCAGAATCTCATCGCGCCGGGCCGGATCGCTCGGCAGGTCCGACGCCAGGAAAAAGGGCCCCTTCGACGTTCCGCCTCGCATCAGGACGCACGGTATCGAGATCAGATCGTTCATGCCGGCCTCAGTTATGTCAATTTCGTATCAATCTAAGTTACTGTTGCGTATACTGAGCTGAGATCGATCTTTGAAATGCAAAGAATTGCGGTATTGATGCATGATTAACATCAATTGTGAGATCCTAGACCTCCGGGCCTTCCTGAGCGTCTCGGATCTGGAGAGCTTTCATCGGGCCGCCGAGGCCCTGAACCTCTCGCAGCCGGCATTGAGCCGGCGCATCCAGAAGCTGGAGGGCGCGATCGGCGCGCCGCTCCTGGAGCGCACGACGCGTCACGTCGCGCTGACGGCGCTCGGCGCCGAGCTGGTGCCGCTCGTGCGGCGTATGATCGAGGAGTTCGACGGCTCGCTGTTTGCTGTGCGCGACAGCGGCCTCAATCGCGGAGGCCTCGTCACCATCGCCTGCCTGCCGACCGCGGCGTTCTACTTCCTGCCGTCGGTCATCCGCGAGTTCAACGATCAATATCCCAACATCCGCTTTCGCATTCTCGACCTGCCTGCCACCGATGGGCTGCAGGCCGTCGAGCGTGGCGAGGTCGAGTTCGGCATCAACCTGATGGGAGCATCGGACCCCGAGCTGATCTTCGACCGTCTGGTCGAGGATCCCTTCGTGCTCGCCGCGCGCAAGGATCACCCGCTCGCCGCGATGGCGACGGTCGGCTGGGGCGATCTCGAGCCCTACCCCCTGATCACCGTCCACCGGTCCAGCGGCAACCGGACCCTGCTCGATGCCGCGCTCGCCAAATCAGCGATCAAGCTGCGCTGGTTCTACGAGGTGACGCATCTCTCCACGTCGCTTGGACTCGTCGAGGCTGGGCTTGGCATCTCGGTTCTTCCGAAGATGGCGACACCGCAGAGCGATCATCCCTTCCTCGTCACGCGCCCCATCCTCAATCCCGAGATCTCACGCACCATCGGCGTCGTGCGCCGCAGAACCGGCACGATGTCGCCTGCGGCGGAGCGTTTCCTGAAGATGCTGATCGGCCGCTGGGGGCGGACGTAGAGGCCGAGCAGCACAGCAGGTAGCCTGACGCCGAAGGGCTATCCCGCCGGCAGCAGGTGCCGCAGCGCCGACGCGATCATCACGCCGCCGCCGGTGATCACGGCGGCGTCGAGGATGGCGGCGTGGATGTGCACCGGCATGCGGGCGACGAAGGCCTTGGCGAGGAACGCGCCCGGCACCGCGACCGCGCCGATCAGGAGCGCGAAGGCCAGCACCTGCGCCGTGACCACGCCGGCCAAACCAAACACCGAGATCTTGATGACGCCCGTCGCCACCGAGATCATCGCGTCGGTGGCGATGACCGCGGCGCCTTCCAGGCCCGCCGCCATCAGCAGCGACAGCAGGATCACGCCGGAGCCGGAGGTGCCGCCGACCAGCACGCCATAACCGACTGCTCCGGCGGCAAGCCCGCCATTGCCGATCCTGACCTCGCGCTTGCGCAGGATCCGCCGCAGCGGGACGCTCATGATCAGCATGGTGCCGATCACGAACGCCGCGCCGGCATTGGTCAGTCGCGTGTAGCCGTAGGCGCCGAGCGCCGTCGTGAGCGCGGCTGCCGCGATGACGATCACGGCGCGCGTGCGGTCGGCGTGGCTGATGTAGGCGACGACGCGGCTGAGGTTGGTGAGGATCGCCGAGATCGCGATGATCGGCACGACGGGTTCGGCGCCGACCATCGGCACCAGCACGAGCGGCATGAGAGCGCCGGTGCCGTAGCCGGCGAGACCACCGATGATGGAAGCAAAGAGAGCGACGGAAGCGACGAGCAGGAGTTGCAGGAGCGAGATGTCGGCAAAGCCTGCCAGAAAATTCATGAACGTCCGTCGCGGTTGACACGCGCCGCCGCCTGATCGGCGATCGCGTTCAGCGATGCCTCGTCGAGCGGAAAGTCCGCCGCGAGCCAGGCATCCTCTGCGAGGGTGAGCACATGACCGAGAAGCGGTCCCTCCGCAACCCCGCGCGCGATGAAATCGGCCGCCTTCAACGGCAATTTCGGCGGCGTGAAGCGCTGCGGCAACAGCGCACGCTCGCGCCAGCTCCGGTCGTCGCGATCGCGCGCCCGCGCCCAGCCGAGCATCAGGCGGTCGCGATAGACGGTCTCGCCGAGACGATACAGCAGACGCCGGACTCGCGCCTCATCGGCGGAAGCGAACCGCCACCAGCGATGGCCCATGCCGTCCAGCGCCTTGGTCTCGGCATTGGAGAGCTTCAGTCTGACGCCGAGACGGCGCGCATCCTCGGTCACGGCGACCGCGAGCGCCGCGAGACGGCGGACCGCGCTCGGCGAAAGCTCCAGCTCGCGCTCGATGCCGATCATCGCGGCAAACGGACCGAGATAGGCGACGCCGCCGAGGATCGCCGTCAGCAACCCGCCATCGGCCATCGCCGTGACCGCGCCGACCGCGCCGTCGGTGACGAGCAGTTTCAGCATCTCCATGCGCACCCGCTCGGCGGACAATGCGGCGAGGCCGGCGCGGCCGGCGATGCAGGCCAGATAGCCCTCGCGGTCGGGGACGCCGTGGCCGAATGCCGAATGGATGCGGAAGAAGCGCAGGATGCGCAGATAATCCTCGGCGATGCGCTGGGCGGGATCGCCGATGAAGCGCACGCGGCGTTGGGCGATGTCGGCGAGACCACCGACGTGATCATGCACCACGCCGTCCGGCCCGACGGACAGCGCATTGATGGTGAAGTCGCGCCGGTGCGCGTCGCCGACCCAGTCGCGGCCGAACTCGACCTTGGCCTTGCGGCCGAAGGTCTCGGTGTCCTCGCGCAGGGTCGTGACCTCGAATGGATGCCCCTCGAGCACGAGGGTCACGGTGCCATGGTCGATGCCGGTCGGCACGCTCTTGATCGACGCCGCCTTGGCGCGCCGGAGCACCTCCGCCGGCAGCGCCGTGGTCGCGATGTCGATGTCGCCGATGGCGATGCCGAGCAGCGCATTGCGCACGGCGCCGCCGACCACCCGCGCCTCCTCGCCGTCGCAATTGAGCAGCGCGAGCACGCGCGCGGCGGGACCGGACGAGAGCCAGGGCGCATGCAGCACCCGCGCGCCGATCATTTCTCGACCCCTGGAACGAGCCTGCCGTTCTCGACATGAGCGGGGATATAGGTCGAACGCGGCGGCGCGCCGGAGAACTCGGCGAGCAGGACCAGACTTGCAATCACCAACACCAGCGCCGCCACCGTCAATTTTGTGATCAGATGAAAGGGCCAGTTGACAGGCACCAACAGCCCCGATTTGGTCGCGAGCAAAAACAACACATAAACCGCAAAAGGAATGAGGAAAATTCCGATTTCCGTCAACACGCCACGGATCATGGCTGACAGACCCGCTCGTACAAGACCCGAAGGATGCCCGCTGTAGCGCCCCATATGTAGCGCTCGGCGAACGGCATCGCGTAATACAAGCGCTCCATGCCGCGAAACTCCTTGGAATGCAGCTGATGATTGGCGGGGTCCATCAGGAAGGCCAGCGGCACCTCGAAGGCGTCGTCGACCTCGCCCTCGTTGATCTTGAGCGTGAATCCGGGCCGCACCCGCGCCACCGTGGGCAGGATGCGGAAGCCGAAGGCGGTGCCGTAGACGTCGAGATAGCCGATCGGGTCGACGAAGCTGCGGTCGAGCCCGACCTCCTCTTCGGCCTCGCGCAGGGCGGCATCGAGCGGCGAGGCATCGGTGACGTCTATCTTGCCGCCGGGAAAGGCGATCTGCCCGGCATGGCTCGAGAGGTTCGGCGAGCGCTGGGTCAAAAGGACCGTCGGCTCGGGATGGTCGACCACCGGGATCAGCACCGCCGCGGGGCGGATGGGCTGCTCGCGGGAGATGATCTCGAGCATGCGGTCGGTGCCGGAATCTCCGCTGGCCGGAATGACATCCGGATCGAGCAGGGCCTGCGGAACGTCGAAGCGCAACCGCGCGCGGCCCCGCGCGAAGAAATCGGCTGAACTGAGCCCAGCGGTCCCGTTCCTCACCATGGGCTGGTTCAAAGCGCCGCCCTCACCTGTTCTGCATCGGCCATGGGGAAGAACGCGCCGCCCGACCCCACGCCGAACATGACACGCCCATCGATCATCCGCTCCTCACCCATGTCAACAAGCTCGTAGTAGAGCGCCCGCGTCACCTTGGCCCAGAGATCGGCTCGCACATGCAGATAGGGCGTCAGGCCGCCGCTCTCGCCAGGCTCGAAGCGCAGCCGGTGCTCGGCATCGCACGCGACCCAGTCGTCGACATTGGTGCGGAAATGCAGCAGCGGTCCGCGCGCATCGCTCTCCGTCCGCATTTCTACGGCCGTGAAGGGGGCATCATCGACGCGGATGCCGACCTTCTCCACCGGAGTGACCAGGAAATAGCGATCACCCTCGCGCTTGAGGATCGTCGAGAACAGCCGCACCAGCGCAGGCCGCCCGATTGGCGTGCCCATGTAGTACCAGCTACCATCACCGGCGATTCGCATGTCGAGATCGCCGCAGAATGGCGGATTCCACAAATGCACCGGCGGCAGTCCCTTTGCGGATGTGCCAGCCTGCGTTGCCGCCGACGTCAGCCGATCGAGTCCGTTGTCGGTGGTCTGCCCTTGCTTCGCCATGGTTTGCCTTGAGTTTGCGTCCACCTTGGCACGATTGGTGCAAGATTCCATCGCCGTCGTCTGTGCAAAAGTTCCTGGCGGCCCTGCAGGTCATGTAAGGTCGCCATAACGTGATGCCGTCAATACCCCGTAATGCCGATAATATGGGGATAGTTTAACTCAACGAATACAGCGCCTTCGCATAGGTTGGCATCCGTGTCCCGGCAAACTGGAGCGGAACGTCCGTCCGAAAGTTCAAGATGCGGGGCAGAAGGAGCGATGGGAATGGCTGAGAGTGCCGAGAAGCTCGAGGATGCGATCGTCCGGTCGGCCGAACAGGTCTCCGGCCAGATCCGAGCGGCAAAGGATGCGATCTCCAGCGTCATCTTCGGCCAGGACCGCGTGGTGGAAAACACGCTGGTGACCATCCTGTCCGGTGGCCACGCGCTGCTGATCGGCGTCCCCGGCCTCGCCAAGACCAAGCTGGTCGAGACCTTGGGCGTGACGCTCGGCCTCGATGCCAAACGCATCCAGTTCACGCCGGACCTGATGCCGTCGGACATTCTCGGCGCCGAGGTGCTCGACGAGAGCGCCGGCGGCAAGCGCTCGTTCCGCTTCATCGCCGGCCCGGTGTTCGCGCAACTGCTGATGGCGGATGAGATCAACCGCGCCAGCCCGCGCACGCAGTCGGCATTGCTGCAAGCCATGCAGGAGCAGCACATCACGGTTGCAGGCGCCCGTCATGACCTGCCGAAGCCCTTCCACGTGCTCGCGACCCAGAATCCGCTGGAGCAGGAAGGAACCTATCCGCTTCCCGAAGCCCAGCTCGACCGCTTCCTGATGGAGATCGACGTCGACTATCCCGATCGCGACGCCGAGCGCCGCATCCTGTTCGAGACCACCGGTGCCGAAGAGAGCGGCGCCAAGGCCGCGATGACCGCAGACGCGCTGATCGCTGCGCAGCGGCTGGTACGCCGGCTGCCGGTCGGCGATTCCGTGGTCGAGGCGATCCTGTCGCTGGTGCGGTCCGCCCGCCCCGGCCCGGAGGCCGGCGACGCCGGCAAGCTGATCGCCTGGGGCCCGGGTCCGCGCGCCAGTCAATCATTGATGCTCGCGGTGCGCGCCCGCGCCTTGCTCGACGGCCGCCTCGCTCCCTCGATCGACGACGTGCTCGATCTCGCCGAGCCCGTGCTCAAGCACCGCATGGCGCTCACCTTCCCGGCCCGCGCCGAGGGACGCACCATTCCGGACGTGATCCGGCAACTGAAGAGCCGGATTGGCTGATGGCCGCAGCGACAGGGCACGCCGACAAGGAGATTCTCGCAATCCGGCGTGCCGATGGCGAAAGCCGGACGCTGGCGTCGTCGCTGCCGCGGCTGGTGCTCGAAGCGCGCCAGATCGCCGCCAATGTGATCCATGGTCTGCATGGCCGTCGCCGCGCCGGCTCCGGCGAAAGCTTCTGGCAGTACCGCCGCTTCGTCTCCGGTGAGCCGTCGCAGCGCGTCGACTGGCGCCGCTCCGCGCGCGACGATCATCTCTACGTCCGTGAGCAGGAATGGGAGGCCGCGCACACCGTGTGGATCTGGCCGGACCGCTCGCCGTCGATGGCGTTCGCGTCGAAGGGCGCCCGCGACAGCAAGCTCGAGCGCGCCCTGATCGTGACCTTCGCCCTGGCCGAGTTGCTGGTGGCCGGCGGCGAACGCGTCGGCATTCCCGGCCTGATCAATCCGACCGGGAGCCGCAACGTGATCGACCGCATCGCGCAGGCGATGCTGCATGATGAGACGATCAGGCCGAGCCTGCCGCCCTCCTTCGTGCCGTCCGCGCTCGCCGAGATCGTCGTGCTGTCGGATTTCTGGTCGCCGATCTCCGAGATCAGCACCATGCTCGCCGGCCTGTCCGCGTCGGGTGCGCACGGCACGATGGTCCAGGTCGTCGATCCCGCCGAGGAGACCTTCCCCTATTCCGGCCGCGTCGAGTTCGTCGAGCCGGAGGGCGGCGAGGTCATCACGGCCGGCCGCGCCGAGAGCTGGGCGCAGGACTACGTCGCCCGCGTGGCGCTGCACCGCGACCAGATCCGCGCCGAGACCGGCAAGCTCGACTGGCTGTTCACAACCCACACCACCAGCCGCTCGGCCGCCGAGCTGCTGCTGTTCCTGCATGCCGGTATGACCACGGCCAAAGGTAGCGCGCGCGGCGGCGTCAAAGTGGGCGCTGGCCCCGGAGGGCTCGGCGCATGATGGGCCTGCCGCTGTCGTTCGCCGAACCCTTGCTGCTGACCGGGCTCATCAGCCTGCCGGTGCTGTGGTGGCTGCTGCGGGTGATGCCGCCGCGGCCGCGCCGCATCGAGTTTCCGCCGACCCGGCTCTTGTTCGACATCACGCCCAAGGAAGAGACGCCGTCGCGCTCGCCCTGGTGGCTGACCCTGCTGCGGCTGATCGCGGCGGCGCTGGTGATCTTCGCCGCGGCCGGTCCGATCTGGAATCCGCGCACCGAGGCCGTCGGCAGCAAGGCGCCGCTTGTGCTTTTGCTCGACGACAGCTGGAGCGCAGCCGCAAGCTGGGACACGCGCATCAGGGCCGCCGACGAGATCATCGCCAATGCCGATGCCGACCGGCGCGGCGTCGCGCTGGTGCCGCTGTCCGAGCCCACGCGCGACCTGACCTTGATGCCGGCTGGCGCTGCACGCGTCGCGCTGCGCCAGATCGCGCCCAAGGCCTACACGACCGAGCGCGCCGATGCGCTGCCGCAGCTCGATCGCTTCCTGAAAGCGACCGGCGATGCCGAGATCATGTGGTTCTCCGACGGCGTCGATCCCGGCCGCGGCAGCGAGTTTGTCACCGGCCTTGCCAAGACCATCGGCGATCGCAGCCTGACGGTGTTCGAAGGCGGCACCCTGTCGCCGCTGGCGCTTGCGGGCGCCGAGAACGCCGCGGCCAAGATGACCGTGAAGGTGCTGCGCGCCGATCTCTCGGTTCCGGGCGGCATTGTGCGCGCGCTCGACGCCAAGGGCTCGCCGCTCGGCGAAGCGCAGTTCGGCTTCGCCGCCGGTGCGCACGACGCCGAGGCGAGCTTCGATCTTCCGGTCGAGCTGCGCAATGACATCACCCGGCTCGAGATCGCCGGCGAGCGCTCCGCAGGCGCCGTGCAACTGCTCGACAAGCGCTGGCGGCGGCGTGCGGTCGGCATCGTCTCCGGCGCCACCAGCGACACCGCGCAACCGCTGCTCGCGCCGACCTTCTATCTGACGCGCGCGCTGGCGCCGTTCGCCGATCTCCGCCTCGGTGATCGCGGCGCTCCGCAGCAGGTCATCACGCAGTTCCTCGACCAGAAGGTGCCGATGATCGTGATGGCCGACGTCGGCACGCTGTCGCCGGAGCTGCGCGACCGTCTCAACGGCTGGATCGAGAATGGCGGCGTGCTGGTGCGCTTCGCCGGCCCGCGCCTGGCGCAGGGCGACGACGATCTCGTGCCGGTCAAGCTGCGCCGCGGCGGCCGCACCCTGGGCGGCAGCCTGACCTGGGAGAAGCCGCAACACCTGGCCGCGTTCGCCGCCGACGGCCCGTTCGCCGGCATCACCGTCCCGAAGGACGTGACGGTCAATCGCCAGGTCCTCGCCGAGCCCGACGCCGTGCTGGCGACCAAGAGCTGGGCCTCGCTGGAGGACGGCACGCCGCTCGTCACCGGCGAGCATCGCGGCAAGGGCCTGATCGCGCTGTTCCACGTCAGCGCCGACATGCGCTGGTCCGATCTGCCGATGTCAGGCGCGATGGTCGAGATGCTCCGCCGCATCGTCGACATGTCCGGCTACACCTCGACGCCGGGCCCTGGTCCCGCGGGTGAGACCGCCAAGGCCACGCTGGCGCCGCTGCACATCCTCGACGGCTTCGGCGCCTTCGGACCGCCGCCTTCGACCGCCAAGCCGCTGCCGGCGGATTTCAACGACCGGGCTTCGCTGGATCATCCACCCGGATTCTATGGCCCAGCCGAGGGACCCACCGCAGTGAACACGCTCAGCCCCGCCGATCGCATTCTGCAGCTCGACACGTCGACGCTGCGCGCCAAGCGTGCCAGCTACACCACCGCCGAGCCGCGCGATCTCCGGGGCATCCTGCTGTCGACCGCACTGCTGCTGTTCCTGATCGACGCGGTCATCGTCGCCCTGCTCGGCGGCGCGCTGGCCTCGCTCGCACGGCGGCGGCGTGCAGCGCCCGCGTCCATCGCGCTTGCGGTGCTTGCAACCGGCGCCCTGCTCGCGGTCGCGATGCCGACGGCCGCGCGCGCCGACGCCGCCAGCGACGATTTCGCCATGCGCGCGGTGTCGCAGACGCGGCTTGCCTATGTCGTGACCGGCAATGCCGACGTCGATTCCATCGTCAAGGCCGGCCTGACCGGACTGACCTTGTTCCTGGCCCAGCGCACGGCGCTCGAAGCCGGCGACCCCGTCGGCATCGATCCTGCGCATGACGAGCTCGCCTTCTTCCCGCTGATCTACTGGCCGATCGTGCCGGGCACGCCGAAGCCGCCGCAGGACGCGATCAACAAGATCGACGCCTACATGAAGCAGGGCGGCACGGTGATCTTCGATACCCGCGATGCAGTCGAGGCGCCCCCGGGCGAGAACGGCGCGCAGCAGACCCCGGGCATGCAGTCGCTGCGCGAGATTCTGTCGTCGCTCGACGTCCCCGAGCTCGAGCCGGTGCCGCGCGAGCACGTGCTGACCAAGACGTTCTACCTGCTGCGCGACTTCCCCGGTCGCTTCACCGCAGGCCAGACCTGGGTCGAGGCGCTGCCGAAAGACGAGGACGAGGACAGCACCTCGCGTCCGGCGCGCGGCGGCGACGGCGTCTCACCGATCATCATCACCTCCAACGACCTCGCCGGCGCCTGGGCCATCCGCCCCGACGGCCAGGCCATGCTGCCGATGGTTCCCGGCGAGCCGCGACAGCGCGAATTCGCCTTCCGCGCCGGCGTCAACATCGTGATGTACACGCTGACCGGCAACTACAAGGCCGACCAGGTGCACGCGCCGGCGCTGATCGAACGGCTTGGGCAGTGATGACAATAGCCACGCGCAGCCGCGCCAAAACCTCCGTCGTCACGCCCGGCCTTGAGCCAGGCATCCACGCCCCTGTTTTCCGAGGGAATGACGTGGATGGCCGGGACAAGCCCGGCCATGACGAAGCCAGCGAGTTTGCCTCATGAATTACGGCATCGCGTTCACGCCTCTGGTCCCGACAGTCGTGCTGTGGCTCGCGATCGGCGCGATCGTCGTCATCGCCGCGCTCCTGTTGCTCGGCCGCTCGCGCTCGGCCTGGATCCGCGTCACCGCGCTCGCCTTGATCGCGCTCGCGCTGGCCAATCCGCAGTTCACGCGCGAGGACCGAGAGCCGCTGAGCTCGGTCGCCGCCGTCGTGGTCGACAAGAGCCCGAGCCAGAATTTCGGTGACCGCAACAAGCAGACCCAGGCGGCCCAGGAGTCGCTGGTCGACAGCTTGAAGAAGATCAAGGGCCTCGAGGTCCGCGTGGTCGATGCCGGTCAGGCCGATGGCGAGACCGACGGCACGCATCTGTTCAGCGCGCTGACCTCGGCGCTGTCGGACGTCCCGGTCGATCGGGTCGCGGGCGCCTTCCTGATCACCGACGGCCGCGTGCACGACATTCCCGGCAACGTTGCCGCGCTCGGCTTCCAGGCTCCGCTGCAGGCCCTGATCACGGGCCAGAAGGCCGAGCGCGACCGCCGCGTCGCGATCACCGCCGCCCCTCGCTTCGGCATCGTCGGCCAGCCGCAGACGATCAGCTTCCGGCTCGACGACCAGGGCGTCAGCGGCGCCAGCGCCAAGGTCGTGATCCGGCGCGACGGCGAGGTCATCAGCGAACGCACCTTGACCAGCGGCCAGGCCGCCAATGTCGACGTCGACATCAAGCACGAAGGCCAGAACATCGTCGAGATCGAGGCCTCGCCGCTCGACAACGAGCTGACCCTCGTCAACAACCGCGCCGTGGTCTCGATCGACGGCGTCCGCGACAAGCTGCGCGTGCTGCTGGTGTCGGGCGAGCCGCATTCCGGCGAGCGCACCTGGCGCAACCTGCTGAAGTCGGACGCCAGCATCGATCTCGTCCACTTCACCATCCTGCGGCCGCCGGAGAAGCAGGACGGCACCCCGATCAACGAATTGTCGCTGATCGCGTTTCCGACCCGCGAGCTGTTCCAGCAGAAGATCAACGAATTCCAGTTGATCATCTTCGACCGCTACGCCCGCCAGGGCGTGTTGCCGATCGCCTATTTCGACAACATCGCGCGCTACGTGCGCAATGGCGGCGCGGTGCTGGTCTCGGCCGGGCCGGACTACGCCTCCAACACCAGCATCTGGCGCACACCGCTCGATTCGGTGCTGCCCGCCGAGCCGGTCGGTGTCACCGAGAAGCCCTTCTATGCGCATCTATCTGACGCCGGCAAACGGCATCCGGTTACGCGCGGCCTCGAGGGCTCGGGCTCCGAGCCGCCGCGCTGGAGCCGCTTCTTCCGCACCGTCGAGACGCGTAATGCGGTCAGTCCGCCGGTCATGACCGGCGCCGATGGCAAGCCGCTCCTGCTGCTGTCGCGCTTCGGCGCCGGCCGCGTCGCTCTGCTGCTGTCCGACCACATCTGGCTGTGGGCACGCGGCTACGAAGGCGGCGGACCGCATCTCGATCTGCTCAGGCGGATGTCGCACTGGCTGATGCAGCAGCCTGATCTCGACGAGGAAGCGCTGCGGCTCCAGATTCAAGGCAAGGATCTCGCCGTCATCCGCCAGACCATGGGCGACACCGTCCCGCCGGTGACCGTGACCTCGCCGTCCGGCACCACGCGCGAGCTCACTCTGAGCCAGGGCGATCCCGGCGAATGGCGCGCGACCCTGCCCGCCAACGAGCTCGGCCTGTGGCAGGCGACCGACGGCACGCTGAAGGCGCTGATCAATGTCGGCCCGACCAATCCGAAGGAATTCTCCGAGGTCACCTCGACCACCGAAACCCTGAAGCCGCTGGCACAGGCGACCGGCGGCGACGCCCGCCGCATCGCCGACGGCTCGGGCATCGACCTGCCGCGTATCGTCCCCGTCAGGTCATCGACGCTGTTCAGCGGCGACGGCTGGATGGGCGTGCGGATGCGCGACGCCAGCGTGGTCAAGGGCGTCGGCGTGCTGCCGATGTTCGCCGGCGTGATCGGCCTGCTGCTGCTGCTCGGCGCGCTCGCCGCAACCTGGGTGCGCGAGGGACGCTGACACGAAGGCACACGCGCACCACGGCGGCGCGCGACGTGGCGCGAAGGGCACAGCGAGCCGGTTTCCATCCGTTGCCGCGGCGCTCTGATTGACAGCTAAGAGGCGCCTCTGCGATGTTACATTGTAACAAAGGCTGAGCCTCTCAGCCGAACGGGGTGGCCTACTCACATGAGCCAGATCACATGAGCCAGAGCTGGCGATGAGCTGGTTTCGCGCGAACATCAAAGATGTCTCGCGGCTCGCGCTGTTGGCGCTGGTGCTGCAATTCGCGCTCGCGTTCGGCCATGTTCATTGGCTCTCCACGCAGAGCCTGGACGGCAGTCGTATCACGACCGCACAGGCCCATACCGGCTCCTCTCCCGCAAGCCAGGACCCCGACCAGCAGCCCTCCGCCGATGGCTGCGCCATCTGCGCCGTCATGGCGATGGCGCAATCGATCCTGCTATCACCGACGCCCGTTCTGACGCCTCCTGAAGCGGTGGCATTTCGTCTGCCCGATGCGATCACCGCCACTGTCGCGGCTGTTGTCGTCGACACCGCCTTCCAGCCGCGCGCTCCTCCCATCGCCTGATCCGAACCGCTCGAAACGCCGCCACGGTTGCGCTCACGCGCACGGCGGCAGCGTGCAGGAATGGGTCCGTCGCAAGCCGACGGCAGGCGCATCCCGCCAGCAACGAAAGACGTGGGACGCCTGATCAGGATCAGGAATTGAAGGATGTTGTCGAGAGCCTTGATGTCGGGCTGCAGCGCCGCAGCCATGTTGTGCGTTTTGGGTGCGCCCGCGCGCGCTGACGATCCGAAGCCGGCGGCCGAGTTGCCCGAGGTCAACGTGACAGCGCCAAGCCCGATACGGGCACGGAAGCCGGTGGTGCCGCGGCCCAATCCTACCGCGCGCGTCGCGCGCGGGCCCCGTGCGCCGACGCCAGCGCGAGAAGCACAATCAGCGCCACCGCCGCCGCAACAGGGCGTGCTGCCTGTCGTCACCGACCAGTTCGCAACCGTCACCGTGGTGCCGAACGAGGAGCTTCGCCGCTCCGGCGCCGCCACGCTCGGCGACCTTCTCAATTCGAAACCCGGCATTACCGGATCGAGCTTCGCGCCGGGCGCCTCGAGCCGGCCGATCATCCGCGGCCTCGACGTCAACCGCGTCGGTATCGTCGAGAACGGCATCGGCGGCGGCGGTGCGTCCGACCTCGGCGAAGATCATTTCGTGCCGATCGATCCGCTCACCAGCGACCAGATCGAGGTCGTCCGCGGCCCCGCGGCGCTGCGCTACGGCTCCACCTCGATCGGCGGCGTCGTCAGCGCCACCAACAACCGCATTCCGCAGGCCCTGCCGACCTGTTCGACCGCGCCGTTCCAGACCTATGGCCTGCCGGCGAGCGCGCCGGCCGCGGGCAGCGCGCCTTGCGTCACCGCGGAAACGCGCACCTCGTTCAGCTCGGTCGACCGCGGCGTCGAGGGCGGCGTGCTGCTCGATGCTGGCGGCGGCAACTTCGCACTTCATGCCGATGCCTACGGCCGCAAGACCGGCGACTATTCGATTCCGGGCTACCCCTATCTGTTCGACCAGACCCGCCCGGTGAACGGCCGGCAGCCGAACTCCGCCGTGCAGAACGATGGCGCCTCGATCGGCGGCAGCTACTTCTTCACCGGCGGCTTCATCGGCGCGGCGATCCAGCAGACCGATGCGCTCTACCACATCCCCGGCATCGACGGCGCCGACAGCCGGACCCGGATCGACGCACACCAGACCAAGATCACCGCCAAGGGCGAGTATCGCCCGGACTCCGCGGCGATCGATGCGATCCGATTCTGGGCCGGCGCGACAGACTATCGGCACAATGAGCTCGGCCTTGCAGCCGTCACCGACCCGACCACCGATGGCGTGCGCCAGACCTTCACCAATCGCGAGCAGGAAGCGCGCGTCGAGATGCAGATGATGCCCGTCAATCTGCGCTTCGCCACGCTGACGACCGCCTATGGCGTGCAGGCCGGGCACCAGGAGCTGAATGCGCCGAGCCCCGACAACCCCGGCTCGGTGTTCAACGGCCTGTTCGGCCCCAACACCAACAATCGCGTCGCCGGCTATGTCTTCAATGAGTTCGCCTTCTCGCCCTCGACCAAGGCGCAGGTCGCCGGCCGGATCGAGCACGTCGCGCTGAACGGCTCCACACCGAACTTTCCGGTCGACTATCTGCCGGACGGCACGCCGCAAGCCAACATCGCCCGCAATCCGTCGTACACGCCGAAGAGCGCGAGCGTCGGCCTGTTGCAGAACCTGCCGGGCGATCTGGTGGCGAGCGTGACCGCGCAATATGTCGAGCGCGCGCCGAAGCCAGCCGAGCTGTTCTCGCGCGGCGGCCACGATGCGACCGCAACCTTCGACATCGGTAATCCGAACCTGACCATCGAGACGGCCAAGACCGTCGAGGCCGGGCTGCGCAAGGCCACTGGCCCGTTCCGCTTCGAAGCCACGGCCTACTACACGCAGTTCAGCAACTTCATCTATCGCCGGCTGACCGGCGTGATGTGCGACGACGATTTCGCGTCCTGCGGCACCACGGGCACCGCGCTGAACCAAGCGGTCTACTCGCAGCGCAACGCGCTGTTCCGCGGCTTCGAGTTCCAGAGCCAGTTCGATGTCGCTCCGCTCGGCAGCGGCATCTTGGGCATCGAGAACCAGTTCGACGTCGTCCGCGCCACCTTTTCCGACGGCACCAACGTGCCGCGGATTCCGCCGATGCGCGTCGGCGGCGGCCTGTTCTGGCGCGATGCCAACTGGCTGACCCGCATCAACCTGCTGCACGCCTTCGCCCAGAACGACATCGCGCCGATCGCGGAGACTCCGACGCCGGGCTACAACCTGCTCAAGGCAGAGGTCAGCTACCGCACCAAGCTCAATCCGAACATGTTCGGCGCGCGCGAGATGCTGGTCGGCCTCGTCGGCAACAATCTGTTGAACGAGAAGATCCGCAACTCGGTCTCCTACACCAAGGACGAGGTGCTACTGCCCGGCATCGGCGTGCGGATCTTTGCCAATCTCAAGTTCTGATTGCGAATTCGGTCGGGGCGCGGAGGAAAGCAATCTGAGCCCCCTTCGTCATTGCGAGGAGCGAAGCGACGAAGCAATCCAGACTTCTCTTGGGGCTCTGGATTGCTTCGCTTCGCAGCTTCGCTCGCAATGACGACCTACCTAGCGTAGTCCCAGTCAGGACGGATCGCGCCCTCGACGTCCTCGAACGCGCCGTCGACGAGCTCGTTCACCAGCAGCCGGTTGTAGTCGACCGGGCCCGGCATGATCGCCCGGCCTTTCGGCACCGGCTTGAACCCGACACGGCTGTAGTAGGCGGCGTCGCCGACCAGCAGGATCAAGCGATGGCCCTGCGCCCGCGCGTCCGCGATCGAGCGCTCCATCAGCATGCGGCCGATGCCGTGCTTGCGGAACGGCGGCTCGACCGTCAGCGGCCCGAGCATCAGCGCCTTGGTGTCGCCGACGCAGATCGGGAGCTGCCGCACCGAGCCGACCAGCAAAGTGCCGATATGGGCGGTGAACGATAGCGCGAGCAGATGATCGACATGCTCGCGCAAGCGGTAGGCGCTCAGCACGAAGCGGCCGGGGCCGAAGGTGCGCTCATGCAGCCGCTCGATCGCCTGCGCGTCGCCCGGCTTCTCGGCGGAGATCGTAATGGACAGGTCACTCATGTGGGGTGGCGAGATAGCATTCTGGAGCGGCGCGGTCCATGGCGTGCCGTCCGCGCGTTGACAGCATTCGCTCGCCCCGGGATCGCCAATGCCAATTTTCTGAGCACTCGCGTGGCGTGACCGAAGATTGTGCTAAAATGTCAAGTTTCCGGAGCCGCCCTCGCTTAACCTGCCCCAGGTCATGAGCGTTGTGGTCGCTGTCGCGGCCGCTGGGACCGCTCTGACGCAGCACGAGCGGCAGGTCGAAGATGACGGGTGCGTTCCGGTCGCGCCATCGCGGCGAAACTCATGTGTTCGATGATCTCAAGACGCTGTTGGCCTGCGCCTCGCCGCGCCGGTCCGGCGATGAGCTGGCTGGCCTCGCAGCCGACAGCGCCGCGCGACGGGTGGCGGCGCGGATGGCGCTCGCTGACGTGCCGCTGCGGCGTTTCCTCGACGAGCCGCTAATTCCCTATGAGAGCGACGAGGTCACGCGCCTCATCCTCGACAGCCACGATGCCGCCGCATTCGCGCCCGTCGCGTCGCTGACCGTCGGCGAATTGCGCGAATGGCTGATGTCCTGGGAGGCGGACGCTGACCGGCTGGCCGCCCTCGCGCCGGGCCTGACGCCGGAGATGGTGGCCGCGGTCTCCAAGCTCTGCGGCAATGGCGATCTCGTCGCTGTCGCCGCCAAATGCCGGGTCGTGACCCGCTTCCGCTCCACGATCGGCCTGGAGGGGCGGCTGTCGTCGCGGCTGCAGCCGAACGATCCGACCGACGATCCCCGGGCGATCGCCGCAGGCACGCTCGATGGCCTGCTGTTCGGCATGGGCGATGCGGTGATCGGCATCAATCCCGCGACCGACAATGTCGAGGCCTGCATCCGCCTGCTCACGATGCTCGATGATCTCAGGCTCAAATTCGAGGTGCCGACGCAGTCCTGCGTGCTGAGCCACGTCACGACCTCGATCCAGGCGATCGGGAAAGGCGCGCCGCTCGATCTCGTCTTCCAGTCGATCGCCGGCACCGAGGCTGCCAATGCCGGCTTCGGCGTGACCCTGGCGCTGCTGGCCGAGGCGCAGGACGCGGCCTTGTCGCTGAAGCGCGGCACGATCGGCAACAACGTCATGTATTTCGAGACCGGCCAGGGCGCGGCGCTGTCGGCCGACGCTCATCACGGCCTCGATCAGCAGACGGTCGAGGCCCGCGCCTACGCGGTGGCGCGCGCCTTCTCGCCGCTGCTGGTCAACACCGTGGTCGGCTTCATCGGTCCCGAATACCTCTACGACGCGAAGGAGATCATCCGCGCCGGGCTGGAGGATCATTTCTGCGCCAAGCTGCTCGGCGTGCCCATGGGCTGCGATGTCTGCTACACCAACCATGCCGAGGCCGATCAGGACGACATGGACGATCTGGCGCTGCTGCTTGCGGCGGCCAACGTCAACTTCCTGATCGCCGTGCCCGGCGCCGACGATATCATGCTCAACTATCAGAGCCTGTCGCATCACGACGTGATGCGGCTGCGGCATCTGCTCGGCCGCCGCCCGGCGCCGGAGTTCGAGGCCTGGCTGGCGCGGATGGGCCTGCTCGACCAAAGCGGCCGCATGCCGCCATTACCGGGCAGCGCGCCTTCCGTAGTCCGGCTGATCGGCCAGGGAGCGCGGGCATGAGGGACGATCCGTTCGACCTGCTGCGCGGGATGACGCGCGCCCGCGTCGCCCTCGGCCGCTCCGGCGACGGGCTTCCGACCGCAGCGAAGCTGGAATTCCAGATGGCGCATGCGCTCGCGCGCGATGCCGTATGGAGCAAGGTCAATTTCGACGGCATCGCCGACGCGCTCGCGCCGCGCGAGGTGATCAAGGTCGCGAGCGCAGCGACGGACCGCGCCAGCTATCTGCGCCGGCCCGACCTCGGGCGTCGCCTGGCCGCGGAGGATGCCGCCAGGCTAACATCCGGTCCGTACGATCTCGTCTTCATCATTGCCGACGGGCTGTCGGCGGATGCGGTCGAAAGCCATGCCGCCGCTGTCGTGATCGCCACCGCGGCGCGTCTGACGGGCCTGTCCATCGGCCCGATCGTGCTGGCTTCGCAGGCGCGCGTGGCGCTGGGTGACGCTGTCGGCGCCGCGATGCGCGCCCGGCTGGTGGCGGTCCTGATCGGCGAGCGTCCGGGTCTGTCGGCGGCGGATTCCCTGGGTGTGTATCTGACTCTGCACCCTGCCCCTGGCCTGCGCGACAGCGCGCGCAACTGCATCTCCAACATTCACCACCATGGGCTGTCGGCCGAGCGCGCCGCCGACAAGCTGGCCTGGCTGGTGCGCGAGGCGCTGCGGATCGGCGTCACCGGCATCGGCCTCAAGGAGGCGGCGCCGGACGCCGCGATCGAGACGACCACACCGTCATCACAAATCACCCATCACAAACAGACAGGAGCGACTGGACATGAGTGACGAGACCAAACCGACGCTTTCGAAGAGCCTGACCGGACTCCATCTCTGGGGCATCGCGGTCGGGCTCGTCATCTCCGGCGAATATTTCGGCTGGAGCTATGGTTGGGACAAGGCCGGCACGCTCGGCTTCCTCGTCACCACGATCTTCATCGCGGTGATGTATACGACCTTCATCTTTTCCTTCACCGAGCTCACCACCGCGATCCCGCATGCCGGTGGTCCGTTCGCCTATTCCTACCGTGCCTTCGGCCCGCTCGGCGGCTTCGTCGCCGGCTTTGCGACGCTGATCGAATTCGTGTTCGCACCGCCTGCCATCGCGCTCGCCATCGGCGCCTATCTCAACGTCCAGTTTCCGGCGCTGTCACCCAAGACCGCCGCGCTCGGCGCCTATGTGGTGTTCATGGCCCTCAACATCGCGGGCGTATCGATCGCAGCGACGTTCGAGCTGTTCGTCACGGTCCTGGCGATTGCCGAGCTCCTGGTGTTCATGGGCGTCGTGTCGCCCGGTTTTTCCTTCGCCAATTTCACCGCCAACGGCTGGGCCGGTGAGAATTCGTTCTCGCTGGCGAGCATCGGCGGCATCGTCGCAGCGATCCCCTTCGCGATCTGGTTCTTCCTGGCGATCGAAGGTGCCGCCATGGCCGCGGAGGAGACCAGGAATCCGACGAGGACCGTTCCTCGCGCCTACATTGCCGGCATCCTGACGCTCGTCGTGCTCGCCTTCGGCACCATGATCATGGCCGGCGGCGTCGGCGACTGGGCGAAGCTCGCCAACATCAACGATCCCTTGCCGCAGGCGATGAAGATCGTGGTCGGCGAGAACTCCGGCTGGCTGCACATGCTGGTGTGGATCGGCCTGTTCGGTCTGATCGCCTCGTTCCACGGCATCATCATGGGCTATTCGCGGCAGATCTTCGCACTGTCGCGCGCCGGCTTCCTGCCGGCCAAGCTCGCCGCACTGCATCCGACCTGCCGCACGCCGCATTGGGCGATCCTGGCCGGCGGCGTGATCGGCATCGCCGCGATCTACTCCGACGAGCTCATCCAGTTCGCCGGACAGACGCTGACGGCGAACATCGTCACCATGAGCGTATTCGGCGCGCTCGTGATGTACATCATGAGCATGGCCGCTCTCTTCCGCCTGCGCGCCACCGAGCCCAATCTTATCAGGCCGTTCAAGGCGCCGCTCTATCCGGTGCTCCCGGCCGTGGCGCTGGTGTGCGCGACGCTCTCGCTGCTCACGATGATTTGGTTCAACCTGCAGGTGTTCGCCGCCTTCGTGGTGCTGTTCGCCGCCGGTCTGCTGCTCTATCGTCTGACGGCCGGAAAGCGCGGCAACGCGGCGAATGACGATCTGCTCGACATCGCTTTGACCGAGGCCCGCGCCATGGCCGACTGATCCGCCAGGGCCCGCGAGATCCAGGATCGAGGCAAGCCCTCCGCGTCCCTGCGCGGAGGGCTTTATCGATAGCCCGCTTCGGCAGGCACGTGACTTGCATAACTACGAGGTGTCAACCGACGGCGTACGTCCTCAAAGGCGAGGATTTCATGGCACAGCCTCTTGCAGCCGAACGCGAGCATCCGCGCGACCGCAGCCGGAACATTCTGGCCGCTGCTGCGACCGGTGTCGCTGATTTCATCGCCCTGACGGGAGGCCGTCCGGAAGCGGTATTCGAACGGGTGGGCATCGATGCCGAATGCCTGGGCCAGACCCGCCGCGCGCTCGACCTCGCCGACTATGTCGCGATGATGGAAGACGCCGCGCAGGAGACCGGCAACGACAATTTCGGACTGTGGTTCGGCCAGCGCTACCAGCCGCAGATGCTCGGCCTGATCGGCGAGATCGCGCTGTCCGCGCCGACGCTCGGTTCGGCGATCGAGCATCTCGCGCTGTGGTTTCCCTGGCATCAGCAGGCCACCGAGACCCGCCTCGCCCGCAAGGACGGCTTTCTCCGCCTCGAATATCGCATCCTCGACGGCTCGATCGTCGATCGCCGGCAGGATGCCGAATTGACCATGGGCATGTTCGCGAACGTCTTCCGCGCGTGCCTGCCATCGGGCTGGGCGCCTGACATGGTGCTGTTCGAGCATGCCCGGCCGGCCGCCTGGCGCGATCATGAGGCAGCCTTCGATGCCGACGTCGGATGGTCGCAAGGCACCAATGCGCTGGTGTTTCGCGACCGCGGTCTGGACCGCGCCATGCCAGGGGCCGATCTGTCACGCCTGCAGCGGCTCACGACCGATCTTGCCAGTGTCGCCGGCTCGTGCGGCACGCCGGCGTTCCTCGATCTGATCCGCGGCGAGATCAGACGGCGGCTGTCGGCCGGCGCGCTGCATCTCGAGGAGGTCGCCGACGCGCTGTCGACCACGCCGTGGACGTTGCAGCGCCGGCTTGCCGAGTTCGGCGCCACCTTCTCCGACCTCGTTGAGGCGACCCGGCTCGACCTCGCCCGCCACTATCTGCGCCAAGCGCATTTGCCGCTCGGCGACGTCGCCTTCCTGCTCGGCTATTCCGAGGCGTCCGCGTTCTCCCGTGCCTTCGCGCGCTGGAGCGGCTGCAGCCCGCGGCAGTGGCGCCAACGGTCATTGCAGGCGACGGCTCGCAGCTAGCGCCACGCCGCCGGCATCAATCAGCCGGCATCGTCTTCTCGACCAGCCGCACCCAATAGGAGGCGCCATGGCCGAGAATGTTGTCGTTGAAGCGATAGGCCGGGTGGTGGCAATCCTTGCCGTCGCCCATGCCGAGGAAGACGAAGGCGCCGGGACGGGCCTGCAGCATGAAGGCGAAATCCTCGGCCCCCATCAGCGGCGGCGCATTGTCGACCACCCGCTCCGCGCCGACAACGTCGCGGGCGACGTCAGCGGCGACGCCGGTCTCGCGCGCATGATTCATCGTGATCGGGTAGAGCCGCGTGTATTTCGTCGTCGCCTCACCGCCATAGGTGCGGGCGATGCCGTCGGCGACCTCGGCAATGCGGCGCTCCACCAGATCCTGCACCTCGGGATCCAGCGTGCGCACGGTCCCCTTCAATTCGACGGTCTCCGGAATGACGTTCATCGCCTTGCCGGCCTCGACGACGCAGATCGAGATGACCGCCGACTTGATCGGATCGACGTTGCGCGACACGATCGACTGCAGCGCCGTGATGATGTGCGCAGCGATCAGCACGCTGTCGACCGCCTTGTGAACCCCGGCGCCGGCATGACCGCCCTTGCCGCGGACGGTGATCTCGATCTGGTCCGATGACGCCAGCATCGGGCCCGGCCGCAGCGCGAAGACGCCTTCGGGCACGCCCGGCGCATTGTGCAGACCGTAGACCTCCTGGATGCCCCAGCGGGTCATCAATCCATCGTCGACCATCGCCTTGCCGCCGGCGCCGCCCTCCTCGGCGGGCTGGAAGATTACAATCGCGGTGCCGTCGAAATTGCGCGTGTCGGCGAGATGCTTGGCGGCACCCAGCAGCATCGCGGTATGGCCGTCATGGCCGCAGGCATGCATCAGGCCCGGCGTCTTCGACGCATAGGGCACCCCCGAGGCTTCCTCGATCGGCAGCGCATCCATGTCGGCGCGCAGGCCGACGGTGCGACCTGAACTCGTCCGACGGCCGCGGATGACACCGACCACGCCGGTGCGCCCGATGCCGGTCACCACCTCGTCACAGCCGAATTCGCGCAAGCGCTCGGCGACGATGCCGGCGGTGCGGTGCACCTCGTACATCAATTCCGGATGTTCGTGGAAATCACGGCGCCAGGCGGCCATGTCGTCGGCGAGCGCGGCGATGCTGTTGAGGATGGGCATGGAGGCGGTGTTCTCGTTCAGGACGTTGACGCCCGAACCATGACCGGAACGGCGGACGGACACAAGCTTTCGCCTGCATCACCCCTCGATCGGCGCGTGTGACAGATAGGCCAGCAGCTTCATCTCGCGGCGACCGCGGGTGACGGTGTCGAGCACGAGGCCCGACGAGGCCGACAGCAGCGCCATGATCATCAGGCCCATCGACAGCACGGCGGTCGGCAGCCGCGGCACCAGTCCGGTCTCGATATAGGTGACGAAGATGGGAATCGCGAAGCCGATCGAGACCAGCGCGAGGAAGATGCCGATCGCGGTGAAGAATCGCAGCGGCTTCTCCGAACGATAGAGCTTCAGGATCGTGCCGAGGATGCGGAAGCCGTCGCGCCAGGTGTTGAGCTTGGAGACGGACCCTTCGGGCCGCGCGTAGTATGGCGTCGCCAGTTCGGCCACCGGCAGCGCCAGCTCCAGCGCATGCACGGTGAGCTCGGTCTCGATCTCGAATCCGTCGGAGAGGACGGGGAAGGATTTGACGAAACGGCGCGAGAATACGCGGTAGCCGGACAGGATGTCCTTGAAGGCCTGGCCGAACACCTCGGCGAGGAAGCTCGTCAGCATCCAGTTGCCGGTGCGATGACCCATGCGATAGGCGGCCTGCTCCTGGTCGACGCGCAGGCCCACCACCATGTCGAGCCGCTCGCTGACGAGACGCGCGATCATGCCGGGCGCACTCGGCGCGTCATAGGTCGCGTCGCCATCGACCAGGACGTAGATGTCAGCATCGACATCGGCGAACATGCGCCGGACGACGTGGCCCTTGCCCTGCCGCCGCTCGCTGCGCACCTCGGCGCCGGCCGCGCGCGCGACCTCGATGGTGCGGTCCTTGGAATTGTTGTCGTAGACATAGACCGTGGCCGTCGGCAGCGCCTGCTTGAAATCGCGGACCACGGTGGCGACCGCGGCCTCCTCATTGTAGCAGGGCACCAGCACGGCGATCCGCATCGAAGGTGATATCATCGACCCCTCTCCCACGGCCGGGAGACTGCCCTCATTCGGTGCAGAAATTCATAATGATCCGGCGGCAACGTGCTGTTCCGGCCGCCAGGTGGGAATGACCTTAACGCCGTCTAGCACCTCGCGCAGGCGGGACAGCGTGCCGAGCGTGGTTCCCTCCGGCAGCGCATCATTTGCGAAGAATCCGGTCTCCACGATCTCGAGGTTCGGCTCCGGCGGCCGGTCCTGCGTGAACCTTTTGATAATGAAGACGGCGACGTGGTCGCGCGACGAGACGTGGCTGTTGAGGAAGATGCCGTGCAGCTCCGGCTCGCCTTCGAGCGCGATCCGGCCCTCCTCGAACAGCTCCCGCGTCAGCGCCTCAATGAACGTCTCGCCGACCTCGACGCCGCCGCCCGGCAGGTGCCAACCCGAGACATAGCCATGCCGGACCAGGAACACGCGGTTCTCGGCATCCAGCACCACGCCGCGGACGCCGAGCGTCATGCCGCGGGCGAAGCGCCAATAGAGATGGAAGCCGCGGCGGAGCACGGGCTCGAACCGGATCCGCAGCCGGCTCAGATGTGTCGTCATCGCTGTCGTCGTCCTGGTTGTTCTTGCGCTCGCTGGCAGGGCTTGTCATGAGAGCCGGGCACCACGAGGGATAGCACGAGATGACATCTGGGCGCGCTTGCATCCGCCATCGGCACCGAGGGGCATAATGGCCGCCTTCACGCTCGCCCATCTGTCCGACCCGCATCTCGCGCCACAGCACAAGCCGCGCCTGTCGGAGCTCGCCGGCAAGCGCGCGCTCGGCTATCTCAACTGGACGCGCAATCGCTACAAATACCATCGCAGCGACATCCTCGATCTGCTCATCTCCGACCTGCACACGCAGATGCCGGACCAGATCGCCGTCACCGGCGATCTGGTCAATTTCGCCCTGGAATCGGAATTCCCGCTCGCCCAGGCCTGGCTCAGGACGGTGGGTCCGCCGGACAGGGTCACCGCGATCCCGGGCAATCACGACGCCTATGTGCGCTCGACCCGGCTGCGCTTCGCCGAGAGCTTTGCCGACTATTTCGGTGGCGATGCCGCGGGACCGGCAACGTTCCCGTCGCTGCGCCGGCGCGGGCCGCTGGCGCTGATCAGCCTGTCCTCGGCCGTGCCCTCGGCGCCGTTCATGGCGACGGGACGGATCGGCAGCGCGCAACTCGCCGCGCTTGAGCTGCTGCTCGAATCGCTTGCGCACGAGCAGCTGTTCCGCGTGCTGCTGGTGCATCATCCGCTGCGCTCGGCCCACCGGATGAAGCGGCTGACCGACGCCAAGAAGCTGATCGCGCTGCTCGCGCGCCATGGCGTCGAGCTGATCCTGCACGGCCATGACCACGTGCATTCGACCATCTGGATCGACGGCCCGGAGCGCAAGATCCCGGTCGTCGGCGTGCCCTCGGCCTCCTCGATCGCGCATGGCCACTATCCAGCCGCGGCCTACAACATGTTTGCCATCAGCAGCGACGGCAATCACTGGCGCTGCGACATGACCGTGCGCGCGGTCAACGAGGCGCTGCGCGTGCGCGAAATCCGCGAGGTCCGCCTGCTTTGAGTCGCGGCCAAGTCCTCAGATCTGCTGCAGGCTCGCATAGAACGCGACCCCGAACAGCGACAGCGCGCCAAGCACGAAGCCGAGCACGAACGGCCAGAACCCGCCGCGCCGCCGCGGCGCCTCGCTGGTCTCCTTCGCCTGAGCCCGGGCGACGCTGAAGGCACGCTCGCGCTCGACCATGCGGCGGGCGACGTAGTCGGTGACGGCTTTCACGATCGCACCGATGTCGTGCGACTCGACGAGCACGATGCGGCCGTTGCGGGTGTCCTGCACGAAGCGATACTGCCGCTTGTCACGCCCCATCACGACATGGGCGACGACGTCGATCCACAGCCGCGGCGTCTCGCCCTGGCTGATGCCACGGTCGAACAGATCGAGCTGGCTCGGGATCTCTGCGAACAGGGGGTCGAGCGCGTCGTTGAGGATCTCCAGCCGAGCCACCTCGGCGTCGCGCAGGTCGACCACCACGCCCGTTCGGTCCGCGGCCTCGATCCGGGCCTGGCGCAGCGCTTCGCGCAGACGCACGGGGCGGGAGTCTGTGCTGCTATCGGCGGCCTCGGACATCGCTCACGCTTTCACGGTTCGGCCCTGGTTTCGCCAGGTTCCCACCGCGTAAACCTAGCAGTAACCCAGTATTCTGCAATCCCCTTTCATCTTCAATGGGTTATAAGCACGCCGTCGTAACCACGAAAAGGACGTGGGCGGCCCCCGCCGATGTGATCCGGCTGAGACCGCCCCGTCCTTGGGCTCTTCCTTGAGCTTATTGAAATACCCGGCAATGCATTCCTTGCGCGGCCGCGTCAGGCGGCCGGAGCGCGCTGCGGTTCCTCGACGATCGAGAACCGCACGCCAGCCTTGTGGCGGTTCTCCTCGGACACCTCGCGCCAGCAATCCTCGGCTTCCTTGCGCGACTTGAACGGACCCTTCACCTGGGCCGAGCCTTCCACCAGCTTGTGGAAATTCATCGAGCCGAACTCGCCGCCGATCACCCAGAAATTGCTGCTCATGAGACTCTCCTTCAACCGTCACAATTTTGACAGTGCATTGCGAATTGCGTGACAGGAGATAAACGCGAGTCCGGCTGTTTCGTATAGAGCCCTTGTTTTCGAATGGTGATGTCATGTAACATCATCACTTGTCATAAATGTTATTTTGTAAATTTTGTCACAAAGGCGGGCCGGCCGGCCCGAAGGGGGATCGCGATGCCCGGCGAATCCGGAAAGAAGCTGTTCGTCGGCCCGCGCTTCAGGCGCATCCGCCAGCAATTGGGGCTGTCGCAGACCCAGCTCGCCGAGGGCCTCGGGATCTCGCCGAGCTATGTCAACCTGATCGAGCGCAACCAGCGCCCGGTCTCTGCCCAGATCCTGCTGCGGCTGGCCGAAACCTACGACCTCGACCTGCGCGACCTCGCCAGCGCCGACGAGGACCGCTTCTTCGCCGAGCTCAACGAGATCTTCTCCGATCCGCTGTTCCGCCAGATCGAGCTGCCCAAGCAGGAGCTGCGCGATCTCGCCGAGCTCTGCCCCGGCGTCACCCACGCGCTGCAGCGGCTGTACGCGGCCTACACCGAGGCGCGCCGCGGCGAGACCCTGGTGGCGGCGCAGATGGCCGACCGCAACGAGGGCGCCCGTTTCGAGGCCAACCCGATCGAGCGCGTGCGCGACCTGATCGAAGCCAACCGCAACTATTTCGCCGAGCTCGAGCAGCAGGCCGAAAGCCTGCGCGACGCGCTCGACGTGCCGGCCGAGGGGCTCTATGCGGCGCTCGCGGCGCGGCTGCGCGAAAAACATTCGGTGCAGACCCGCGTCATGCCGGTCGACGTGATGCGCGAAACGCTGCGCCGCTACGACCGTCATCGCCGCCAGCTCCTGGTTTCCGAGCTGGTCGACGGGCCGGGCCGCACCTTTCAGCTCGCGGTCCAGCTCGGCATGGCCGAATGCCTGCCGCAGTTCGAGGTGATCCTCGGGCGCGCGGGTGCGCTCGACGACACCTCGCGCCGACTCTATCGCATGACCTTGGCGAGCTACTTCGCCGCCGCCGTCATGATGCCTTACCCCGCCTTCCTCGCCGCGGCCGAAGCGCTGAACTACGACATCAACGTGCTGGCGCAGCGCTTCAACACCGGCTTCGAGCAGGTCTGCCACCGCTTGACCACGCTGTCGCGCCCCAATGCCCGCGGCATTCCCTTCTTCATGCTGCGCGTCGACAATGCCGGCAACGTCTCCAAGCGCTTCTCGTCGGGCACCTTCCCGTTCTCCAAGTTCGGCGGCACCTGCCCGCTGTGGAACGTGCATTCGACCTTCGACACTCCCGACCGCCTCCTGAAGCAGATCATCGAGCTGCCGGACGGTTCGCGCTATTTCTCGATCGCCCAGATGGTCCGCCGCCCGGTCGCGCCGCATCCGCTGCCGCAGCCACGCTTCGCGATCGGCCTCGGCTGCGAGATCAGGCACGCATCGCGCCTGGTCTATGCCGCCGGCATCGATCTGGAGAAAACAGAGGGCACTCCGATCGGCGTCAACTGCCGGCTGTGCGAGCGGGAGAACTGCGCCCAGCGCGCCGAGCCGCCGATCACGCGGACGCTGATCCTGGATGAGACGACGCGGCGCGTCAGCTCGTTCGCGTTCAGCAATGCGAGGGAGCTTTGAGACCACGGCTCTCTCCTCCGTCATTCCGGGGCGCGCGAAGCGCAAACCAGGAATCCATCCAACGACACCGCCTGCGGCCCTGATTCCGGGCTCGCGCTTCGCGCGCCCCGGACTGACACCGGGTTTTTAGCCCCATCTATCCACGTCATTTGGGCGCGGCGCGCAGAGAGCAGCGCCAGATGCAGACAGCGCCGCATGCGCGCCTTTGCCCACCCTACGAACTGCAATCGCTAAGAGAGCTTTCGTTTGGAAGAACCTCGCGTTGCCAAGAATGATCCGACCTAATCCGAGGCCAGCCGCGAGAAGCGGAAGTTGCAGTGGCTTGCGCCACCGGCCAGCGTCTGCGTCCGCTCGAGCCGGACGCCGCGCGTCGCATAGGCGTCGACGTCCAGCCCGCAGATGTTCGGCAGGATGTCCTTGTCACCATGACGAGCGGCGAATTTGCAGAAGCCGCAAGCCTTGTAGTCGATGCCGAATTCGAAGGTGTCACTCGGGCCGGGCTCGACGACGTCGTAGACGAAGTCGTCAGGAAATTCGCGCCGATGGCTTTCCGATGTACTCAACGCCGCCTGTTGACGCAAGAAGCTCCGGTTCTCGGGCGACATGAATCGGCGGCCCGCTTCGAGACGCTGCGCTTCAGGCTCCGTGAGCAGCTGCGCCTTGTGGACCTCTCGTTCGATGTCGCCGATCACGGCGGATGGCAAGCCGTGTCGCCGGAGCACACGGCTCATGGCCATGAAGCCGATGAGCTGCATGAAGAACGCGGTCATGCGGCTTGCGGCGCCTCCGACATATGGAAGCTGGTTGAGCACGACGTCGAACTCCTTCAGGACGTCGGTCCTGATTGCATCGATGTCAGACAGCTCAGCCCGCTGGCTCAGGAAGGGACCGGCAAGGTCGAGGCGCTGGCGCATGGCGTCCTGCATGGCGCCGATGTGCGTCTGGTAGAAGAGATGGATATCGGACATCGAACCTCCTTCGTTGCCGGACCTGTCCGGCCAGCACGTTGAGCAAGCAACCCTACCCGCGACCATCCGCGGGCCTCAAAGCAGAGTTTCTGCGGCTCAGCGAAAGAAAATCTATTGCAGGCCTACGGACCTGCCGTGCCAGAGTGCCTGACGATGACCTACAGCCTCCCTCCCCTGAACGCGCTCCGAGCCTTCGAAGCTGCGGCGCGACATCTCAGCTTCAAGCTGGCTGCGCATGAGCTGCATGTGACGCCCGCCGCTATCGGGCAGCACGTGAAGGCCCTCGAACTGCGCCTCGGGGTGCGTCTGTTCGAGCGGCTGCACAAGCAACTCGTCCTGACGGCGGAGGGAAAGTCCTATCTGGTCGGGATCTCCGACGGCTTTCGCCGCATCGCAGATGCGACCTCGCAGCTCAAACCCCGATGCGCGGTGCTGCTGCAACTGGGCGTCCACGACGGCTTCGATTTGCGTCGCCTCGCGCTGGAGCATTTCCGCGGCACACATCCCGACATCGGATTGCGGGTCGTGCAGCCGGCCGGCTTGCATGAGTTGGTCGAAGGGAAGGTCGACGTGTTGATCGACCGTGGCCTTAGCAACCATCCCGGCTATCGCTGCGACAGGATCGAAGGGAGCAGCGGCTTGGGAGACTGGCTCATCGCACCTGAAGGGACGGCGGAGTGTCCGGAAGTGACGGGCCTGCGCGTATGGTTGCGTTCCAGATCGGCTGACGCCTTGCCGATCGACCGTCGACCAGGTCGGATCGGACTCGTCCGACGTTGAAGCCTCCCCCCTCGCCTTTGCCAATATAGAGCCGTGCGAGCAACGACCGGTCAGCGGCGTCATGATCGTCGTTCATGTGCCGTTCGGACACGACGATCGATTGTTCGGGCTGAAGGGTCGCGCTTCCCGATGGAACCCGACGCCTTCAGAAATGTTGCTCCGCAGTTCCATGCAGCAAAGCGAGAATAAGTTGAATCGTCGTCAGTTCATTCAATCTGCGGCTGCGATCCCGGTCGCCGCATCGCTGGCGCGGAGTGCGTCGGCAGCGGCGCAGCCGTTCAGTGCAGCCACTGTCCGCGACCTCGCGCGCAATCTCGCGGCCAAGCCCTACGCTGCGCCGGACGACAAGCTGCCGGACGCGCTGGCCAAGCTCGACTACGACGCCTATCGCTCGATCCGCTTCCTGCCGGACCATGCGCTGTGGCGCGGCGATAACCTGCCGTTCCAGGCGCAGTTCTTCCACCGCGGCTCCATCTACAAGGACCGGGTCGACATCTACGAGATTGCCGACGGGCAGGCCAAGCCCGTGGCCTATCGTCCGGAGGACTTTGCATTCGGTCAGCAGGTCGCGGCGTTCCCGGCCGCCGATCTCGGCTTTGCCGGCTTCCGCATCCACGCGCCGATGAACCGGCCGGACTACTACGACGAGGTCTGTGTGTTTCTTGGCGCGAGCTATTTTCGCGCGGTCGCCAAGGGCGAGATCTACGGGCTCTCCGCGCGAGGGCTGTCGATCGACACCGGCGAGGCCAAGGGCGAGGAATTTCCGGTGTTCAAGGCGTTCTGGCTGGAGAAGCCGACGGGCGGCGCCACCGCGATGGTGGTGCACGCGCTGCTCGACAGCAAGAGCGCCACCGGCTCCTACCGGTTCACCATCCGTCCCGGCGAGACGACCGTGTTCGACGTCGAGGCCTCGCTGTATCCGCGCGTCGAGATCGCTCACGCCGGGCTCGCGCCGATGACCAGCATGTTCTTCTTCGGACCCAACGACCGCAACGACGTCGACGACTTCCGCCCCGCCGTGCACGATTCCGACGGGCTGGCGATGTTCAACGGCAAGGGCGAGCAGTTGTGGCGCCCCCTGAGCAATCCGCGAGACCTGCAGGTCAGCGTGTTCAACGATCTCAACCCGCGCGGCTTCGGCTTGATGCAGCGGGAGCGAAAATACGCCGCCTACCAGGATCTGGAATCGCATTTCGAACGGCGGCCGAGCCTGTGGATCGAGCCGATCGGTGACTGGGGTGAAGGCGCGGTGGTGTTGTTCGAGATTCCGACCAAGCAGGAGATCCACGACAACATCGCCGCATTCTGGCGACCGAAGGCGCCGCTCGCCGCCAAGGGCGAGCACAACATGACCTACCGCCTGCATTGGGGCCAGGATGCGCCGAAGCCGCATGCGCTCGCGCGCGTCACTCGCACCGGCGTCGGCGTTCACGGCGAAGGACGGCTGTTCGTGCTCGAGCTCGAGGGAGACGCCTTGAAGGAACTCGATCCGGGCCAGGTCAAAGGCGTGGTCAGCGCCGACAAAGCGGAGGTGACCAACATCGTCACGCAGCCCAACCCCGAGACGGGCGGATGGCGGCTGAGCTTCCAATGTGCCGTGAATGGCGCACCGGTCGAGCTGCGCGCCGAGCTGACCGCCAATGACAAGCTCGTCTCCGAGAGCTGGATCTATCGATGGACGCCGTAACCTCAAGGCAGATGCGCGCGCCTCATCGCGCGGCGATCAACAGCTTCCTTCCCGCAGAAGCGCCGCTCGCGATGGAGCCGTCGCCGCTGCATCACGTTCCGGCGGCGCAACAGGCGATCACGAACGGGCCACGCATCGCGTTGCGGCGCGCGCTGATCTTCGCCGGCACGGCCGCATTGACGTTGGCCGGCTGCTACAAGATGTACGAAGTGGTCGAGGTCGGCGGGGTGACCGTGCTGGAAGGCATGGTGCTGGTGCTGTTCTCGATCCTGCTTGCGTGGATCGCCTTCGCCTTCGTGTGCGCGCTGGCCGGCTTCTATGCCTTGCTGGGGCGGCGGCGCGATACGATCGCGATCGACATCGACGGCCCTCTGCCCGATCTCGCAAGCCGCACGGCGATGCTGCTGCCGACCTACAACGAGGATCCGCATGCGGTGATGGTGCGGCTGCGGGCCATGATCGAATCCGTCGCCGAGACCGGTCAGGCCGAGCACTTCGACTGGTTTCTGCTGAGCGACACCACCGATCCCGACATCTGGATCGGCGAGGAAGCCGCATTTCTGGCGCTGCGCGAGGCCTGCGGCACCGATCGCGTGTTCTACCGGCACCGCGCCGACAATGTCGCCCGCAAGGCGGGCAACATCGCCGAATGGGTGCGGCGCTTCGGCGCGGCTTATGATCACATGATCATCCTCGACGCCGACAGCCTGATGAGCGGCCCGACCGTGGTGCGGCTGGCGCATGCGATGGAGCACGCCCCGGAAGCGGCGCTGATCCAGACCCTGCCCGTGATCGTCAACGGCACCAGTCTCTTCGCTCGCCTTCAGCAGTTCGCCGGCCGACTCTACGGGCCGGTCATCGCCGCCGGCAATGCCTGGTGGTACGGCGCCGAAGGCAACTATTGGGGCCACAACGCCATCATTCGCGTCGCGGCGTTCGCGCAGGACGCGGCCCTGCCGGAGTTGCGCGGCCGCAAGCCGTTCGGCGGGCATATTCTCAGCCACGACTTCATAGAAGCCGCGCTGATGCGCCGCGCCGGCTGGGGCATCTACATGACGGTCGACCTCGACGGCAGCTTCGAGGAAGTCCCGCCATCGCTGATCGACCATGCCGCGCGCGACCGGCGCTGGTGCCAGGGCAATCTGCAGCATTTGGCGGTGCTGCCGGCGCGCGGCCTGCATTGGGTATCGCGGCTGCACCTGCTGATCGGCATCGGCGCCTACATCACCGCGCCGCTGTGGTTCGCCTTCCTCGTGCTCGGCATCCTGATTTCGCTGCAGGCCAATTTCGTCCGGCCGGAATACTTCCCGAAGGGCTTTGCGCTGTTTCCGACCTGGCCGGCCCAGGATCCGGTGCTTGCGGCCCAGGTCTTTGCGGCGACGCTCGGGCTGCTGATGGTGCCGAAGCTGCTCGCCTGCTTCGCGACCTTGTTCACGCCGGCGCGGCGCCGCGGCTTCGGCGGCGGGCCGCGCCTCTGCGCCGCCGTGCTGGCGGAGACCGTGCTGGCTGCGCTGATCGCGCCCTCGATGATGATCTTCCAGTCGGTCGCGGTGATCGAGATCCTGCTGGGACGCGACGCCGGCTGGCAGGTACAGCGCCGCAGCGACGGCGGCGTGAGCCGGCAGGAGATCTATCGAAAGTTCGCGCTGCCCACCCTGTGCGGCCTCGCAATGGCTGCCAGCGCCTATGCGGTGTCGCTGCCTCTGCTCGCCTGGATGTCGCCGGTCATTGCCGGCCTCGTGCTGTCGATTCCGATCGGACTTCTGACGGGCGGCCGCAGCACCGGCACCGCCCTGTTCGTGACGCCCGAGGACCGGACGCCGCCGCGCGTGCTGATCCGGGCGCGGGAGCTTGCCGATGAGCCCGAGCCCCGCCGCGAGGCCGCGCTGGTCGCGCTGCAGCGGAATGCCGAGCTGCGGCGACAGCATATCGATGCCCTGCCCGCGCCACAGCGGCGCGAGCCGGGCGACATCGACGTCGACCTCGCCACCGCCAAAGCGCGGATCGCGGGGGCCGGCTCGTTCACGCAGGCGATCCGCTTCCTGTCGCGCCGTGAGATCCTGGCCGTCCTCAGGGATGGCGCGACGCTGGAGCTGCTCGTCGCACTTCCCGCATGAGCGCCTGGACGACCTGCCCTATTTGGTCAGATGCGCCGATGCGATCGCCTGCTGGAACAGCGCGGTGAGCGCTGCGCCGATGCTGCCGCTCGAATCGACCTCGTAGTAGTAGCCCGGGCTGGCGCACGATTTCATGATGCCGCTGATCGAATCCCGCCATGGCGCGATATAGGTCGTGTACCAGCTGTTGTTGGTGATCGCGAGATAGGTGGTGTAGAGCACGGCGATCTTGATGCCACGAGCCTTCAACGCATCACAGGTCGTCGTGTTCAGCGGTTCCTGGCAGCGGCCGCCCGAGAGAACTGTCTTGCTGCAGGTGGTCGGATAGGAATAGTCGGCGACGCCGTCGGAGACGAAGAACAGCCATTTCTGCGGCTTGGTCGACGAGCCATCGCCCTGGGTCGGGATGACGCCGTTCATCGCGGACATCGCACCGTCGAAATCGCTGCACATGTCGTTGTTGTAGCCGCTGTAGGGGATCGTCATCAGGTCGAGCGAACCGACCGACGATTTCACCGAGGACATGCTCGAGGACAGGCTGGCGATGGTCGTGAGGCCGAGCGAGCCGCAGTCGCTGCCCAGGCTGTAGACCGCCATGCGGTACTGGTTGCTGACGACCTGGCTGGCGGTCGCCGTGTCCGTGAGCGACTGCGTCGCGCTCCGGACGACGTCGATGCGCATCGTCACGCCCTTCTTCTTGGCGATGGAATAATAGCTGTTGGTCTGCAGCGTCTTCTTCGAGCTCGACGTATAGGTGTCGTGGCAGGCGAAGGCGCACTTGTCGGACGTCGCATTCTGCAGCGTCGTCATGTCGGCCGTGGTTGCGCCGAGGCCCTGCGACGGCGAGTTGTCGAGCAGAACGTAAAAGTCCATGTAGGTCGGGAACGAGGCCGAAGCCGACGACGAGGCCGAGACCGTCATGGTCGGGTAGCCGAACATGTGCATGAAGGCCGTCTTGACCACCACGGTGGCGCTGCCGGTCACGGTCCGCGCGGTGACGCTATCGCTGATATCGATGTTCAGCGAGTCCGCCGCCAGATTGTGCGCCGCCATCTGGCCGTTGAACATGTTGGTCGCCGCCGTCTTGGCGTCCGACGCGGCGCCGCGCATGGCGGTGTAGCCGGTCGCAGCCAGCATCGCGGCGTCGATCGAAGCCGACAGCTTCGCCTTGGCGCGCACGGCCATCGAATAGTCGATCGCCGAGCCGACGAAGGCGAGGATCGGGAGCAAAGCAAGCGCGAAGATGATCGCGATGTTGCCGCTCTGGTCGCGACGGAAACGCGACAATAGCCTGAGGTATCTATTTCCGGCCAGCACGGCCACACTCCAACGAACACGGTGATGTTGCCGGGAATGTTGCGGATCAAGCGTTGCATTGGAATTGATGGAATTGCCGAGAATTGGTTACGTTGCGTTTCCGATTGTCGTAAGCGGCCTTCCGGCGGTGTCGATGCACCACTCAGAGTGACATGACTGCCATGCGGACAGTGCTTTTGGCGGGCCCAACACGGAATGCCGGACGGGTCTCATCCGCCCGCCGCCCCCTGATCTGCGCGGCACCCCTCCTCTGGTACCCCGATTGCAAAGCGGCTGCGCCGATTGCATAGTCCGCGCGGTTTGCAGCGCCGGGGCGCGCTGATTCTCTGGGGGAGTTGAGGACGACGATGGCGGATGCCGATCTTGATGCCGTGATCCGGCAACTGGCCAAGCAGCAGAACAAGGCCATTCTGGCGGCGGCGAAGAAGCGCAGGGACCGCTTCAACGGCATGGCCGTCAAGGCCAAGGACAAGGACGCCAAGGAGCGCTTCAAGCTGCTCGCTCGCGAGGCGGTCGAGCAGGCCAATGCCGCCGCCCGACGGCTCCTGATCTCCGCCGACAACGTCGCCGACAGCTACGCCCGCGCGATGCGCCAGGCCGCCGCCGCGGAGCTGCCCAGGAAGGCGGAGTCCAAGCCTCCGGAGAAAAAGGCCGACGCCGCGGCAGCCAAGCCGCAAGCTCGCAAGGCGGCCAGGAAGGCTCCTGCGAGGGCCACGGCGAAGAAGGCCGCCAAGTCGGCCTGAGCCGGGCTCCGAGCGGACGCCTCGCCACCTCCGAAAATTGCGCCTTCGATAGCAACCATCGCCGCGCCCTTCGACTTGCCTCCGCAACATTCTGCCCGGAGGACTGTATGAAGGCGCTGGTTTGGCATGGCAAAGAGGACATTCGCTGCGACACGGTGAGCGATCCCGAGATCGAGCATGACAGGGATGCCATCATCAAGGTGACGAGCTGCGCGATCTGCGGCTCCGACCTGCATCTGTTCCACAACTACATCCCGGCGATGATGCCCGGCGACATCATGGGCCACGAGACCATGGGCGAGGTCGTCGAGGTCGGTTCCGGCGTCAACGGCAAGCTCAAGAAGGGCGACCGCATCGTCGTGCCCTTCACCATCATCTGCGGCGAATGCGAGCAGTGCCGACGCGGCAATTTCTCGGTCTGTGAGACCACCAACCGCAACAAGCACCTTGCCGAGAAGGTGTTCGGACACACCACCGCAGGCCTGTTCGGCTACACGCATCTCACCGGCGGCTATCCGGGCGGCCAGGCCGAGTATCTGCGCGTGCCGTTCGCCGACGCCACGCATATCAAGGTTCCCGACGGCTTGACGGACGAGCAGGCGCTGTTTCTCAGCGACATCTTCCCAACCGGATGGCAGGCGGCCGCGCAATGCGACATCGAGCCGGACGATACCGTCGCTGTGTGGGGTTGCGGCCCGGTGGGACAGATGGCGATCCGCAGCGCCATCCTGCTCGGCGCCGCCAAGGTGATTGCGATCGACCGCATTCCGGAGCGGCTGGCGATGGCCGAAGCCAGCGGCGCCATCCCCATCAAATTCGACAAGGAGAGCGTGGTCAGACGGCTGAACGAGCTGACCGACAACAAGGGCCCGGAGAAGTGCATCGATTGCGTCGGCTTCGAGAGCCATGTCACCCTGGCGCAGCCCGATAGCGTAGTCGATCGCGCCAAGCAGATGTTCATGCTCGAGAACGACCGGCCGCACGTGCTGCGCGAGATCATCTATGTCTGCCGTCCCGGCGGCATCGTCTCGATCCCCGGAGTCTATAGCGGACTGTCCGACATGGTGCCGATGGGCGCGCTGATGAACAAGGGCCTGACGATCCGCACCGGCCAGACCCACGTCAACCGCTGGACGGAGGACCTCGTGCAGCGCATCGAGGATGGCCAGATCGATCCGTCCTTCGTCATCACCCACACCGTGCCGCTCGCGCAGAGACCTGAGATGTACCGCGCCTTCCGCGACAAGCAGGACAGCTGCGTCAAGGTCGTGCTGAAGCCATAAGGGATCGCATCGCATGTTTCATGTCTCGAATCTCGTGAGGTCGAAAGGCGACCCCAAGATCATCTCGACCGGCCCGAGCTCGCTGACGCCGGCCGATCGACTGGCCCGCGGGCTCGGCTGGTTCAGCATTGCGCTCGGCACGCTGGAGCTGCTGGCGCCGCACCGCGTCACCCATGCGCTCGGCATGGAGGGCCGCGAGGGACTGGTGCGCGCCTATGGCGTGCGCGAGCTGTTCGCCGGCGTGCCACGCTCTCGGTGGAGAAGCGGGCCGGCCTGCTGAGCCGCGTCGCCGGCGATGGGCTCGACATGACGACGCTGGCCGGTGAGCTCAGGCCGAGCAATCCGCGCGTGGGCAGCGTGCTGGCGGCGCTGGTCATGGTCGGAGGCATCACGGCGCTGGACTACATGTGCGCCCAGGACGTCAAGAGCCAGCACGATCCGCGACGCGGCCGCAAGCGCCTCTACAGCGACCGCAGCGGCTTTCCCAGGGGCATCGCCGCCGCAAAAGGCGCGGCGTTGCCGCGGCCGGCGCGCAGCACCGCTGCGACCTAGCCGGCCTGTGACAAAGCGTCCTGAAGCTACGGCTTCAGGACGACAGAGAACCGGCGAAAGCCCGCGATCTTCGGAAACGCCTCCGCGGCCTCCGGCGAGACCAGGGCCACCACGGCTGCGCTCACCTCGCCATTGTTCAGCCGGGTGATCGCGGTGGCCTGTCCTTCCAGCAGCAGCACCTCCGTCGCACCGGCCGCATTCATGGCCGCGGTGATCTTCGCGTTGGACTTGGCATAGCGCTCGTCGATCGCGATCACCTTGCCGCTGAGATCGCCCACTCCGCGCACGGTGGGACGCGCCAGCAGCACCGCGACGAGATGACTGTCGGCGGGCCCCTCTGGGACACGCAGCGCGGTCATCCGCTCGGCCAGTTCGGCCGCCACCGTCACCGCAGCCACCATGACGTCGTTTTGGACCTTGGCCGGATTCGGCGTGTCCGTCGTGGCGGAGGGGGTCTTGATCACCGGCGCGGGCGCGCCGTCAGCCGGCGCGACCGGATCGGGCCGCGGCGTTTGCGCCGGCGCCGCGAGCGGCTTTTCGATCGGTTTATCAATCGCCTTTTCAATCGGCTTTTCAGTCGTCTTGGCGGTGACGATTTGCGGCTTAACCCGGCGCTTTGCGGCGTGGGCGTGCTTGCGCTGCAGGGCCGCGCGGCGCGCGACCGCGGCTGCGGGCTTACGGATCGTCTTGGCAGGCTCCAATGATTGCGGCGGCTGGTCGGCGACGGGACCGTCCACGCAGGGCCTTCCGCTCAGATCGACGCAAGGCGAGGCCACCTGCGGCGTCACCTGGTGGCTGCAGCCGGCCAGGGCCAAGGTTGAAACGACGGCCAACGCGCCGAGACAAAGCGCTCTCACTTTTCCGCTCCTGACGACTCTCCTGCGCACGGGACGCGCCTCTGCTTTGGCCTGCTATTTCAAGGGCCATCGGTTAAACTCAGGCTTAAGCGCCGGTCCCGGCGCGCGGACTCAGTGAGGCGTGGTTAATGTCGCGCGCACAAGGCGGCGGCATTGGCCGGCCTCGACCGCGAGGACCCGGCATTCCCTCAGCGGATATGAAATAGGCTTCACGCCGCCGCGGCGGGCGTGCACGAATTCCGTTGATCGGATCACCGCGCGCCGCCATGTTGCGGCAGGTTCGTCGCGACGCCCCGCGTTCCCTGCGCCCGCCGCGGCGGAACGAAGCGCCGCCGCAGATGTTTCTCGAACTTGCGAAGGATGCTCCATGGCCAAGACAGACCCCGCAGCCGGCAAGCCGATCGCCAATGCCGCGCTCGCCAACATTCCGCGGCTGATCACGGCCTATTATGCGCTGAAGCCCGACCCGCACCAGCCGACCCAGCGCGTCGCGTTCGGCACGTCGGGCCATCGCGGCTCGTCGTTGAAGACCGGCTTCAACGAGAACCACATTCTCGCCACCAGCCAGGCGCTCTGCGACTACCGGCGCCAGCAGGGTCTCGACGGCCCCCTCTTCGTCGGCATCGACACCCACGCGCTGGCCGAGCCGGCGCTCGCCAGCGCGCTCGAAGTGTTCGGCGCCAATGGCGTCGAGGTGATGGTCGACAAGGACGGCGGCTACACGCCGACACCGGTGATCTCGCACGCCATCATCTCCTACAACAAGGGCCGCACGGCGCATCTCGCCGACGGCGTCGTCATCACGCCGTCGCACAATCCGCCGGAGGATGGCGGCTACAAATACAATCCGCCGCATGGCGGTCCCGCCGACACCGACGCGACCGCCGAGATCGAGCGGCAGGCCAATGTCTATCTCGCCAACGACCTCGATGGCGTGTCGCGCATCAGCTACAGCCATGCCAAGCAGCGCGACTCGGTGCACGCTTACGACTACATCACGCCCTACGTCGCCGATCTCGCCAACACCGTCGATCTCGACGCCGTCAAGGCGGCCGGCATCAAGATCGGCATCGATCCGCTCGGCGGCGCGGCGATCGCCTATTGGGCGCCGATCATCGAGCGCTACGGCCTCAATGCCACCATCGTGAACGAGCTCGTCGATCCGACCTTCCGCTTCATGACCGCGGACTGGGACGGCAAGATCCGCATGGACTGCTCATCGCCCTACGCGATGGCGAGCCTGATCGGCATGCGCGAGCGCTTCGATGTCGCGTTTGCCAACGACACCGACGCCGACCGCCATGGCATCGTCACGCGTTCGGGCGGGCTGATGAATCCGAACCACTATCTGGCGACGGCCATCTCCTATCTGTTCGCGCACCGGCCCGATTGGCGCGCCGATGCCGCGATCGGCAAGACCATCGTATCGAGCTCGATGATCGACCGCGTCGCGCGCAAGCTCGGCCGCAAGCTGGTCGAGACGCCGGTCGGCTTCAAATGGTTCGTCGAGGGCCTCGGCTCCGGCAGCTTCGGCTTCGCCGGCGAGGAGAGCGCGGGCGCGTCGTTCCTGAAGCGCGACGGCACGGTGTGGACCACCGACAAGGACGGCCTGATCCTCGGACTGCTCGCGGCCGAGATCATGGCCAAGCGCGGCCGCGACCCGAGCGAGCTCTACAAGGAGCTGACGGCAGAGCTCGGCGCGCCAGTCTATGAGCGCATCGACGTACCGGCGAGCCCGTCGGCAAAGGCGGCGCTGAAGGCCCTGACGCCGGAAATGCTGAACCTGAAGGAGCTCGCCGGCGATCCCGTCCGCATGGTGCATACGAAGGCTCCGGGCAACGGCCAGTCGTTCGGCGGCATCAAGGTCGAGACCGACTACGGCTGGTTCGCGGCGCGCCCCTCCGGCACCGAGGACGTCAACAAGCTCTATGCCGAGAGCTTTCGCGACGCCGAGCATCTCAAGCGGATCCAGAGCGAGGCCCAGGCGGCGCTGGCGAAGGTGGGGTGAAAGGGCGAGTAGCGAATAGGGAGTAGCGAATAGGGTTCTTGCCGTTCCCCATTCGCCATTCGCCCCTGCCCCCTTCCCTCCCGCCCCCCGCATCGGATATCGATGGCTGGACAACGACCTGACAGCCATCGGTGAGACCGGATGCGAAGCTCTTCGACTGCCTTGCGCGTCATCTTCAGCGCGCTCGCAACCTCGTTCATGCTGGTTGTCAGCGCCGCGGCGCAAATGGCGCCGGAAGCGGCCGCACCGCGTCCGAGGCCGGCGCCTTCCTTGCGCGCCGCGGCCTGCCATAACGGCCAGAGCTTCGACCGGTTTCTCGCCGAGCTGAAGCAGCGTGCCATTGCCGAAGGCGTGTCGCAGAGCGCGATCGCGGCCGCCTCGCCGTACCTCACCTACAACCAGGGCATCGTCAACCGCGACCGCGGCCAGCGGGTGTTCGGCCAACTGTTCACCGAGTTCGCCGGCCGCATGGCCGCAAGCTACCGAATGCAGAACGGCCAGCAGCACATCCGGATGCATGCGGCGGCGTTCGCGCGCGCCGAGAAGGAGTATGGCGTGCCCCCGGCGGTCATCGCCGCGTTCTGGGGCCTGGAGAGCGATTTCGGCGCCAACATGGGCAACCTGCCGGTGCTGCCCTCGCTGGTGTCGCTGGCCTACGACTGCCGCCGCAGCGAGCGCTTCCAGAACGAGACCATCGCCGCGTTGAAGGTCATCGACCGCGGCGACCTCGCGCCGTCCGAGATGATCGGCTCCTGGGCCGGCGAGCTCGGCCAGACTCAGTTCCTGCCGACCCACTACGTCACCTATGCCGTCGATTATGACGGCGACGGCCGTCGCGATCTGCTGCGCAGCGCGCCCGACGTGATCGGCTCGACGGCGAACTATATCGCGACCGGGCTGAAATGGCGCCGCGGCGAACCCTGGCTGGAGGAGATCCGCGTGCCCCAGACCTTCCCCTGGGAGCAGGCCGATCTCACCGTCAAGGCGCCGCGCAGCAAATGGGCCGGCCTCGGCGTGACCTATGCCGACGGCCGGTCGCTGCCGAACGATGCGCTCGAAGCCTCCGTGCTGCTGCCGATGGGCCGCAACGGCCCGGCGTTCCTGGCCTACGCCAATTTCGCGGCCTATACCGAATGGAACAACTCGCTGATCTATTCGACGACGGCCGGCTACCTCGCGACCCGCATCGCCGGCGCGGCGCCGATGCGCAAGGCATCCGGCCCGGTCGCGCAGCTGCCGTTCAATGAGATCAAGGAGCTGCAGCAGCTCCTGGTAAAAGCCGGTTTCGACGTCGGCAAGGTCGACGGCGTGCTCGGCCAGCAGAGCCGTATCGCGGTCAAAACGATGCAGTTGCGGCTCGGGCTGCCGGCCGATTCCTGGCCAACGGCGGAACTGCTCGTAGGCATGCGCGGCACACCGCGGGCGCAGGCGGCGCCGGCTTCAGCGACAGCGACACGGTAGGTGAGCCGACATCATCGCGCGACGCTCCTCGTCTCTCAATTGCTGATGACTTATTGTCCGACTTCATGCGACCGTGTCGTCCGCTCTTGGTTATTCCAATTTATCACCTTGGAATTGGACCGCCAGACGATCGCTCAGGACAAAAGCGCGAGCAGACGGACAATTGAAGCCCAATTTGGCTTGTAGCGCCGATCTTCATCCTGACCATGTTCGGCCACGCAGGCTCGTCGTTCTCCACGACCTCGATCCGGCATTTCGTCCACGGCTTGGCGAAATCCTCTAGGGAACGCGTCCACAATCGCCGTGACCTCAGCGTGAACGACTGGAATGCACGGCGACCGCAAAACCAGAAAGATGCAGTTGCATTCTCTTGGACGCAGCCCCATCTCCGAGGGCGCGCGCTTTCGTCGCGACGTCTCCTGCCAAAAGAGAGCATCATGTCCTTTTACGATTCGACCGTGCCGGCCTACCTCCAGATCCTCGGCAGCCTGTCCAGCCTGCTCAGCAAGGCCGAGGCCCATTGCGAAGCCAAAAAGATCGCCCCCGAGGTCCTGCTCGGCGCGCGCCTGTATCCGGACATGCTGCCGCTCTCCAAACAGATCCAGCTCGCCTGCGACTTCGCCGCCAAAGGCTGCGCCCGGCTTTCCCACAGCGAGGTCCCGAGCACACCCGACACCGAGACGACGTTCGCCGAGCTTCGCCAGCGGCTTGCCAGAACCATCGATTACCTGAAGACGTTCCAGCCGGCGCAGTTCGAGGGAGCCGATAGCCGCGACGTGACCTTTCCAACCGGGGCCAACACCACCCAGACCTTGAAGGGGCAGGAGTTCGTCAACCGCGTCTCGTTTCCGAACTTCTATTTCCACGCTGCAATCGCGCACGGCATTCTCCGCCACAACGGCGTCGAAATCGGCAAGCGGGACTTCCTCGGGGTTGCCTGACCCCCTTTTGTTTTCTGCAGCAGGCTACCCAACGGACGGCTTGTTGCGGCGGCCCCGATCGCGCAGCTCGTTTGCGTCGGACGGATACCTCCTGGCATTGCGCTGTTCGCGGCAATGCACAATTGACCACAACCCCCTCCTCTCTCCTGGAAAGACCCGATGAGTGCATCCAAACTGTTCGAGCCGCATAAGCTCGGTCCGATCACCCTGGCCAATCGCGTCGTGATGGCGCCGCTGACCCGCAACCGCGCCGTGGACGGCCTCGCGCCGGGCCCGCTGACGGCCGAATATTACAGCCAGCGCGCCTCCGCCGGCCTGCTGATCTCCGAGGCCAGCCAGGTCTCGCAGCAGGGCCAAGGCTACCAGGACACGCCCGGCATCTATTCCAAGGAGCAGATCGCCGGCTGGCGCAAGGTGACCGACGCGGTGCACGCCAAGGGCGGCCGCATCTTCGTCCAGCTCTGGCACGTCGGCCGCATCTCCCATGTCTCGCTGCAGCCGAACGGCGGCGCCCCGGTCGCGCCCTCGGCGATTCCTGCCAAGACCAAGACCTTCGTCGGCGGCACCTTCACCGACGTCTCGACGCCGCGCGCGCTCGAGCTCAGTGAGATTCCCGGCATCGTCGCGGCGTTCAAGCAGGCCGCGCTCAATGCGATCGAGGCCGGCTTCGACGGCGTCGAGATCCACGGCGCCAACGGCTATCTGCTCGACCAGTTCGCCAAGGACGGCGCCAACAAGCGCACCGACGCCTATGGCGGGTCGATCGAGAACCGCGCAAAGCTGATGCTCGAGGTCGCCAAGGCCGTCTCGGAGGCGATCGGCGCCGACAAGACCGGCATCCGGCTGTCGCCGGTGACGCCCGCGAACGACATCTCCGATTCCAATCCGCAGGCGCTGTTCGACTACATCGTCGACCAGCTCGCGGCGCTGAAGCTCGTCTACATCCACGTCATCGAGGGTGCGACCGGCGGTCCGCGCGACGTCGCGCCGTTCGACTACGCGTCGCTGCGCAAGCGCTTCAAGGGCACCTATATCGCCAACAACGGCTACGACCTCGCGCTCGCCAACAAGCAGCTCGACGCCGGCGCCGCCGACCTGATCGCCTTCGGCCGCCCCTTCATCGCCAACCCCGACCTGGTCGAGCGCCTCAAGACCGGCGCCCCGCTCAACGAGCTCGACCGCGCCACGCTCTATGGTGGCGGCGAGAAGGGCTACACCGATTATCCAACGCTGAAAGCGGCGCAAGCGGCGGAGTAGTCGCCATCACGTAGGGTGGGCAAAGCAGCCGCCCGCAGGGCGGCCGCGTGCCCACCATGCCTCCGCGAGAGCGGAGGGAGTGGTGGGCACGGCGTACGAGAGGCCGCGCCTGTCGCGACATCTCGCTTCGCGCCTTTGCCCACCCTGCGCTTCTGCGATCCGGCACATCCCCACCTATATCATGCTGCCCGGCAGGAAGCACCGCACATCGATGCGCAGGCCCGTATTCAGCTCGCGATAATACACGGGCCATACCATCGTCCGGCCGGCGCGATTGGGCTCGGTCACCACAGCCTCTTCCGGAACGACCCACCATTGGCCTTCAATGCGAACACGGTAGCGGCCATCCTTCGTGTCCCAATCCGTGTCCGAGAGCGCGGTGCCATCCGCATCCGAGCAGCACGGCCCCTTGCCCGAACGCAAACTCTCGAACCAGCCCTTGAGCGGAGAATTGGCGTAACGCCCATCGAGATCGCGCGCCGCCGCATCGCCAAGCAGCAGAGAATACGCCCCCAGACTGCCGGCGAGAAGCAGGGCAGAGATTATCGCTCGTACCCAAGGAGGCACGTGGGGCCGGTGAACGGCATCCATCGATGACGTGATGATCGATACAAGACTTGAAGATCTACGGCTCACGTGCACCACCTCGCTGCTCGATACGATGCGCAATAGCTGGTCGGGTTCTGTGGCGGAAGTTCGTAGTTGACGGAGGCCGGCAGCAACTAATCGCGATGCTTCGCAAATTCCAGAAGCGCGCAGCGATCTCGTTCACGAGGTCAGCGGGATAATTGCCCAAAATCCAACGTGAGCAGACTCATCGACGATTCATACCGGCTGCGTAGGGTGGGCAAAGCAGCCGCCCGCAGGGCGGTCGCGTGCCCACCGTGCATCCGCGCAAGCGGAAGGAATGGTGGGCACGGCGCGCGGTGGAGTTGAGCTCGTGGCATGCAGTGTCGCACGCGCGCCTTTGCCCACCCTACGGCAGCGGAGACACGTCACGCCTTTGGTCAAGCAACGACAAGGCCGGGATTGCTCCCGGCCTTTGACGTCGTGCTTCGCAGGTCCTGCCCGAGGCAGCCGCTTCAGAACTCCGCGCGCACCTTCAGCAGCGCCGACTGCTCGAGATACTGGCTGCCGACCACGGCGTTGTAGCCCAGCGAGATCGACTGACGCTCGCCGAACGCCACCAGCTTGAGCGCGGCGCCCAGCTCGGCCAGGTTGCGCTCGGGCGACGGTCCGGCGGCGAGGAAGGTCGCGCTGCCGCCGGCAAAGCTTGCGGTCACGTTCTGCGCGGTGTTGCCGAACTCGTGCCGCCACGCCGCCAGCGTCTCCAGGCCGAAGCCGTAGGTCGAGGTGACCAGCAGCGGAACGGTCGAACGGAAGCCGAGGTTCGAACGCACCGAGTTGGTGGTCTGCCTGGCGATCGCGAGCGCGGCACCTGCGGTGCTGGTCTCGGTGTAGGCCTGCTGATCGAGATGGCCGTAGGTCACGCCGGCGAACGGCGTCAGCACGGCCTCGCCGAGCTTCACCGGGACACCGAACTCGCCACGCACCAGCGTAAGCCAGCCCTTGTGGCTGCCCGAGACGGTGTCGGTAAAGCCCGCGAAGTTGACGCGGCGCGTGGTGGTGTAGTCGACCAGCGCGATGCCTGCGGAGCCGTTGACGTACCAGGACGGCTGAACATAGGCGGCGTACACCGTGCCCTGATAGTGCTGCATGCCGACCGCATCGCCGGCGGCGGTCCGATCGTCGATGCTGCTGGTGGCGTAGCCAAACGCAGCACCGACGCGGAACGCATTGTCGATCCGCTGATCGATGCCGGCGACGAGGCCCCCGGTGTTGCCGCCGTAGCCGGCAACACCCGCCACGTCACGCTGCGAGGCATTGGTGCCGATCAGGCTGCCCCAGACGGTGCGCTCCGGCTCGGGCGCGATGGCCGACGCCAGCGGCGCCTTCACCGTCGGACGAGCCTTGGTCGGATGGAAGGCCATCAGCATCGAGGCGAGCGGATCGGCGTCGTCGGCGAACGCTGAGGCGACACGCGAATTGGGCGACGCGGCCGCCGCCGTCAGCCGGTTGTCGATCTGGTTCTGGAACAGCGATGCGGTGCTGAGCGGCACCTGGACCTGGGCGCCGTTGACGAGCGGACGCAACTGATCGCCGGCGCCGCGCACCTCCCGGTCGGTGCTGAGGCTCTGCACCGCGCCGCCGAGCGCCTGCAGCTGCGCATTGCTGCCGTTGTAGCCAAGCAGGCCGTTGAGCGCGGCAAGGCTGCTGGGCGAGATGCCGGCAATGGTCGCGGGCGACCGCACGGACGCGTTCAGCAGCAGAGCCCCCGTCGAGGTATCGGCAGTGAAGCCGACCAGCGCGCTGGAGAAATCGACGCCGAGCGGCGTCGCCGACACCGCCGTCGCGACACGGTAGAAGTCGCCATTGCGCACGATGCCCTGAAGCGTCGGCGCAACCGTCCCCGCGCCGGCGAAGGTCACCGCGCCGGTGATGTTGCCGATCTTCGTCGACGGCGCTGCCGCGGTGCCGCCCGACCCGAAGATCGTCGTGCGCAACACCGCGCCATCGACGAGCTGCACGCCGGCCCCGCCGCTCATGGTGACCTGCGACTTCATCAGGTCGAGCATGCCGAAATTGACGATGCTGGCGAGGCTGGTCACGCCGTCGAGCGTCAGCGAATTGCTGCCGAGGCCGCTCTGCGCGACGACGTTGCCGCTGAAGCCGGTGCCCTTCAGCAGGATGGTATTGGTCGCACCATCCTGGTCGTTGATAATGATGTCGCCGCCGAGCGCGCCGGTGTTAACCAGATTGAAGGTGCGCGCGCCGAAAAACGTCGCCGCCTGGGTGGTGCTGGCGGCGCAGAGCGGATCGGTCGTGTTCGCGCCCGCCGTCGGACAGGCATTGCCGTTGACGTCCGTGCCCGAGCCGGAGCTGCTATAGGTGCCCGCGACGGTGCCTGCGATCGCCTTCGCAAACGAGCCGCGCGAGGCGCTCTGGTCGACCGAGATCGATCCCGAGATCGTGCCGCTGTTGGCGATGTCGTGCTCGCCCGAGCCCAGATAGAGGTTGCCCTGGATCAGGCCGGCATTGCTGATGACGCTGTCGCGCGGGCCCGAGTTCGAGCCGCTGCCGGTCAGCGGGAGGGTCGATCCCGCCGCAAGCCCCGCGGCCGTGGTCAGCGGATTGGTGTCGAGCGCCAGGATATCGCCCTTGATCACGCCGCCGGCAGTGTTGGTCAGCGTCAGCGCCTTGGTTTCGGTCACCGTCACGTTGCCGCCGGCGTCGAACTTGTAGAGCGGCGAATCCGGATTGCTGCCGGGGATCGTATCGAACTCGGCGCCGGCGAAGGCGCCGATGGCCCAGTGCCCATCATAGAAGCGGCTCGCCGCCGTCCAGCTGGTGTTGGCGATGGTGCCGGAGTTGGTGATCGTGGTGTCGGCCCGGCCGTAATAGGCGGCGGCATAGTTGCCGGTCGCCGAGATCGTGCCGCCGGCGCGGTTGTTCACCACGAAGCTGTTGGTGTTGTCGTCGGAATACAGCGCCGAGATGATGGCGAGGTTGGTGCCGTTGTAGCGGCCCGTCGCGGTCGCACCGACCGAAACGCTCAGCTTGGTGGGATCGAACGCGCCGAAGAAATTCTGGGTGGCGGCGAGCGTCCCGGTGTTGTTGACGGTGAACCTGTTGACCTGGCTGTCGGCGACGATGACGTGAAGCCGGCCAGCGCTGAGCTGGCTGGTGGTGAGGCTGAGCCAGCCGGCGTTGTTGATGACGACGTTGTTGACGGCCGGATCCTCGGCATTGGAAAAATTGGCCGCGATCATGCCGCGATCGGCCAGACCGGCCTGGGTGTTGGTGGTGAGATTGCGAACGGCCGTCGAATCCAGCGTGACAATCGTCGTCGGCGGATTGGGATTGTAGCCGGTCACCGGAAAGGCCGGGTTTGCCGGCGTATAGGAATTGCTGCCGCTCGAGGGCGTCGCCGTCGCCGCAGCGGCGTCGTACACGGTGATTGCCGTGCTGATGGTCCCGCTACAGGTGACGGTGACGCCTGGCGTCGTACATTCGGCCCTTGCCTCGCCGGCGACCATCCATGTCGACAACAGTACGAAACTTGCGGCAGCTGCCTCGCTGCGCCTTCTATTCTTTGACTTCACCTGACGCCCCACGTTACGCAATACGCGGCTTCTTGTTGATGACCGATTGTATCGAAACGTTGGCAGGAACCAGCAAAGCGAAAGTTTCTAGGAACGAACGGGACATTATCAAACTAACAACCGAATTAGTCCCGCAACGCCAGGACTAATTATCATCATCCGCTTCATTTGAAACACCACTCCTCCGCCAGATCTGAAATTTTGACGACAAGGACGGCGGACCGCTCCACCGTGGAGGACAGCGCAGAGATGAACTCGCGCTCCCGGTTCCGACACCTGCTGGCTCCGATCAACAAATGAAAAGGCCGGGATTTCTCCCGGCCTTCTTGCCACGGTGGGGGGGGCTGCCGTGGCGCGGCGCGGATGCGCCTATGGTGGCTGGTCGTCCGCCCCTGAGGCTCAGAACTTCGCCCGGATGCCGGCATAGGCCGCGAGCGGCATTCCCGGAACCATGCTGCGCGGATCGTTCAACGCGAACGCCGTTCCGCCGCCGGCGGTGTTGAAGCCGGCCGGATCGAACACGGTTCCTGCCGAATAATAGCGCTGATTGAACAGGTTCTGGATCAGGCCGAACACCTCGACGTTCTTGGTCACCTGATAGGACGTGTTGACGTTCACGACCCAATAGGCCGGGACCTTCGGATAGACGTTGGTCTCGTCGTGAAGCAGGTACTGGCTGCCGACATAGTTGACGCTGGCGCCCACCTTCCAGGCGTCGGTCACGGCATATTCCGCTCCGAGCTTCAGGCGATGCGCCGGAATGCCGGGAATGTGGTTGCCGGAGACGACGCCGACCGGCACCCGGAGGAACGGATCGTTGACGTCGAAGGCGCTGCGGAAGGTGGCGTCGATGAAGGTGTAGTTGGCGTAGGCGGTCCACCGGTTCCAGGCCAGGTCGACCTTGGCCTCGACACCCTGGCGCAGGGTGGTGCCGGCGTTCTTGAAATAGCCGCGCACCGGGTTGAGCGGATCGACCACCTGCAGGATGTCGTCGGAATTCTCGGTACGGAACAGGCTGAGGCCCCAGCGCAGCCGCCAGCCGTCATCGACCGCCACCGATTTGATCGGCGCCTTGCGGTAGGCCGGCAGGTCGGCAGCGTAGGCCGAGCGGCCGCCGGAAATCTCGCCGCGCAGGCCGCCTTCGACCGTGCGCGACACCACCTGCTTGAGCGGCGGATCGGCGATCAGGAAGTTGTCGATCAGGCAGGGATTGGCCGGATCGGAGCAGCCGAGCTCGAGCGGGGTCGGCGCGCGGTTGGCTTCGGAGTAGCCGGCATAAGCGGTCATATCAGGCGTGATCTTGTAGGTCAGGCCGACCACCGGGTTGAAGCGCTGAAAGTTGTTGTTGCTGTTCAGGAGTGGCGCGAAGCCGGTCTGGTCGCGCAGGTTGATCTGCGCCCAGTTGAAGCGGCCGCCGGCCGTCAGCGCCAGCTGCGAGGTGATGTCGAAGGTGTTGGTCGCGTAGACGCCGAGATAGGTGTTCTTGGCATTCAGGTTGACCGGAGCAAGGCCGGCGTTGGGCTGGTCGATATAGACGCCGAGGCCGGTGACGAACAGGTTGTTGTCGAGGGTGCCGAGCTCGGAGGTCGCCTGGAAGTTGGTGTTGCCGTGATCGACGCTGGCGCCGACGACGAAATGGTTGTCATGACCGAATAGCTGCGTGGTCGAGGTCGCCTGCAGCGAGCCACCATAGCTGTCGGTCTTGACCGTGTTGCGGTCGATCTGGCCGAGCGCCGCATCGGCGGCCAGCGTGTTGGCGGTTGGGCCGTTGCGGTTGATGTCCCACGGGGTCCCGGCGGCGTCCTCAAGGACGAACACGCCGCCGCCGTCCTGCACTTCGGTGCCATTGCCGTCGACGCGCGCCGACTTGTAGTTACGATAATAGCCGTTGGCCTGGATCGACAGCGTGTCGGTCGGTGTCCACTTCGCGCTCGCCTGCACCATCTGCATCTGCAGATGCAGCGATTGCGGCCAAGTATAGACGCTGGACCAGCGCTGGTTCAACATCTCGATCGGCGTCGCGGCCACCGAGCCGAGCTTGTTGTCGGCGCCGGTGAAGGACAGGTGGAATTCGGTATTGTCGCCGCGCGCGCCGAAATCGGCATACATGCGCCGGATCTGCGAGGCCGACGAGTAGTCGCGCCAGCCGCGGTCATAGGCGCCCTCCGCCGCGATATAGGCCGAATAGGTGCCGTTGTTCCAGCCGTATTGCGCGCCCGACTGGACCCGGCCGAACGATCCGCCGAACAGCTGGGCTTCTCCGCCCTGGTAGGTGAAGCCGTTCTTCATCTCGATCGACATGGCCCCGCCGGTGGCGTTGAGGCCGAACAGCGGGTTGTTCGGCATCAGCGTCATGCGCGCAATCGCCATTTCCGGGATCAGGTCCCAGTTCACGACGTCGCCGAAGGCCTCGTTGATGCGGGTGCCGTTCTGGTAGACGGCGATGCCCTGCGGCGTCCCGAGCACGGGCGAGGCAGTCTGACCGCGATAATTCAAGTCGCGCTGGAACGCGTTCCCGGTCTGGTCGCTGAGCGAGACCCCGGGCACCGATTGCAGGATGCTGTCGAGCAGCGTCGGCGCGCGGCTGTGGTCGAGCTCCCGCGCCCCGATGGTTTCGACATTGGAAGGAATCTTGTCCTTCGCGATCTCGCTGCCCTGAACGGGCGAGACGCCGACCACCTCGATGGTCTGCAGGGTTTGCTGCGCGAACGCAGCCGTAGGCAGCAACGCACACGTCGCGAGAAGCGCGCTCTTCAGCGCCGACAGTCTGGTCAAGACGTCCCCCAGTTTCTTGTCGACCGGTTCCGGCAACAGCCCACGCCCCTGAGCCTTTACCCGCACCAGAACCGGCCGATTTACCTGTTTACGAACGTTAACATTCGTAAACAGCCCTCCAGTTCGTCGCAACGGGCAATATTCTTTGGGACCTAGGGACAATCTTCCCGGATCCGGAAAGTGGCGATCAATTCGCCGAGCTATCTCCCAGCCTCGGCCGCACTGTTGCACCCGATCCTGGTTTGCAAGGGAACTCACATGGTAGAGGAAGCATCGGCGCCGTCGGCGCCATAAGGGCAAGACCTTCATCGGATGTATCGCGTTCTGCTCGTCGATGACCACCCGGTCGTGATCACGGCCTGCCGCTGGCTGCTGAACGAAGCCGGGATCCGCTCGCTGTCCGAGGCACACGATGCCGAGAGCGGGTACCAAGCCTATATCCGCGACCGGCCGGACGTCGCGATCGTCGATCTGCGTCTACAGGGACGGGAACTCGGCGGAATCAGTCTGATCGAACGCATGCGGTCGCACGATCCCCGCGCCCGAATCCTGGTCTTCAGCATGCACGCCGATCCGCGTATCGTCCGCTCCGCGATCGACGCCGGCGCCAACGGCTATTTGCTCAAGGACGCCCCGCCGCACGAGCTGCCAAAGGCATTGGAACAGGTTCGAACCGGCGGCACCTATCTCGACCCGCAGCTCGCCACCCGCATCGCCCTGCTCCGCGCCGATCCGGACGGCATGGCGACCGCGGCATTGACCCCGCGCGAGCGCCAGGCACTTGCGCTGCTGGCTCAGGCGAAATCCTATCAGGCGATAGCCGACCATCTCGGCATCAGCTACAAGACCGTCATCAACCTGACCTACCGGCTGCGACAGAAGCTCGGGGCGCGCAGCCTGCCCGACCTGGTTCGTCTCGCAGTGGAAATGTCCCGCCCAAGCATGTGAGAGCCAATCGCCGTCCCTGCCGGCCCGCCACGAGCATCCGCCTGAAAGGCGAGGGCCTGCGACGGTCTCCCATCACAGGCCCTCGAGCTCATATCTGTGTCGCGTCGGTCCAGTGCGGACCGATGTCTCACTTCAGCAGCTTGGCCACCGACTTCAGCTCCTTGGAATCGAGCGTGCCGTCATGGTCAGGATCGGCCGCCTTGAAGCGGCCTTCCACCAGCGCGAGATACTCGTCCTTGGTCAGCGTGCCGTCATTGTCGGGATCAGCGGCCTTGAGATCCTTGGCCGAAACGCGGCCGCGCAGCTCCTTGGCGTCGAGCGTGCCGTCGTGGTCGCGATCGAGACGATCGAACAGTGCGCCGGCGGCCGTGCGGACCTCGTTCATGTCGGCGGTGCCGTCCTTGTCGGGGTCGATCGAGGTCAGCAGCTTGGAAGGGGCCGGTGCACTGACAGCGATCGTCGACGTGCCGACGATTGCTGTCATGCCGACGGCAGCGGCCGTCATCATCAGTTTCCAATTCATCGAATTGATCCTTTGTCTCCGCCGTCCGGGGGGCGGCGATGAAGGGCACGAAAACAACGTATGCGAGCGTCGGCGGTTCACCGGCAACGCGCCACACATCACTTTGACCTATGGGAGGCCTTGTCATTTCGCAAGTGCAAGAACGCGACGCCCGGGAAATTCCCGCAAGAGCGTCGGGACTAGAACCTCGGTCCGTGCAGGAAATATCTCCCCGGACGGTCGCGACGCGGACCGCTATCGTGGTCGAAGACACCTCCTCCTGCCTCGGCCCGGGCATTGGCGACGTGGCGTCCGCGCTTGGCGACATGCCTTGCGGTTCTGGCACCGCTCCCCGATGACGCCTGTCGGACTTGCCCAACCTGACCTCTCTTGCCGGCCTGGGTTTGATTCCACCACGCTTCCAACTGGTCCCGCAGCGACTCCTCCGCGAAGGCGCGTCCATCCGGCAGCAGCGTGGACAGAAGGAGTGTGAGCACCAGTCCGAGCCGCATCGGCTGAGCGGACAAGCGGCGACGATGACCGGGTGTGTGAAGCACGGGCGTGTCCATTCTCTGGCTGATCCGGCGATCAGCAATGCATGCTGCAGCACATGTTTTCCTCGCTCTATGACTTCAATGTGTTTGCAACACGCCACATTCATCGCCGCCCTGAGATTCACTCGCGAAATGGCCGCCATATTGTCCCGGTCAAAATGTCCCGTTCGACTTGCCAAAACATCCCTATTCCTCATCGAAGCAGGAAGGGCCGGAGCAATTGCGGCATTCAACGACTGATCGTTTCCCGATCGCGTCATCTTTCAGCCGACGGGCCCGCATGTTTTCGCCCCGCCGACTCGTTAGCTCATCAGTTGAAGGGAGCGCGGGGACATGCAGCCGAACGGCATCGCCAGGAGTGCAAGAAGACGATCGCGATTGTACATGGCTGCCGGTGCTCTCGTTCTCGCGCCGTTCGGTGCAGCGGCCGAGGAGATCCAGGGCAATGACCCCGCCTCGCCCGGACATTTCCAGGTCGAACAGCGCTTCGGCTATCTGACAACCTTCAATCCGCAACAGAACGGCGGACGCCGCGTGCCGCAGCGTGCGGTCACCGGCGAGACCGAGATCGGCTACTCGCCAACCGAATGGTACGAGATCGCGTTGACCTCGCCTTACGCCTTTGCCCGCACCAATGTGCCGATGGCGCTGGGCAACGTGATGGACAATGGCGTGCCCGGCTATTCATTCCAGTCCGGCGGCGTCACCATTCGCCAGACCTTCATCCAGGGCGACCGGCTTGAGCGCACCGTCTTCCTCGGCCTGGTGTCACGCACCATCCTGGCGCCGCAGGGCGGCCTGACGCCAGACCTGTGGGTCGCCAACAAGGCCGGAGCCGGCCAGCCCGGCGCGCCGCGCTTCGTGCAGGAGGCCACGCCGCGGGTGGCGCAGATGTTCACGCCGATCATCGGCGTCAACCTGCCCAACGACTATCAGCTCATCTTCAACGCCAACATGACCTTCGGCATCGACGGCGCCGGCTCGGCCTTCGAGCCCTCGGTGCGCGTCGTCAAGCGCCTCAGCGATCGCTGGACCATCGGTATCGAGCACTTCTCCAATCTCGGACCGTTCGGCTACATCCTGCCCTGGAATCAGCAGATGCAGACGCTCTACGCAGTCGCCGACACCCGCTTCAAGGGCTTCGAGCTCAGCTTCGGCGTCGGCTACGGCCTGACCAACGCCTCGCGCGGCCTTGCCGTCAAGACCAGCATCGGCAAGGATTTCTGATCCGCGCGCCTTCATCCCATGACCAATCATAAGAAAAGGACACTCGTCATGCGTCGCCTCGTCACTGCCTGCGCGCTTCTCATGCTTGCCGGCTCCGCCGCGTCCGCCGAGGACGGCCCGCGCTTCCTCAATCGCACCGGCCAGACCATCGTGAAAATGTACCTGGCGGCCGCCGGCACCAAAACCTGGGGCGCCGACCAGTGCAAGAACGACGACGAGGGCGAGGTCGACCACAATGAGCGCATGACGCTGGTCGGCGTGAAGTCCGGCCGCTACGACATCAAGCTGTCCGAAAAGGGCGGCCGCACCTGCGTCGCCAAGAACATCGAACTCAAGGAAGGCGCGCAGTTCGTCGTGCGCGATACGGATCTGACCGAGTGCAGCAAATAAGCGGCACGCGGCGGCACCGATATCGCCCTGGATGGCGCCGCGTTCAGCGCGGCCTCAGATGGAGGGGGACCGTGCGCGAGACCTGCGCCTGAGCCATCGCCGGCGGAAAGCGCGGGAACGGCGCGGCGCGTTCGATGATGCCCATCGCCGCGCGGTCCAGCGCCGGCGAGCCCGAGCTTCCAGCGAGCCGTCGCGACAGCAGCCGTCCGTTGCGATCGATCACGACGTTCAGCATGACGGTGCCGCTCGCGCCATTGCCGTCGGAGGGATAGGCTGCGGCGCGGCGGATCTGCGCCACCACCTCGGCGTTCCAACTGGCCTGGCCCTCGCGCGCCCCGACGCTGTCCTCGCCGGGATTGGGCGCCGACGCGACACGTGAAGGCCGGGCCGCCGGCGCCGCAGCCGGCTTCGGCGGTGCGGGCTTCCTCTCGGCCCTCTCCTTCGTCTCCTTCGTCTCCTTCTTCTCCACTGGCTTGCGCTCGACACGCTCGGGAACGGGCTTCGGCTCCGGCGGTATCGCCTCGATCGGTTTCGGTGGTGGCGGCGGCGGCAAAATGACATCGTCTGCACGCGGCGGCTCGGGCGCGAGCGCGACCTGTGGCGCGGGCTCCGGCGAGGGAATGACATCCGGCACCGGCTCCGGCTGCGCCATGACCTGCGGCTCCGGCTCGGAGGGAGCCGGCGGGACAGGCTCAGCGACGGCCTCGCGCGCGACCGGGTCGTCCTTCACCGGCTCGTCCTTCGGCGGCTCCACCGGCGGCGGCTCGGACGCCGGCGCATCCTGCGCCGTCGGCGCCGGCTCGCTCACCACCGCCGGGGTGAACACGACGTCGAAGGCCGGCGCCTGGGCACGTCCCTGCGGCGCGGGACGCAGCAGCAGATAGCCGACGGCGAGCCCGACATGCAGCCCGCCCACCACCAGCGCGGCGATGGTCCACAGCGTCCGCTCCCGGCGCTGCTCGTATTCGAACGGATCGAGCGTGAGGACGCTCACTGCGCGCCCCGGTCTTCCAGGGCGACGAGCGCCACCTTGGTGTAGCCGGCACGGCGCAGCGTGTTCATCAGCGCCATCACCTCGCCATAGGGCAGCGTCTGATCGGCGCGCAGCAGCACGCGCTGCTCGTGATCGGACTTGGTGGCGGCATCGAGCGAGGCGGCGATGTCGGGCTGCGCCACGCTCTGGTCGCCAACGGCGAGCGAGCGGTCGGCCTTGAAGGTGACGAAGACCGGCGTCTCCGCGCGCGGCTGCGGCTCGGCCGAGATCGCCGGCAGGTTGACCGGGACGTCGACAGTGGCGAGCGGCGCGGCGACCATGAAGATGATCAAGAGCACCAGCATGACGTCGATGAACGGCGTCACGTTGATGTCGTGCGTCTCCTCGAACTCGTCGGGGCGCCGGGCAAGCTTGACGGCCATGGCTCACTCCGCCGGATTGGCGATCGACAGCAGCGGCGCGTCGACCGCGCGGATGGCGCTGCGCCGCGTTTCGGCGGGCCCCGCGTGCTGCCGGTCGAGATCACGGCTGAGCAGGCGCATGACCGCCACCGATGCATCGGCGATGACGGCGCGATAGCCGCCGGTGGCGCGCGCGAACAGGTTGTAGATCACGACCGCGGGAATCGCGGCGGCGAGGCCGAAGGCGGTCGCGAGCAGCGCTTCCGCAATGCCCGGCGCCACCACCGCGAGGTTGGTCGTATGGGCATGCGAGATGCCGATGAAGCTGTTCATGATGCCCCAGACGGTGCCGAACAGGCCGACGAACGGCCCGACCGCGCCGACCGTGGCGAGAATGCCGATGCCGCGGCCGATGCGCGCCACCGCCGCCGCCTCGATCCGCTCGAACTGCCAGGAGACACGCTCCTTGATGCCATCGGCGGGGAGGCCACGCGACTTGTCGATTTCGTCATCGGCGACGGCCAGCAGCCGGCCGACCACACCGTCGTCGGCGGAAATGCGTCCCGTCGCATCCGACAGCGCGCGCGCGGCCATCGCGATGCCGAGCGCGCTGCGCGAGGTACGCAGTGCCGCGCGGAGTTGGATCGTCTTCACCACCAGAACGGTCCAGGTTGCGACTGAAGCCAGCGCCAGCCCGATCATCACCGCCTTCACGACGATGTCGGCCTGCATGAACATGGTCCAGGGCGACAACGCCTCCGGCAGCGTGCTCGCGATATTGGCGATGTGCGCCTGATCCATGGCCGTACTCCCTCGGTGGCCCCGTGGTTGGTGATCACGATCCCGGCGTGGATCGCATGGGGCCATGCCGGATCGTGTCGAGGCCTTGTTGTTTCGTGTCGTTGGGGCAAAGTCACGGCGAAGATCGCGACAATCCCGATCGTCAAAGAGTGCCGCCTGTCCCCACCGGCTTCAAGGCATTTGCTGCGTGGAAGTTGTCCTATGCGACCCGGGAATAATTCCCGAATGGAACGGGAAGCCCCTCACCTCTGGGCCAAAAGAAAAGGCCGGGATTGCTCCCGGCCTTCGTGATGGGATTGCCGGTCGAGCCGGACGACGACTTCAGAGCGTGGGCTCACTTCGCCTCTGCGCGCTTCGGCGGGGTCGCCGGCCACGACTTGATCAGGGTGTCGTAGTCGATCGTCTCGCCCTTCGGCTTCTCGTTCGCGAGCTTGCGCTGCGGAGCGATGTTGCCGTCCTTGGCCGACTTGTTGAACCAGAACTCGGCCGATTCCTTCTTGTTCAGCTTCGGACCGCATTCGCCCTGGACCTTGGATTTCTCGAGACGCTCGAGGACGGAGTCCTGGGCGGCTGCGAGCGCATCCATCGCGGCCTGCGGCGTCTTCGCACCGGACGACGCATCGCCGATGTTCTGCCACCACAGTTGCGCCAGCTTCGGATAGTCGGGCACGTTGTTGCCGGTCGGGGTCCACTGCACGCGCGCGGGCGAGCGGTAGAACTCGACGAGGCCGCCGAGCTTCGGCGCACGCTCGGTGAACGACTTGTCCCAGATGTCGGATTCACGGATGAAGGTGAGACCGACATGGCTCTTCTTCAAGCTGACCGTCTTGGAGACGATGAACTGCAGGTACAGCCAGGCGGCCTTGCGGCGATCCGGCGGGGTCGACTTCAGCAGCGTGAGCGAGCCCGCGTCCTGATAGCCGAGCTTCATGCCTTCCTTCCAATAGGCGCCGTGCGGCGACGGAGCCATGCGCCACTTCGGCGTGCCGTCAGCGTTCACGACCGGCAGACCCGGCTTCACCATGTCGGCGGTGAAGGCGGTGTACCAGAAGATCTGCTGGGCGACGTTGCCCTGCGCGGGCACCGGGCCGGCCTCGGAGAAGGTCATGCCCTGCGCCTGCGGCGGCGCGTACTTCTTCATCCAGTCGAGATATTTGGTGATCGAGTAGACCGCCGCCGGACCGTTGGTGTCGCCACCGCGCTCGACCGAGGAGCCGACCGGACGGCAGCCTTCCATGCGGATGCCCCATTCGTCGACCGGCAGGCCGTTCGGGATGCCCTTGTCGCCGTTGCCGGCCATCGACAGCCAAGCGTCGGTGAAGCGCCAGCCGAGCGAGGGATCCTTCTTGCCATAGTCCATGTGGCCATAGACCTTGACGCCGTTGATCTCCTTGATGTCGTTGGTGAAGAACTCGGCGATGTCCTCATAGGCCGACCAGTTCACGGGCACGCCGAGGTCGTAGCCATACTTGGCCTTGAACTTGGCCTTGTAGTCCGGATTGGTGAACCAGTCGTAGCGGAACCAATAGAGGTTCGCGAACTGCTGGTCGGGCAGCTGATAGAGCTTGCCGTCCGGAGCGGTCGTGAACGACTTGCCGATGAAGTCGTTGACGTCGAGATAGGGGTCGGTGACGTCCTTGCCCTCACCCTTCATGTAGTCCGACAGCGCGATGGTCTGGCCGTAGCGGAAGTGGGTGCCGATCAGGTCGGAGTCGTTGATCCAGCCGTCATAGACGTTCTTGCCGGACTGCATCTGGGTCTGCAGCTTCTCGACGACGTCACCTTCCTGGATGATGTCGTGCTTGAGCTTGATGCCGGTGATCTCGCTGAACGCCTTGGCTAGCGTCTTGGCTTCGTACTCATGCGTGGTGATGGTCTCGGAGACGACGTTGATCTCCATGCCCTTGAAGGGCTCGGCGGCCTTGGCCAGCCACTGCAGCTCCTTCAGCTGCTCCTCTTTCGAGAGCGTCGAGGGCTGGAATTCGCTGTCGATCCACTTCTGGATCGTGGCGTCGTCGGCAAGCGCCGGCACGGACAGCGTCATGGTCGCGGCGAACAGCGCGGCAGCGCTGGTCATCGCGAGATAGCTTGCCTTGGTCAGGTGATGCTTCCTAGGTTTCAAGTGTCGCATGCTTTCCTCCTTGAGCGACGTATCCAGGTCCGGGTTGCCCCCGGATCTGCCCTTCCTCGCCTGCCTCAGACGGTGCGAAAGATCGCAACGGCGGATGCAAGCGAAATTGCGGTCGCGAGCCACAGGCTCGAAACCTCAAAACTGTCCTCGCCGACCGGCAGGGTCGCGATCGTGTCGGTGCCGACAAGCCCGATCCAGACGAGGTGAATGACGGCGGCCGAGATCAGCGAGATGAACAGGCGGTCGCCGCGCGTGGTCGGAATGCGCAGCACGCCGACGCGCTCGGCCTCGGGATAGCGCGCGGCGAGTAGCGTCATGACGCCAAGGGTGCAGGCCAGCGCGGCGAAGAAGATCGCCGTCGGCGCAGTCCAGGCCATCCATGCGATGCTGTCCATGGCTATCAGCTCCAGGCGATAATGCACCCCCTCCCCCGCTTGTGGGGGAGGGTTGGGGTGGGGGCGCCGCGAGTCCGACTGCCCAAGAGGAGAGATGCCCCCACCCGTATCGCATCTGGCGATGCGATACGGCCTCCCCCGCAAGCGGGGGAGGCGGAACGGAGGCCGTCGCGGATCGTCTGCATCATCACACCCGCCCCAGCGCGAAGCCGCGCGCGATGTAGTTTCGGACGAACCAGATGACGAGTGCGCCCGGGATGATGGTCAGCACGCCGGCAGCCGCGAGCAGGCCCCAATCCATGCCGGACGCCGACACGGTCCGGGTCATCACCGCCGAGATCGGCTTGGCATAGACCGAGGTCAGCGTGCGCGCGAGCAGCAGCTCGACCCAGGAGAACATGAAGCAGAAGAAGGCGGCGACGCCGATGCCGCTGGCGATCAGCGGCACCAGGATCTTCACGAAGAAGCGCGGGAACGAATAGCCGTCGAGGAACGCGGTCTCGTCGATCTCACGCGGGACCGAGGACACGAAGCCCTCGAGAATCCAGACCGCGAGCGGAACGTTGAAGATGCAATGCGCGAGCGCGACCGCCCAGGGCGTATCGAACAGGCCGATCGCGGAATAGAGGTTGAAGAACGGCAGCGCGTAGACGGCGGCCGGCGCCATGCGGTTGGACAGCAGCCAGAAGAACAAATGCTTGTCGCCGAGAAAGCGGTAGCGCGAGAACGCGTAGGCCGCCGGCAGCGCCACCAGGATCGAGATCACTGTGTTGATGATCACGTATTTCAGCGAGTTGATGTAGCCGGAATACCAGCTCTCGTCGGTGAAGATGCGCATGTAGTTGGCCAGCGTCGGCTGATGCGGCCAGAGCGTCATCGTTGTGACGATCTCGTTGTTGGTCTTGAAGCTCATGTTGACGAGCCAGTAGATCGGCAACAGCAGGAAGACCAGGAACAGCGAGATGATGATGCGACGGCCCGGAATGGTGTTCATCACGCGCCCCCCTTCACCGGCCGGCGCTCGGCGCCGGCATTGGTCATGATGGTGTAGAACACCCAGCACACGATGAGGATGATCAGATTGTAGACCAGCGATAGCGCCGCCGCCTTGCCGAGGTCGAACTGGCCGAGCGCGATCTTGACGAGCTCGATCGAGATGAAGGTCGTCGAATTGCCCGGTCCGCCGCCGGTGACGACGAACGGCTCGGTGTAGATCATGAAGCTGTCCATGAAGCGCAGCAGCACGGCGATCAGCAGCACGCGATGCATCTTTGGCAGCTGGATTGCGGTAAACACCGCCCAGCGCGAGGCGCCGTCGATCTGCGCAGCCTGATAATAGGCGTCGGGGATCGACTTCAGGCCGGCATAGCACAGCAGCGCCACCAGGCTGGTCCAGTGCCACACGTCCATCACGATGACGGTGGCCCAGGCATCGAGATCGTTGGACACGTAATTGTAGTCGATGCCTACGCTCGTCAACGCATAGCCAAGCAGGCCGATGTCGGGACGGCCGAAAATCTGCCAGATGGTGCCGACCACATTCCACGGAATCAAGAGCGGCAGCGCCAGCACGACGAGGCAGAAGGCCACGGTCCACCCGCCCCGCGGCATCGACAGCGCCACGACGATTCCGAGCGGAACCTCGATGGCCAGGATCGCGAGTGAGAAGATCAGGTTGCGCCCGAGCGAGGCGAGGAAGCGGCCGCCGAGATCGGTCGAGGGATCGAGCAGCTCCTTGAACCAGCCGACACCGTTCCAGAAGAACTGGTTGTTGCCGAACGTGTCCTGCATCGAATAGTTCACCACCGTCATCAGCGGCAGGATGGCGGAGAACGCCACCAGCAGGAACACCGGCAGCACCAGGAACCAGGCCTTGTTGTTGATGGTCTTGTCCATCACTCAGGCTCCCTCGACGAGACGGCTGTCGGCGTAGACATGGACATAGGCTGGATTGAACTTCAGCCCGATCGCCGAGCCCTGCGGCGAGAAGCCGGCCGGCAGTCGCGCGGCGAACTTGACGTCGCCGACACGAACGCGCGCGAAGCGGATGCGGCCGAGATCGTCGACGCGCTCGATATTGGCATCGAGCAGGCCGGGTCCGGGCTGAGCGACATCGACGAATTCCGGACGGACGCCGATCTCGATCTTGGCTCCGGCCGGCAACGCGTCGTAGCTGCGCGCCAGCGTCAGGGTGTGACCGTCGATGCGGGCTTCACGTCCTTTCACCTCGGCCGAGAGGATGTTCATGCCGGGCGAGCCGATGAAATAGCCCACGAACGTATGCGCGGGCTTGTCGAACAGCTCGGCCGGCGTGCCGCTCTGCACGACGCGGCCGTCATGCATCACGACGACGGTGTCGGCGAAGGTCAGCGCCTCGGTCTGATCGTGGGTGACGTAGATCATCGTCAGGTCGAGCTCGCGATGCAGCGCCTTCAGCTTGGAGCGCAGCTGCCATTTCAGCTCGGGATCGATCACGGTCAGCGGCTCGTCGAACAAGACGGCGGCGACGTCGGAGCGCACCAGGCCGCGGCCGAGCGAGATCTTCTGCTTGGCGTCGGCGGTCAAGCGCGTGGCCTTGCGGTTGAGGTACGGTGTGAGATCGAGCAGACGCGCGATCTCTGCAACGCGCTTGTCGATCTCGGCCCTTGGCACGCCGCGGTTCTTCAGAGGAAACGCAAGATTTTCGCCCACCGTCATCGTGTCGTAGATGACCGGAAACTGGAACACCTGCGCGATGTTGCGTTCGCGGGTCGAGGCTTTGGTGATGTCCTTGCCGTCGAACAGGATCTTGCCGTGCGAGGGCGTCAGGATGCCGGAGATCAGGTTGAGCAGCGTGGTCTTTCCGCAGCCGGACGGGCCGAGCAGCGCATAGGCGCCGCCCTGACGCCAGGTCATCGTCACCGGCTTCAGCGCATAGCTTTCGATATCGCCGCTGTTACCGTTATAGGCGTGGGCGAGATCGACGAGGTCAATGCGGGCCATGCGGCATCTCCCTCAGATCGCCGGCGCCGCGACCAGACGGTCGCCGGCGTCGAACACGAACACATTGGCAGGATCGAGTACGGCGTCGAGGACCTCGCCGGGCTCGTATTCATGGACGCCGTGCAGCACCGCGACCCAGTTCATGCCGTCGCGCGTCAGATGCACGAAGCTCTCCGATCCCGTGATCTCGGTGACCGAGACGGTCGCGGGAAAGGCATGGCGGCCGTGGCTGCCGTCGCCTTTGCCAAGCCCGAGCTGATGCGGGCGAAAGCCGACGCGATAGGCGCCGTCCGGCAGAGCGGCATAGAGGCCGACCGCCGGCGCCTTGACCCCGCCGGCATACTCCACGCTCTCGCCGCGCTTCTGGATCTCGACCGTGTTCATCGGCGGATCCGAGAACACCTGGCCGACACGTAAGGTGTCGGGTCGGCGATACACGGCCGCGGTATCGCCGGCCTGCAGCGCCTGCCCTTCCCACATGCAGATGGTGCGGCCGCCGAGCAGCAGCGCCTCCGAGGGCTCGGTGGTGGCATAGACGAAGATTGCGCCGGATGCCTCGAAGATGCGCGGCAGCTCGGTCCGCAGCTCCTCGCGCAGCTTGTAGTCGAGATTGGCGAGCGGCTCGTCCAGCAGCACGAGGTCCGCACCCTTCACCAGTGCGCGCGCAATCGCCGTGCGCTGCTGCTGGCCGCCGGAGAGCTGCAGCGGCGTGCGCTTCAGATAGGGCTCGAGCCGCAGCAGCCGGGCCGCTTCCGCCACGCGCTTCTCGATCTCCTGGCGCGACTTGCCTTGCACGCGCAGCGGCGAGGCGATGTTCTCATAGACCGAGAGCGAGGGATAGTTGATGAACTGCTGATAGACCATCGCGACCGAGCGCTGCCGCACGTCGGCGCAGGTGACGTCCTTGCCGTCGACCAGCACCCGCCCCGTGGTCGGCCGGTCGAGGCCGGCGAGCAGTCGCATGATCGAGGTCTTGCCGGACAGCGTCGGCCCGAGCAGCACGCTCAGCGTGCCGCGCTGCAACGTCAGCGAGACGTCGCGAATGGTGGTCACGCCGTCGACGATTCGGGAGACGTGATCGAGCGTGACGCTCATGCGCGCCCTCCCGCCTCACGCGCCGGCACGGCGGAGCGCTCGCGATTGGCTGTGATCCACGCATCGAGCGCGGCGATCTCAGCCGCCGACATCCGCAACCCCAGCTTCGATCGACGCCACACGATGTCCTCGGCCGTCAACGCCCACTCGTTCGTCATCAGGTACCTGACTTCACGCTCCGTCAAGGTGCCACCGAAATCCTGGCCGAGATCGGCCGAAGATGTCGCACCGGCGAGCATGGCCGCAGCCCGCGTGCCATAGGCATGGGCGATCCGCTTCGCATGTGCATCCGACAGGAACGGATAGGTCTTGCGGAGATCCGCAATCAACGGCGCAACGGCCGAAACCTTCATGTCGCCGCCGGGCAGCGGCGCCTTGCCGGTCCACCCCTCCTCCGCCTTGCCACCTTTCACATAGGGCGCGAGACGCTCCAGCGCCTCTTCCGACAGGCGCCGGTAGGTGGTGATCTTGCCGCCATAGATCGACAGCAGCGGCAAGCCGCCGGGCGTATCGAGCTCGAACACGTAGTCGCGGGTCGCCGCCTTGGCCTCGCTGGCGCCATCGTCATAGAGCGGACGCACGCCGGAATAGCTCCAGACCACGTCGGCCGGCGTCACCGGCTTGGCGAGATATTCGCCGAGCGCGGCGCAGAGATAGGCGATCTCCTCGTCGGTCGCCTTCACCTTGGCCGGATCGCCCTGATAGTCGCGATCGGTGGTGCCGATCAGCGTGAAATCCTGCTGATAGGGAATGGCGAAGATGATGCGGCCGTCGGCGTTCTGGAAGATGTAGGCGCGGTCGTGGTCATAGAGCTTGCGCACCACGATGTGTGACCCCTGCACCAGCCGCACTTTCGCTTTCGCATTGACGCCGGCGCCGATCGCCAGCACCTGCTCGACCCAGGGACCGGCGGCATTGACCAGCGCGCGCGCCTTGATGGTCTCGCGCTCGGCGGTCTGCGTGTTCTCGGTGGTGACCAGCCAATGGCTGCCATCCTGCCGGATTTCGATCGCGCGCGTGCGGGTGCGGATGACGGCGCCGCGGTCGACGGCATCGCGCGCGGTCAGCACGACCAGACGCGCATCGTCGACGAAGCAGTCGGAATATTCGAAGCCCTTGCTGTAGCGCCCGGGGATCAAGGGGCGGCCGACCTCGTCGCTGCGCAGGTTCACCGACCGCGTCGGCGGCAGCAGCTTGCGGCCGCCGAGATGATCATAGAGGAACAGGCCGAGGCGCAGCAGCCAGGCCGGGCGCAGGCCGGAATGATGCGGCAGCACGAAACGCAACGGGCGGATGATGTGGGGCGCGATCTGCCACAGGATTTCGCGCTCGATCAGCGCCTCGCGAACCAGCCGGAACTCGTAATATTCGAGGTAGCGCAGGCCGCCATGCACGAGCTTGGTGGACCAGGACGAGGTTCCGCTCGCCAGATCGTTCATTTCACAAAGGAAAACGGAATTTCCGCGTCCGGCCGCATCGCGCGCGATGCCGCAACCGTTCACGCCGCCTCCGATAATGGCGAGGTCGTAGATCCGCTCCAACAGACGCATCCCCCGGCAATCGCCTTGACTGTGGCGATTTCACTTTCGGTTTCGAGTTAAACACAAACGAAAGTGAAAGCAAATCGAAATTCGCATGTTGGGCCGCGATTGGGCAAAACCTGCCCAAACCGGGATCAAGGAGCCTGCGAGAGTGGCGGAAAGTCAGGCGCGGCGGAGCACGGCGGACCCCGCCGTTTCGGTTGCCTCCGCGGCGTCGTCGGCGTCGGCGGCGGGCATCGCCGAGACCACCTCGATGCCGCGGCTATGGCAGAGGCTGGCCAGTCCGTCCGGCAGTGGCCGGTCGGTGACGAAGGTCTGGATCTGGCTGAGATGGGCGATGCGCACCGGCGCGCTGCGATGAAGCTTGGTGGAATCGGCGACCAGCATCACGCTGCGGGCATTGGCGATGATGGCCTGGGCGACCTGCACCTCGCGATAGTCGAAGTCGAGCAGCGCGCCCTCCTCGTCGATCGCGGATGCGCCGATGATCGCGTAGTCGACCTTGAACTGGCCGATCAGCTGCGTCGCCGTCGATCCGATCACGCCGCCATCCGAGCGCCGCACCGTGCCGCCGGCCACGATCACCTCGATGCGCGGATGCGGATAGAGCAGCATCGCGACGTTGAGATTGTTGGTGATGACGAGCAGGTCCTGGTGCGACGACAGGGCGCTCGCCACCTCCTCCGTCGTGGTGCCGATGTTGATGAAGAGCGAGGAGCCGTTCGGAATCCGCGCGGCGGCGACCGCGCCGATCGCCTTCTTCTCGTCGGCAGCGACGAAGCGCCGCGCCTCGTAGGCGAGATTCTCGACGCCGGAGGCGATGATGGCGCCGCCATGGATGCGCGTCAGCGCGCGCTGCTCGCACAGATCATTGAGGTCCTTGCGGATGGTCTGGGCCGAGACTTCGAAGCGGCGCGCGAGATCCTCCACCATGACGCGGCCGGAGGCGCGGGCGATGTTAAGGATGTCGGTCTGGCGTTGGGAAAGGACGGCCATGGCAAGCTTTCAGGACAAGCTGCACCATGGTGATGCTGATCGAGTCAAGCGTCAATCGGCGAAGCATTGGGCGCATCGCAGCAATCGCCGGCTCGGAGCACGTCCGGCGCGGCACGGTCCGGCTGACGTGCGCCGGCGGCCGCGTGCGCCAAGCTCGCTCAGGCGGCTGCGCTCAGCTCGCCGGTCACGAGCCGAAGCGCGGCGCGTTCGGCTTCGCGGGCATTGCGAAACACCTGGCCCTCGAGGGCATTGAAGCGGTGGGACGCCGCGAAGAAGCGGAAGCCGCCACGATCGCGGACGACGATCCCTGCCGCCTGGGAGCTGACCTCGATGATATAGGTGTCGGACATTGCGAAATCCCGTCGTTCATTCCGGGGCGTATAACGGAGCTCTATGACGAACGTTCCGGTCCTGGAGCCGCCGGCTATCCGATCTGCATGCCAACAGGAAATTGTGTGGATGTTATGTTGGCTGCGCTGCACGCGCCTTCGCCGTCACGACACGGCCGAATCAGCGTGGATCATTCGGGACGAGCGTCGGCCTGCGCAGCGACGCATCGGCCCCGCCGATGCGGTCGTGATGCTGACCGAGCAACTGATAGATGGTGCGCAGATCCTTCAACACCTCGACTTGATCTTCACGAAACGCACTGAGCTGATTTTCGTAGACGCAAATCCTGCGCTCGGCGTGGAGAAGCCGCTGCTGCAGCTTCTTCAGGACCTGCAAGATCAGTTTCTCGTCGACGTCCGACATGGACTTCCTCCCACCCTGTTCGCGCACCGCGCCCCGCCATTTCCCTGTGCCGGCAATTTTTTCCGGCTGGCCCTTTTGGCCTTGTTGATCGGAAGCGGACTACCAACCTCGATGCCCGTCCGATGCGCCACTCGAAGCGCGCAATGAGGCAGAGACGCGGCATCGCACCTCCAAGCAACCAGAACTTGCAAATATCGTAAACACGCCTGCCCTGTGGACAAGACCTACATCGCGCGAGATTGATCGGCACAGACGCCGCAAACGCGTGCTCGAATGAACGCGCGCCGCCGGATCACGGTTCCTATGCCGAGCAAGTGGCATATGCCGGGCATTAACTGATGTTATTTTGGCGGGAGACCAAGATTGCGATCAGGCCGTGGTCGCCCCGTCGCGCCGAATCGGCTGCGGCCGGCCGTCGTCGTCGATCGAGACGTAGGTGAAGTTGCCGTCGGTGACGAGGATCGGCTGCTCCTCCTTCCGGCGCAGCACCCAGGCTTCGAGACGCACCGTCATCGAGGTGCGGCCGACGCGGACGAGATGCGCATAGACCGAAACGAGATCGCCGACATAGACCGCCTTGCGAAAGTTCATCGCCTCGATCGCGACCGTCACCGTGCGCGACTTCGCGACCTTGGCGGCGTACACGCCGCCGCCGACGTCCATCTGGCTGAGCAGCCAGCCGCCGAAGATGTCGCCATTGGCATTGGTGTCGGCCGGCATCGCCAGAGTGCGGATGCAGAGATCGCCGCGGGGCTCGGTCGGCGCGGACAGCGCGGCATGGACGGTCGCTTCGGTCACGTCGGATGGTCTCCAATTGCGGGAGCGTTCAAGAGGCGTCGAGCAAGGCCGTCAGTCGGGCCTCGCCATTTCGAACATCGCCTCCTGCATGATCTCGAAATAGTCGCCGCGACGGCCGGCGCGGACGATCGGATGCGCCAGCGCAGTCTGATAGACCCCGTCCTTGATCAGCGTCTTGTCGATATGCACGCCGACCACCTCGCCGAGCGTCAGCCAGGCCTGCGCCTTGGCGCCATCGGCGCCCTGCAGCTGGATGATCTGCGTCACCTTGCACTCGAACGCGACAGGGCTTTCGCCGACGCGCGGCACATTGACGAACTTGCACGGCACCGGCGTCACGCCCGCAAGCTTGAACTCGTCGACCTCGCGCGCGACATGCGCGGCGGTCGCATTCATCTGCGTGGCCAGGCCGCGCGTCACCAGGTTCCAGACGAACTCGCCGGTGTCCTGGATGTTGGCGACCGAGTCCTTCCACTGCGTCGAGGAGAAGCCGATGATCGGCGGGGTGTAGTTGAAGGCGTTGAAAAAGCTGTAGGGGGCGAGATTGACGTGACCGTCCGGATCGCGCGACGAGATCCAGCCGATCGGACGGGGGGCGACGATGGCATTGAAGGGATCGTGGCGGAGGCCGTGGCCGTTCTTCGGTTCGTAGAAATGCAGATCCCGTTCGGTCACGCCGTCGTCCCTTCCGTCATTGCGGGGAGCGCAAGCGACGAAGCTTCGCTCGAATGACGGCGAACTTAGCTTGCAGCGCCCCTGGAACCAAGCCCTGCCAGCACGAAATCGATCATCTCGTCGACCGTCGGGCCCGGCTTGGTCGCGCATTGCGCGATCATCTGCGGATGGAAGAAGCGCATCATCGCGGTCGTCGCACATTTTGCCGCCAGCGGCAGGTCGGTGACGGCGAATTCGCCGGAGGCCGCGCCCTGCCCGATCACGCGGCCGATGATCTCGGTGATCAGCAGCATGTGCGCCTCGCAGACGTCCCAGCTCTCCTCCATCGCCACCGCGACCATCTCGTGCAGCTTGTTGTCGCCGACATAGCGCTCGGTGTTCATGCGATGAATGGTGCCGAGCAGCTCGCGCAGCCGTGGCGCCGCAGGCCCCGCCCGCTCCGCGATCGCGATGGCAGCCGCCTCGACCTGCGCCATCAGCGTGCGGGCGACCCCCCGGTGGATCGCCTTCTTGGAATCGAAGAACCGGTAGACATTCGCCGGGCTCATGCGGAGCTCCTTGGCGATGTCGGCGACGGTCGTCTTCTGGTAGCCGATCTGTCGAAACAGACGCTCAGCAACGACGAGAATGCGTTCGTGCGTATCGGATTCGATATGGTCGGAAACCAGGGTCATCATGCCTGCGATCTTGTTGGTCCTTCATTCGGCGGCCTCGGCCAAAGGAAGCGCGGGCCTCGGCACGTCAACGTGCTGCGTTGCGGAATGATCCGCGTCCTTCGCTCCGCGCTCGTCCAGGCTCTTGCGGAACCATAGGGCATACAATCCTGGCAAGTACAGCAGCGTGAGAAAGGTTGCAACGAACAACCCGCCCATGATGGTGATCGCCATCGGGCCCCAGAACGCTGAGCGCGACAGCGGGATCATGGCGAGGATCGCGGCCAGCGCGGTAAGCACCACGGGCCGGGCGCGGCGCACCGTGGCCTCGATGATCGCATCCTTGCGGGTCAGACCATGGGCGACGTCGGTCTCGATCTGATCGACCAGGATCACCGCGTTGCGCATGATCATGCCGGCAAGCGCAATCAGGCCAAGCAGCGCCACGAAGCCGAACGGCGCGTTGGCGACATTGAGCCCGAGCGAGGCACCGACGATGCCGAGCGGCGCGGTCAGGAACACCAGGATCAGCCGCGAGAAGCTCTGCAGCTGGATCATCAGCAGGGTCAGCATCACGATGACCATCAGCGGAAACAGCACGAAGATCGAGGCATTGCCCTTGGCGGATTCCTCGAACGCGCCGCCGGCCTCGATCCGGTAGGCGGGCTCGAGGTGGTTGCGGATGTCCTGTAGCTTCGGCGAGATCTGGTTGGTGACATCGGGCGCCTGGACCCCGTCCGCCACGTCGGCGCGCACGGTGATCGCCATGTCGCGGTTGCGCCGCCACAGGATCGGCTCCTCGTGGGAATACTCGATCCTGGCGATCTGCTGCAGCGGCACCGCGACGCCGTTCTTCGAGGTGATGGTGAGGTCGCCGACATGGGCGAGATCCAGCCGCTCGGACGGCGCCGCACGCGCGACGACGCCGACCTTCTCGATGCCGTCGCGGATGGTCGTGACCTGCACGCCGGAGATCAGCATCGCCAACGACTGCGACACGTCCTGCGGGGTCAGGCCAAGTGCGCGGGCACGATCCTGGTCGACGACCAGCTTGAGGTAGGGCGACTGCTCGTTCCAGTCGAGCTGCGGATCCCTGACGTTCGGGTTCTGGCGCATGACGTCGCGCACCTGGTAGGCGATCTCGCGCACCTTGGCCGCATCGGGGCCGATGATGCGGAACTGGACGGGGAAGCCGACCGGCGGACCGAAATTGAAGCGATCGACCCGGACGCGCGCTTCGTTCAGCTCGCCATTCGCAGCGGCGGTCTCGATCTTGGCCTTGATGCGCTCGCGCGCGGCGACGTCCTTGGCGACGATCACGATCTCGGCGAAGGCTTCGTTCGGCAGTTGCGGGTTGAGACCGAGCCAGAAGCGCGGCGAGCCCTGCCCGACATAGGCGGTGTAGGTCTCGATGTCCTTGTCGTCCTTCAAGAGCGCTTCGGCCTTGCGTGCCGCCTTCTCGGTGACGTTGAAGGCGGTGCCCTCCGGCAGCCGCAGCTGCAAGAACAGCTCGGGCCGCTCCGACAGGGGAAAGAACTGCTGCTGGACATGGCCGAACGCCACGATCGATGCCGCGAAGACGCCGACCGTCGCGGCAACGGTGGTGATGCGATGCGTGACGCACCAGCGCACGATGGCGCGCAGGCCGCGATACATGCGCGTGTCGTAGACCGCGTGCTCGTCATGGCCGTGATGGGCCTTCATATCGGGCAGCAGCTTGACACCGATATAGGGCGTGAAGATCACGGCGACGAACCAGGACGCGACCAGCGCGATGGCGACGATCCAGAAGATGCTGCCGGCATATTCGCCGACGGCCGAATTGGCGAAGCCGATCGGCAGGAAGCCGGCGGCCGTGACCAGGGTTCCGGTCAGCATCGGGAACGCGGTGGATTCCCAGGCAAAGGACGCGGCGCGCATCCGGTCCCAGCCCTGCTCCATCTTCACCACCATCATCTCGACCGCGATGATGGCATCGTCCACCAGGAGGCCGAGCGCGATGATGAGGGCTCCGAGCGAGATGCGATGCAGGTTGAGCCCCATGATGTTCATGACGATGAAGACGAGCCCGAGCACCAGCGGCACCGACAATGCCACGACGATGCCGGTGCGCCAGCCGAGCGCCAGGAACGACACGAACAGCACGATCACCAGCGCTTCGACGAACGAGTGCACGAACTCGCTGACGGCGTGCTCGACCACCTTGGGCTGGTCGGCGATCTGCTCGATCTCGATGCCCTGCGGCACGGCCTTCATGAAGTCGTCGGCGGCGGCGTGGACGTCCTTGCCGAGCTCCAGGATATTGGCCTCCTTGGCGGTGACGACGCCGATGCCGAGCGCGGGCTTGCCCTCCTGCCGCACCTTGAAGCTCGGCGGATCGACGAAGCCGTGGCTGACGGTGGCGATATCGCCGAGCCGGAACACGCGTCCGTTGCTTTCGACCGGCGTCTCCGCGACCGCCTTGGCGCCGTCGAGCGCGCCGGTGACGCGCAGCGGCACGCGCTGCGACGAAGTTTCGACCGTGCCGGCCGGGGTCACATTGTTCTGCTTGGCAAGCGAATCGAACAGCGCCTGCGGCGTGATGCCGAGGGTGGCGAGCTTGGCATGGCTGAACTCGACATAGATACGCTCGTCCTGGGTGCCGTAGAGATTGACCTTGGTGACGCCGGCGACCTTCAGCAGGCGCTGGCGCAGGCCTTCGGCGGTCTTCTTCAGCTGCGCATAGTCGGCGCCGTCGCCGGTCATCATGAACAGGATGGAATCGACGTCGGAGAACTCGTCATTGACGAACGGCCCGATGATGCCCGACGGCAGCGACGACTGCACGTCGTCGAGCTTCTTGCGGATCAGATAGAACAGGTGCGGCACCTGGGCCGGCGGGGTCGAATCGCGGAAGGTCACCTGCATCGCGGTGAAGGCCGGCTTCGAATAGGTCTGCACCTTCTCGAAGTAAGGCAGCTCCTGCAGCTTCTTCTCGATGGGGTCGGCGACCTGGCTCTGCATCTCAGTCGCCGTGGCGCCGGGCCACATCACCGAGACGTTGACGACCTTGACGGTGAAGAACGGATCTTCGGCGCGGCCGAGCTTCTGATAGGAGAAGAAGCCGGCGACGCCGAGCGCGACGATCAGGAACAGCACCAGCGGCGGATGATTGACCGCCCAGGCCGACAGGTTGAACCGCTTCATAGGTGCTCTCCGAGATTCGATATCACTGGTCCGAGCCGTTGCTGTTAGTCACCGTCACCGCGAGCGAAGCGACCTGTCCGCCATAGCCCAAAGGGCGACGGCGGAAGCAATCCAGAATCCGCCTGCAGAAAAAACAGTCTGGATTGCGCCGTCGCTTCACTCCTCGCGATGACGACCGTTACGTCCGTCATTCCGGGGCGATGCGAAGCATCGAACCCGGAATCTCGAGGTTCCGGGTTCGCACTACGTGCGCCCCGGAACGACGGCAGAGCTAGAACGTCAGCGCCGACACGACGCGCACCCTCTGGCTGGGATCGATCTTCTGCACGCCGAGCGCCACGACCTTGTCGCCTTCGTCGACGCCTGACGTGACGAGCACGTCCTTGCTGTCATAGGCCTTCACCTTCACCGGCTTCAGCGCCACCTCGCCCTTGTCGTTGACGACGTAGAGCGACGGATCGCGGCCATCGCTGAACAGCGCCGACAGCGGCAGCCGCGCGACGCGCGTGGTGGCGGGATCGGCGAGCGTCAACGTCGCAGTCATGCCGAGCGAGACGGCGTCGCCGGCGTCCGGCAGCGAGAACTTGGCGAGATAGGTGCGCGTCGCGGAATCGGCGGTGGGCGCGATCTCGCGCAGCTTCGCCGCATATTGCTTATTTGCCTCCGACCACAATGTGACGTAGGCGCTGCCGGTCTTGGCGCGCTCGAGCAGGGTCTCAGGGATCGCGACCACGGCCTCCTTCTCGGCAAAGCGCGCGACACGGATCGCGGCCTGGCCGGCGGCAACGACCACGCCTGGCTCGATCATGCTCGCTGTGACGACGCCGCGCGCGTCGGCAACCAGCGTCGCATAGGACAGCGAGTTGCGCGTCAGTTCGACCGAGCGCTCGGCGCGATTGAGCCGCGCCCTCGCCTCGTCGGCGGACGCCCTGGCCTGGTCCATCTGGGCATCCGTGGTCCAGCCCTTGGCGCGCAGCTCCTTGGCGCGGGTCTCGGCGGCGGAGGCCTGCGCCAGCACGCCGGTGGCGGCGCGGAATTCGGCTTCGGCCTGCTCGGCCTGCAGCTTCAGGTCGACCTCGTCGAGCGTGGCGAGCGGCTGGCCGACCTCCACGGTCTGGCCGACCTCGACCAGGCGCTTGGCGACCTTGCCGGCGACGCGGAAGCCGATATCCGCCTCGATGCGCGGCCGGATGGTGCCGACGAAGCTGCGCTCGGGCGTCTCGGCCTCGTAATGGACGGGCGCGACCAGAACCGGCCGGACCGGCTCGGCCTTCTGGGCGACGGTTTCATTGCACCCGGCCAGGGCGACGGCCATCGTGGCCAGCGCAAGGCCAGTCAACAGCTTGGAATAGCTCGCGAAAATCAGGCGGATCAACATGGGGCACCCTCGCTGCTCTTACGAGGAAGTGTCGAATGTCGAATGATGATTGTCAATATTCGTCAGCAATCATGACTTCGTGATCATCTGGACATGTTGCCGCAGGTGCTCAGTGGAGCGGCAGGCCGGCTCGGAACTCCGCCGTGCGCTCACCCGCCACCGATTCCGGGGCCGTCCGCCGCCGCGGTCGAGCCCGGCCCCGCAATCAGGGCATGCACCGTGCGCTTCACTCCGCGGGCGCCTGCCCGGCGAATTCGACCTTGCTCTCATGGCCGCCGAAGAACGCGAGCAGCCCGGCGATCAGCGGCAGCACCGACAGCGCGAGCAGGCCGTGGGTGGTGGAGCCGGTCGTGTCCTTGATCCAGCCGACCAGATAGGGGCCGCCGAAGCCGGCGAGATTGCCGATCGAGTTGATCAGCGCGATGGCGCCGGCCGCGGCCGTACCCTACAGCCATGCCGTCGGCAGCGTCCAGAACACGCCGAAGACACAGAACACGCCGATCGCCGCGACCGTGAGCGCAACCATGGTGAGCGTGGGATCGCCGATCATGCTCGATGCGGCCAGCGCCACCGCGATCAGGATCAGCGGCGCGCCGACATGCATCACGCGCTCGCGTGTCGCATCGGAATGCCGCGCCCACAGGATCATCGCGACGGTGCCGAACGCATAGGGGATCGCGGTGACGAAGCCGGTCTGCACATTGGTCAGTCCGAATGCCTTGACGATCTGCGGCAGCCAGAACTGCATGCCGTAGAGCGCGCCGACGAAGCCGAAATAGATCAGGCTGAGCACGATCACCTTGGGCGACGACAGCGCCTCGCCGAGCGTCATGTGTCCGGCGGCCTGCTTCGCCGCAGTCTCGGCCTCGAGCTTCGCCGCGAGCCAGGCCTTCTGCTCCGCGGACAGCCAGGTCGCATGCTCCGGCCGGTCGGTCAGGTAGAACCAGGTGACGACGCCGAGGATGACGGAGGGGATGCCCTCGATGATGAACAGCCACTGCCAGCCCTGCAATCCCATCAGGCCGTGCATGCCGAGCAGCAGGCCGGAGACCGGCGCGCCGATCACGGTCGAAATCGGCACGGCAACCGCGAAGGCGGCGAGGAAGCGCGCGCGATACTGGGCGGGGTACCAATAAGTGAGATAGAGGATGATGCCGGGAAAGAATCCGGCCTCGGCGACGCCGAGCAGGAAGCGCAGCGTGTAGAAGCTCCACGGGCCTGAGACTACGGCCATCAGCGCCGAGATGATGCCCCAGGTCACCATGATGCGCGCGATCCAGCGGCTGGCGCCGAACTTCTCCAGCGCCAGATTGCTCGGCACCTCGAAGATGAAATAGCCGATGAAGAAGATGCCGGCACCCCAGGCGAACACCAGCGGCGAGAATTTCAGCTCCGCATTCATGGTCAGCGCGGCGAAGCCGAGATTGACCCGGTCGAGATAGGAGAAGAAATAGGCCAGCACCAGAAACGGAATCAGGCGCCACGAGATGGCGCGGATGGTCGCGGACTCGATATCGGAGCGGCCAAGCGCGGCCGGACTGGTGGCGGACGGACTCATCGATCTCCTCCCCGGAGCTTTCTGGACATTGATAGTTGAAGGCGGTGTTGAGCATCGGTCGTGGCAAGTCAATCGGAAAACCTGACATCCCACAGCCCGTCGGCGCATCGCGGGGGCGCGGCGCGCGCATGACGCCCTCCTCGCCCGAGATGCTCATCCGCGTCGTCGGCATCCTGCTCGGCATCTGGATCGACCGGATCGCGATGCGGCCTGCTTGGGCATAGGCCTGCCAACGGCAAGCCGCGATATCAACCGAAAGCTCAGGTCGGCCCCGCGCCGGCGCGGCTGAAGAAAGCGTTGAGCTCCTCGGCCAGAACGGCAGGCTGCTCTTCCGGAATGTAGTGGCCGCACGAGGAGATGGTGATGCCCTCGACGTGATCGGCGACCTCCCTGAGCGGCGCGGCCATGTCCACGATCGACCCCTGGTCGGCACCGACGGCGAGCACCGGCGGCTTCAGCTTGCCTCTTTGTTTCAGCTCGCGGTTCTGAAGCGCGGACAGTGCGGCGGCACGATAATAAGCGAGCCCGGCGCGCAAGCCGCCGGCCTTGGTCAGCACGCGGGCGTATTCGTCGAGATCGCGTTCGGAGAACGCTTCGGGATTGGCCCCTTTGCGGCGCAGGAACCAAGCGAGATAGTCGCGTTCGCGGCCGTGGATCAGCATCTCCGGGAGATCCGCGACGGCGTGGAACGCGAAGTGCCAAGTGCGCCACGCGCGGTCTGGCGCGAAGGGCAGCGCCTCGGGCAGCGTGACGCCGGGAATTCCCGCATCGAGCAGGGCCAGGCTGCGCACCTCGGCTTCGAACAGCGCCGCATAGGGATAAGCCACCCACGCACCGATATCGTGGGCCACCAGATGATAGCTGGTGACGCCGAGTTGCTGCAGCAGCCGATGCACCGCCGTGGCCAGGGTCTGAGTGTCGTAGCCTTCGGCTGGCCGGTCCGAATCGCCCTGCCCGGGGAGATCCGGCGCAATGACCCGATAGCGCGACGCGAGCAGCGGCATGAGCTTGCGCCAGGCAAACCAGCTTTCGGGAAAGCCGGCGAGCAGCACCACGACCTCGCCGGCCGGCGGGCCACCGCTGACATAGTGCAGCCGAAGGCCATCGACGGTCTCGAAGCGGTGGGTAAAGCCCGGCAACGACGCATCGGCGCGACCGAACGGCTCGGCCGCGACCAGCCGCGACGGACTTTCGGCAGAGATGGCACTCATCAACTCAGTCATGGATCATCCTCCTAATTATAGAACAATCGTTTCCTATTTAGACACGACATCACGCGAACAAGGCGGCAGCTTGGTCTGCCACGGCCATCATCTCGCTCCTCGTGCGCCCTGTCTTGCCGACCACCCGAAATCCCTGGATCACGCAGAACAAGGCTCGGGCCACGACTTCCGCGTCGAGATCCGGCCGGATCGATCCATCCGCCTGGCCCAGCCTGATCAGGTCGCGCAACAGGGTCTCGACCCGCCGTAACGCTCCGCGGACCTTGGCGGCGGCCTCCGCATCCAAGGTGGCGAGCTCGGCCGCGCTGGTCACGACGAGGCAGCCGCGCCGGCCTTCGCTGTCGCTGGCGGATTCCGCGTAGAACTGCAGCAAGGCCTCCAGCTTGTCGCGGCCGCTGGGCTGCGCATCGATGCGCTCGCGCACCTGCTGGTCGCGGCGCGCGATGTAATGATCCAGCGTCGCCAGAAAGATCGCGCGCTTGTCCGCGAAGGCCTTGTAGAGGCTGCCGGTGGCGAGCTTCATGGCCGCGCGCAGTTCGGCCAAGGACGCGGCGTGGTAGCCGCGCTCGCTGAAGACCACCAGGGCCTTGTTCAGGGCGGTGTCCATATCGAACTCGCGCGGCCGACCGGGCCCGCGGCGCTCGGATGACTCCTGTTGCGACCTCGTCATTCCTCCTTTTAGGAAACATTCGTTTCCAAATCAAGAGCACTGAGCGGATCTCCGACGACCAGGTCAGTCTCCAAGCTGAAAGCGCTGGAACCGGTGCAGCTCGTCCTCGATGGTCCGCTTCAGCGCCTTGCGCCGGTCGCCGCGCGCCGCCTTGCCCTCGCCGACCCAGCTCCATTTCTGCATCAGGAGCTTGCCGTTCTGGCGGTCGGTCTTGAGATCGAGCGCGGCGACGATCTCGTCGCCGACCAGCACCGGCAGCGCGAAATAGCCGAACAGGCGCTTGTCCTTCGGGACATAGGCCTCGAAGCGATGATCATAGTCGAAGATCGCCTGCGTCCGCTTGCGCTGGATGATGAGCGGATCGAACGGCGACAGGATGTGCACGCGCTCGGAGCTGATGTCGATCGGCCCCTCCAGCGCGGCCGGCGTCGCCCAGTGCTCCTGCCTGCCGGCGCCCTCCAGCGTCACCGGCACGAGCTCGCCGCGCCGGACCCTGGCATCGATGACCCGGCGCACCGCGGCCTTGCTTGGCGCATTGAGATGGCAGAGCGAATCGAGGCTCACGACGCCTTGGGCGCGCAAGCCGCGGTCGAGCAGATGGGCTGCGATCTCGCGATCGTTGGCGCCCTTCGGCAGCCGTTCCCAGCCGAAATGCCGGGTGGTGAGGTCGTAGGTCTTGAGCATGCCGTCGCGGCCCGACACCGTCAGCACGCCCTCGTAGAAGCCGAGCTGCAGCGCGCGCTTCGACGGCTTGCGGCTGGCCCAGGCGTGGTCCTTCTCGCGCAGCACGTCGTCGTCGATGTCGCGAATCGTCAGCGCGCCGCCTTGGCGGATCAGCCGCATGACCTTGCGCGTATCCTCGGGCTTCACGGTCTGCAGCCAGCGATGGCCCTCACGGCGGTAGCGGCGCATCGCCGGGACGAAGTAGCGGAAGTCCTGCAGCGGAATATAGGATAGCGCGTGGGTCCAATATTCGAAGACGGTCTTGTCGGCGCTCTGCGCCTGCCTGAGATCGGCGCGGCGATAGGCGGGAATGCGGCTGAACAGGATGTGGTGATGGCAGCGCTCGATCACGTTGATGGTGTCGATCTGCACATAGCCGAGATGAGCAATGGCGGCGGCGACCGCCTCGGGGCCCGCGCCGAACGGCGCCTCGGCATCGAGCCGCTGCGCGCGCAGCCAGATGCGGCGCGCCTGCGGCTTGGAGAGCGGGATGGGCGTGGGGACAGCGGGCATGCCGCGCAATGGTGCGAGATTCGCCCCCGCTCCCGCAACGGCAAATCAGGCCGGCGAGATCCCCTTGCGGAACCTCACGGCTTGGCCTTGTCCGGAATGCTGCCGGTGGCGATCTCGGCCTTGCAGCTGGCGCGGCCGGGATCGGGCGCACGGCACTTGTAGATGCGGCCGGTCAGGCGGTCGACCAGCCAGGCCGTATCCTCGGCCGGACTTTCCAGGCCGACATAGCGGTTGCCGACCGCGGTGATCAGCGTCGACAGCAGGATCGATGCCGCAATGATGCCAGCCCCGATCAGCGTCGACATGGAACCGGCTGATCCCGTCTGATCCTGACTGCTCGCCCGATGGGACTGATAGTCGCGCCTGTGCGATGGGTTGAACACGGCTCTGCTTTTCTGTTTGCGTTTCTTAGACTACGAATCCAGTCGCCGTTCGCGTCCTTCAAGTTTGCGATTTTTTCCCGGCGAACGCTATCCGGTAGAGGCGCATCTGGCCGATTTGTTGTTCGCGGACCGGCCACCTGCCGATCGCTTTGCGGCAGCGCGCGGCGCGTCCCGCGGACCACTCGCTTCGCCCCGCAAGGGCCGCCCAGTCCGGCAACGTGACGTCGATCACATTTGATGCTTTGAACCCGTTCTATCGTTCACGCATCCAATGACCATAGGGCATGACGACCCGAGGATAACGACAATGACCCCATATTTTGGACGCTTTGCAGTTCAGGCGGCGGCGTTCTCCGCCATGCTGGCGATCGGCGCAGGCACCGCCCTCGCCGGCGAGGCCGTGTCGGCCGACAAGATCCTCAACGCGCTGAAGCCGAAGGCCGTGACGCGCGGCATTTCGGTCGGACCGCAGGCAACCCCGCAGGCCGACGCGGCAGCGCAGGCGAAGCAGGCGGCCTTCATCGACAGCATGCGCAACCGCAAGACCCGCTCGCTGTCGCTCGGCGAGCGCGAGCAGATCGCCGAGATCGCGGCGACCAAGCCCAAGATCGATCTCGAGATCCAGTTCGACTACAACTCGGCCGAAATCAGCAAGGCCTCGATGCCGGCCGTGCAGGAGCTCGGCAAGGCGCTGTCCGATCCGAACCTGAAGGGCTCGACCTTCGTGGTTGCCGGCCACACCGATGGCATCGGCAGCGACGGCTTCAACCAGGACCTCTCCGAGCGCCGTGCCGACACCATCAAGCGCTATCTGGTCGAGAAGTTCGCCCTCGCCGGCCAGGACCTCGTCACGGTCGGCTATGGCAAGACCAAGCTCAAGGACGCGGCCAACCCGGCCGATCCGCTCAACCGGCGGGTCCAGGTCGTCAACATGGACACCAAAACCGCGGCGAAGTGAGCGCTCCGCCGCGCATCGCCCCGCCTGCCCACGGTCCCTGGCAGGCGGGGCGCTTTCTTGTCCGCACTTCAGATCCAGCTCTGGAACAGCATCAGCCGGGTGAAGGTCTGCATCGTCGTGCCGATGAAGGCGGCGCTGACCGGCAGCATCGCAACGAAGCCCAGCACCACGACGGCGACATAGCTCAACAGCACCCAGCGCGGCCAGCGGGTCAGCACATGGACGAGCGCGAGGCTCGCCAGCGTCGCCGACGGCAGGTAGTAGTAGATGAAGCTCAGCGCGCGCGGCAGCAGCGCCCAGGGCAGATAGCAGCCGAGATAGAACGCCAGGATCAGGAACGCCGCCGCGCTGCGCGTCGCGATGAAATCCCGGACGCAGATGCCGAGCGCGGCAAGTGCCGGCCACAGCACCAGCGGATTGCCGAGCAGCACCACCGCGGCGATGTCGGTGTCGCTGGTCTTGTCGAACAGGAACCAGACCGGACGGACCAGCAACGGCCAGGTCGGCCACGCGCTCATATAGGTATGGCCGGCAATCGCCGTGGTGACGCTGTCGGCGAAGATGCGCCGCTGCGCTTCGAAGATGCCGATAACGGACAGGCCATGCAGCGGGACGAAGGTCGCGAGATAGCAAACGGCCGGCATTGCGACGAGGCACAGCACGATCTGCAGCCAGCTCAGTTGCGGCCATTGCTCGGGCCGATACCAGTCGGTCGGCTCGCCATCTCCGAACGAGGTCTGCCAGTGCTGCAACAGCTTGATGAGACCGATGATGAGAAGCGCCGTCAGCAGCGGAAACAGCCCGCTCCATTTGCAGGCGATCGCAAGGCCGAACAACGCGCCCGCCAGCGCGAACACGACCTGCGGCCGGCGCTGCCTGAACGAAAACAGAAAGGCCGCGATCCCGAGCAGGCTGAAGGCGAGCGCGCCGATGTCGAGCATCGCGATGCGCGCCTGCACGAACAGCATCTGGTTGAAGGCCGCGAGCAGCGCCGCTGCGATGGCAGGCCATTGCGCCGCGAACAGCGCCAGGCCGCACAGATAGATCGCGGCGACGGCGAGCCCGCCGAGCACGGTACCGGGATAGCGCCATGCGAAGGCGTTGTCGCCGAACGTCCTGATCGACAGTGCAATCAGCTCCTTGGCGAGCGGCGGATGCATCGGATTGAGCTGCGGCGTCGCCGGCGCCAGTCCCAGCATCTGCCGCGCCGCCGGGACGTAATGCACCTCGTCGAAGACGAATTTCGGCGGCGAGGCGAGCCCGATCATCAGCACGACGTGCGCGATCGCGAAGATCAGCAATGCCGTCATCACACAGCGGCGGACCGACAGAGCGCCATCCTGCGCAACCTCGCCGTCCTCGTCGTCGTCATCCCGGCGAGCAGCAGATACCTTCATGGGCCTCCGCGTTGAACTGATCTCACGGTGGCGGCAACTAACCACCGAACGGTCATCGAGGCAAACTTGTGCCCATTTTACAACAACCCCGCGCGCCGTCTTCGGCTAGATTGAGCAGGAAACAATCTTCGGTGTGGATATGAGTCTGCGTCGCCGAACCTGTGTCGCTGCGATCTCGGCGGCCGCCCTGCTGGGCGTCGCGGGCGGCGCAAGCGCCGACGGCCGCATCGGCGAAGCCGTGCTGGTGCAGAAGGACGTGCTGCGCGTGGCAGGCGCCTCGAGCAGCCCGATCAGCGTCGGCGACGGCGTCGTGCGCAACGAAACCGTGCGCACCGGCAATGACAGTGCCGCGCGGCTCGTCATGATCGACAGCACCAATCTCTCGCTCGGCGCCAACGCCACCCTGACGCTCGACCGCACCGTCTTCAACGACGAGACCAGCTATCGCGACATCGCGATCCGGCTCGGCACCGGCGCGTTCCGCTTCGTCACCGGCCATTCCGAGAAAACCGCCTACAAGATCAACACGCCGCTGGCGACCATCGGCGTGCGCGGCACCATCCTCGACATCCGCTCGCAGCGCGGCCAGACCATGGTCGTGCTGCAGGAAGGCGCCTCGCGGGTCTGCACCCTCACCTTCCAATGCCTCGAGCTGACGCAGCCGGGCGACACCGCGATCATCACCGCGACCGGCCAGGGCCGAAGCGCGATCAAAAAGACCGGCAATCCGTCGTGGAGCTTTGCCGCCACCTGCGCGTCGACATCGGGCCTTTGCACGGTCACCGATCTCGCCAGTAATGCGCCGCCGCAGGACTTCACCGGCATCCTGTGCGGGCGGTGACGATGAGAACGCGCCGCGATCAGCTTGCTCTCCTGATGACCGCCATCGCCGCCGGGCTGCCCGCGCTCGCCCTGCAGGCCGCGCCGGCCGCCGCGCAGAGCAGTTGCGGGGCGGACAATTTCGCGGCGGCGCTGTGCCCGACCCCGTCGCCGTCGCCGACCTCCTCGCCCACCGCAACGCCCACGCCGTCGGCCACGCCGACATCGACCTCCAGCCCGACGCCGACGCCCTCGCCCTCGATCTCGCCGACCCCGTCGCCGACGCCCACCGGCGCGGGAAACAGCGCGAACGCGATCAACGGCCTCGCCGACCAGCGCTTCAACCAGATGATCACCAACCGCGTGCTCGGCCTGGTGCTGCTCGGCGTCAACGAGCAGGTCAACTGCAACGACTGCGTCAGCGCGTTCGGCTCGGCCGGCTCGTTCTCGGCCGGCATCCATGGCCGCAAGCAGCTCACCAACAATCTGGCGCTGCTTGCCGGCCTCGCCTACACGCACTACGACGAGGACGGCTACCACGTGACCTCGGCGCCGATCGGCGCCTTCGCGCTGCGCTACGACTTCACCGATTGGGGCTCGTCGCGGCCGTTCTTCGACATCGGCACGATCCTGACGCCGTATGAGCGCGTGCGCTACGGCCGGAGCTATGCGACGAGCCTCGGTAACGTCACGGTGGACGGCACCACCACGGCGTCGAACTACGCGGTCTATGGCCGCGCCGGCTGGATCAGCCGGTTGTCGCCGCGCGACGAGCTCGCGGCGTCGGTCGAGCTATGGCAATTGTGGCAGCACGTCGCCCGCTATCGCGATCCCGCGCTCGCCTTCAACCCGTTCGATGCGACGATCGCCGGCGGCACCGACCGCACCAGCCTGGTCAAGGTCGGCGGCCAATGGACCCACCTGTTCGGCTCCAGCATCGAAGCCAACATCAATGGCGGCTATGTCCAGTCGTTCGCGACCAGCTCCGGCATCGTCGCCGCCGTCACCGGCAGCGGCACGGTGACGCCGACCATGGGCAACCAGGGCTGGTTCGAATATGGCGGACGGCTGGGCTTCCGCCTGCCGCAGGGCTGGATCGCCGATCTGTTCGTCAACGGCACGCTCCGCCCGCAGCCGGTCGGCAACACCATCCACGGCGGCATGGGCCTGCGCGTCCATTATTAGCGGCTGGCCCGGCGCCGAGCGGATCACCCTCGCTCCGTCAAAATTTCATGATCGGCCTGCGCTCGGGTCGCCTTGACCCGCGCCCGCCGGCGGACCTATTGAATGATAATCATCATTTAAACGCGATGGTTCGCCAGGCGCGCGGAGATCCGATGGACGTTTCCACCCAGGCGACCACCGAAGCCCTGCCCGGTGTTGCGGCGGCGCCGTTCGAGCCGGCCCCGGAGCCGCCGCGCGCCAAGGCCGCGTCGGTCCGCACGGCATTGCTCTCCGGCCCGGTGCTGCCGGCGCTGTTCCGGTTGGCGCTGCCGACCATGACCGTGCTGGTGGCGCAAACCGCGGTCAACGTCGCCGAAGCGTATTACGTCGGCTTCCTCGGCACCGATGCGCTGGCCGGCGTCGCACTGGTGTTCCCGATCTTCATGCTGATGACGATGATGTCCAATGGCGGCATCGGCAGCGGCGTCTCCTCGGCGGTGGCGCGCGCGGTCGGCGCCGGGCACAACGCCGATGCCGATGCCATCGCCTTCCATGCCATCGTGCTGGCGGTGATCGCCGGCGGCCTGTTCACGCTTGCGACCGCCCTGTTCGGCCCGGCGCTGTACCATGCGCTCGGCGGGCGAGCCGGCGCTCTGGAGGCGGCGCTGCGCTACTCCAACTATCTGTTCGCCGGCGCCGTCCCGGTGTGGATCGTCAATCTGCAGGCGGCGGCGCTGCGCGGCGCCGGCAATGTGCGGGTGCCGGCGCTGGTCACCCTGGTCGGCGCGCTGGTCATGATTCCCGCCTCGCCGCTGCTGATCTTCGGCATCGGCCCGCTGCCGGGGCTCGGGATCGCCGGCGCGGGCATCGCCTTCGGCCTGTATTACTGCGGCGCTATGCTGGTGCTGGTGCGCTACATGACCTCTGGCCGCTCCAGCCTGCATGTGCGCGTTGCGCGGCTACAGGGCCGGCTGTTCGCCGACATCCTGAAAGTCGGGCTGCCGACCGCGCTCAACGCGGTCATGGTCAATCTCACCGTCATCCTGGTGACCGCGCTCGCCGGGCGCTTCGGGACCTCCGAGCTCGCCGCCTACGGCATCGCCTCGCGGCTCGACTACATCATGATCCCGATCCTGTTCGGGCTGTGCACGGCCACCCTGACGATGGTCGGCATCAATGTCGGCGCCGGCCAGCGCGGCCGTGCGCGCCGCATCGCCTGGATCAGTGCCCTGGCGGGCGCAGCCCTGGTCGGGATCATCGGCCTGATCGTGGCGCTGCACCCGCCGCTCTGGCTCGGCCTGTTCAGCCGCGACGCCGGGGTTCTGCGCGAGGGCGCGACCTATCTGCGCACCGTGGCGCCGGCCTACGCCGCGCTCGGCTTCGGGTTCGTGCTGGCTTTTGCCGGCCAAGGTGCGGGCCACGTGCTGTGGCCATTCGTCGGGTCCGCCCTGCGCGTGCTGATCGCGGCGGGCGGCGGCTACATCGCAATCATCATGCTCGGCGGCGGCATGGCCTCGCTCGCCGCGATGGTCACGCTGTCGCTCGTCGCCTACGCATTGGTGTGCAGCCTCGTTCTCTCGCCCCGGATCTGGCGCTCGCCTCGTTAGCGCGACATGCACCGGCGGGCGCAATCCAACCGCTTGCAACTCACAAGCCGTCACCGCCAAATACAGGCAATTCGCGCGGTTGCTACCAATGAGTGGTGCGAACGGGCACCTGTCGATGATCCGACAAACGGGCTGATAACCTTCCGCTTCCGCTACTCCGCTGCCGGGTTCCTTTACGGAACCGGATTCAGCATGCGGTAATCTCTGACCGCCACTTCCTTGCAGCAGGGGCTCGCATCCGCCGGCGTCGAGCCTCGGACAGCCATCAGCAGGAAGCGTTGCACATGACCGCATCGATTTCGTCGAAGACTCTTCGCGATCTGGCATGGAGATTTGGCCGCGCGAAGGATGGCCAGATCAGCATGATCTTCGCCATCACCATCATCCCCATCCTGGTGTCGGTCGGCGCCGCCGTCGATTTCGCCAAGTCCAGCGACACCAAGGCGCAGTTGCAGAAGTCGGTCGACGCCGCGGTCCTCGCCGGCGTGACCCAGGCCAGCGCGCAGCAGGTCTCGACCGCGAGCGCGGTGTTCTCGGGCAGCTTCAAAGGCCGGTTCGGCACCGGCACAACGGCGACCTTCACGCCCAACAGCGACGGCTCGCTGTCGGGCACCGCGACGACCTCGGTGAAGACCTCGTTCCTCAACGTGATGGGCACGACATCGCTCGGCGTGACGGCGTCCGCAACGGCCAAGGCCGGCGCGCAGACTACGTCGCCCGTGTGCATCCTGCTGGTCAGCACCATCAACGCGCAATCATTGCTGGTGAATTCCGGGGCCCAGCTCAATGCGCCGAGCTGCGAGATCCACGTGCTGTCGACGCAGAGCCCGGCCGCGATGTTCAACGCCACGCTCAACGTCAAGCGCATCTGCATCAAGGGCACCAATATCACCAAGAACGGCGGCGCCACTCCGCCGGCCGAGACCGGCTGCGCGGCGATCTCCGACCCATTTGCCGGCAAGCTGCCCGCCGTCACGGTGGGCGCGTGCACCACCAACAACAAAGTCTATGATCCCGGCTCGGTCACGCTCAGCCCCGGCGTCTATTGCGGCGCGACCAATTTCAACGGCTCCGGCACGCTGACGCTCAATCCGGGCCTCTACGTCATCAAGGGCGGCGCGATGACCTTCAACTCGGGATGGACGGTCACCGGCAGCGGCGTCACCTTCTATCTCGTCGACCAGAACGCGACGCTCACCTTCAACGGCAACGTCAATGCGACGCTGTCGGCGCCGACCAGCGGCACCTACGCCAATATCCTGATGTACGAGCCGAGCGGCCTGTCGACGACGAACCTGCCGATCAACGGCACCAGCAGCTCGTCCTACACCGGCCTGATGTATCTGCCGAGCCGCAACGTCACCATCAACTCGGTCTCGACCATGAGCAGCAACAGCGTCACGATGGTGTTCAACACGCTGATCCTGAACCAGACCAACTGGGCGATCGCGCCCGGCGCGTTGTCGATGTCGGCGGCGAGTGGTCCGGCCGGCACGGCGTTCCTGTCGAGGTAGTTGCCATAGCTGAGCCAATTCTCGTGAGTGCTGTTTCAGCGGCTTGTCGCCGGGACTGACGACCCGGCTTCACGAGAAGGGATCAGCTCCTCTCTTCCGAGATGAAACGGAGCTGCATCCCGCCACCGATACTGCTTCCCTCTCCCCGTTCTTCACGGCAGAGGGAACGCGGTGTCGCTGGCGGCTGCAGCGTCGTTTCAGCACTGCAAGGACTTCACCAGCTCACCAGAGCCGCTCGCGCCCTGCGATCTCGGCCGCCGCCTCTGCCGACTCCACAAGCCGCCGCCGGCCCGCCCAATCACGCCTTCGTCGCCACGCTCCCCCCTTGACACCGTCTCCCGCTTCAGATGATGTTACGTTATAACATTTCATAAAGAGTCCGCATGCCCGCCCGCCGGCACCGACCCTTTCCCCTGAAGAGGCTGTTCGATCTCGATGCGCAAACTCCCCGTCACGGTCTTGTCCGGCTTCCTCGGGGCTGGGAAGACCACTTTGCTCAACCACATCCTGAAGCTGGCGCCGCGCCAACGAGGCGGCCTGATCAGCCCGCATCCGAACCGAAAGTCCTCGGGTGCAACGAACCGCGAGACACACGCGCGACAGTCGCCCCTGCTTCGCGTGTGAGAGGGAAGGCGTTATAGCCGCTCCCTGCCCGGCGGAGCCGTCGCGAGACGGCTCCGCCAATTCCTTGATGGCTACGACTTCGACTCGGCGGGATCGCGGTGCACCGGGTCGATCCACAGCACCGTCTCGGGCTTCTCGACCGGCTCGATATCGATGTTGATCGCGACCGCCTCGCCGTCGCTGCGCACCAGCACGCATTCGAGCACTTCGTCCGGGCTCGCATTGATCTCCTGGTGCGGCACGTAGGGCGGCACGAAGATGAAATCGCCGGGACCGGCCTCCGCGGTGAACTGCAGCCGATCGCCCCAGCGCATCCGCGCCTTGCCCTTCACGACGTAGATCACGCTCTCGAGATGACCGTGATGATGCGCCCCGGTCTTGGCGTCAGGCCTGATCGTGACCGTGCCCGCCCACAATTTCTGCGCTCCGACGCGCGCGAAGTTGATCGCCGCCTTGCGGTCCATGCCCGGCGTCGACGGCACGTTGGAATCGAGCTGATTGCCCGGAATGACGCGGACGCCGTCGTGCTTCCAGCGCTCGTCGCCGTGATCGTGGGAATGGCCGTGCGCGTGATCGTGAGAGCCTGACATGATTTCTTCTCGGGATTTCGTCTGTTCGAGGGAACCAAACCATTAGCCGAAATGCCGCAGCGAAGCTATTCGCGGTTCCGCACGAACCTTTCTGCATCGCGTGCGTTGGATCGGTGGAGTTCACACAATCAGCGGAGGACGAAGTCATGGGTGCCACCACCGACAAGATCAAGGGCGTCGCCAACGAGACCATCGGCAAGGCCAAGCAGGGCATCGGCGAAGCCACCGGCTCCGAGCGCCTGCAGGGCGAGGGTGCCGTGCAGGAAATCAAGGGCAAGGGCCAGCAGGCGCTGGGCGATGCCAAGAAGGCGACCAAGGACGCGGTGAACACCGCCGCCGGCGCCGCCAACAAGAATCTCTGAGCAGGATCGGCGCGGTCGCGGAGATCGCGCGAAGACGCTATCAACTACAAGACCGGCCCCTCACGGGGCCGGTCTTTGCATCGTCGTTAGTTGACGATAGATGGCAACTATCAGCCAGATCATTACAGCGCTCCAGCCGGCGCCCATGAATGCGCCCTCTCCCCTTGTGGGAGAGGGCATGTAGGACAGCGCCACAAGCTCGGTCGGGTGAGGGGCCTCTCTCCATGAGCGTCGCTCGCCGAGAGAGACCCCTCACCCCATTGTGTTCGCGGTTGGGCCCGTGATGCCCTCTCCCACAAGGGGAGAGGGCGCTGTATCGCGCAGCACGCTTGGTTGCCCTCCCGGCATCATTCGCGCGCCTTACTTCACGCCGAGCAGTTCGACGTCGAACATCAGCGTCGCGTTCGGCGGAATCACGCCGCCGGCGCCGCGGGCGCCGTAGCCCAGCTCGGGCGGAATGATCAGGGTACGCTTGCCGCCGACCTTCATGGTGGCAACGCCCTCGTCCCAGCCGGCGATCACGCGCTTCATGCCGATCGGGAATTCGAACGGCTCGTTGCGATCCACCGACGAGTCGAATTTCTTGCCCTTCTGGCCGTTCTCATACAGCCAGCCCGTATAGTGCATCACGCAGGTCTGACCGCGCGTCGGCGTGGCGCCGGTGCCTTCCTTGGTGTCGATGATCTGCAGTCCGGAGGGAGTGGTCATGGTCTTTCCTGTGGGTTTGGCGGAACTGGTCTGTGCCGAGACCGCGCGGGAGCCCAGCAAGACACCGGCCGCGGCCGATGCCGCCGCCATCAGCGCAACTCTTCTGTTCATCGGACGCCGCATGCTCCAGACCGCCTCTGCTCGTTCACGGGAGCCGCGGTTTAGCTCATGCGGGAGCGGCTGACCAGCCCGGCATCGACTTCCGAAAAAAATAATTCACTTGCGCATAATCGGAAATCATGATTTTCTCCGCGCATCCCGCCTCACCGCAGAGGGGCGTAGCGCGCGATCGTCACGACACGCGAGGTGGGATGCGATGGCCGCGTTGTTGCCGCAGCGTGTCTTCGGACGCGCCGACGAACGGCAGCTTGCGGACGTGAAGTCGCAGCGTCCTGATACCCCGATGCTGGTATCACGCGCAGTGCGCGCAAGCGCATTGTCGCAATGGTGGCCAACAAGCCCGGCGCACCAGGGAGACTGCGTATAAGCGTGAAGACCGTCGCGCAGGGAATGCCGGTTGAATCGGCTTTGCCTGTGGTACCTGCCGCCTGCATTTTTTTCGCAGGCGGGCCATGGGTGAGGCCTTCACCCGGCATTCCCTGCGCCCTCTGCATTTTGCAAGGGCCACGATGATCGCAGACCTCGGGCGTCCGTGCCGCGAGAACGAGACCGTGTGTCGATCGTTGTTTGAGCCGTGTATCCGCCCCATCCACCGCCGTCGTCCCGGCGCCGATCCGGGGCCCATACGCCGCGGCGGACGTGACGTGCGAGGAACTAACGGCTGGCCTGCCTCAAACCACTGCCTGGGGTTATGGGTCCCGGCGCAAGGCCGGGACGACAGCGGTGTGTGTGGATGCGGCTTGCGTAGCCACCATCGTCATTGCGTGGAGCGAAGCGACGAAGCAATCCGGGGTCACGATCGCCACTCTGATCGTTTCGCTGCGCTCGCGATGACGAACGCACGGAAGAATTCCGGCACCTCAATAGCCCAGCGCACAGCCGTCCTTGCGCGGGTCGGAGCCGCCGGTGAGCGTGCCCTTGTCCCAGTCGATCCAGATCGCCTGACCGCCGCCGAGCGGCGACACCACCTTGGCGGTCTTGTGGCCGATCTTCTGCAAGCCCTCGACCACCTCGGCCGGCACGCCGTCCTCGAGCTGATAGACGCCCTCGTAGTGCAGACCGCGCGCCATATCGATCGCTTCCTGCACGTCGCAGCCATAGTCGAGGATGTTGGTCAGCACGTGGGTCTGGCCGACCGGCTGATACTGGCCGCCCATGACGCCGTACGACATCTGGGCGCGGCCGGCCTTGGTGGCGAGCGCCGGGATGATCGTGTGCAGCGGACGCTTGCCCGGGCCGATGCAGTTCGGATGGCCCGGCTGGATGCGGAAGCCGCCGGCGCGGTTCTGCAGCAGCACGCCGGTCTCGTTGGAGACGATGGCCGAGCCGAACGAATGCGCGATCGAATTGATGAAGGAGCAGACGTTGCGGTCGCGGTCGACGACCGTGATGTAGACCGTCTCCGGATTCATAGGCGGCGCGACGTTCGGCAGGTCGAGCAGCTTGTCGAGGCTGATCTGCGAGATGTACTCGTCGGCGAACTCCTTGGCGAGGATGCTGGCGACCTCCGTCGTCATGTGCGCGGGATCGCCGATGTGCTGCTCGCGCATCATGTAGGCGATGCGCGCGGCCTCGGCCTCGAGGTGGAAGCGCTCGACGCTGAGCGGATCGATGCGCGTGAGGTCGAAGCGCGAGAGGATGTTGAGCATCACCAGCATGGTGATGCCCGGGCCGTTCGGCGGGCACTGCCAGACGTCGTAGTCCTTGTAGGTGGTGCCGATCGGCGAGGTCACCTCGGTCTGGTGGTTGGCGAAATCCTCCAAGGTGTGCAGGCCGCCGATGCCACGCAGCGTCTGCACCATGTCCTCGGCGACCGCGCCGGTGTAGAAGCCCTTCGGCCCCTCCTTGGCGATGACGCGCAGGGTCTGCGCCAGCTCCGGCTGGCGGATCACGTCACCCACGGCAGCCGCCTTGCCATGCGGCAGAAAGTAGCGCGCGGTGTTGGTGCCGTTCTTGAGCTTCTCGAACTGGTTGTTCCAGTCGAACGCGACACGCGGCGCCACCACATAGCCGTCCTCCGCGGCGCGGATCGCGGGCTGCAGCAGCCGGTCGAGCCCGAGCCGGCCGTGGTCGCGCAGGATGCGGTCCCAGGCGTCGACCGCGCCGGGGACGGACACCGCATGGGCCGAGGTCAGAGGGACCGAGTGGATCTTGCGCTCGAGAAACCAGTCCACGGTCGCGGCGGCGGGCGCCCGGCCCGAGCCATTATAGGCCATGACCCGGCCTTCGCCCCTGGGCTGGACCAAGGCAAAGCAGTCGCCGCCGATGCCGGTGGATTGCGGCTCGATCACCCCGAGCAGGGCGCAGGCTGCCACCGCCGCGTCGGCTGCGGTGCCGCCGGCCCGCAGCACCTCGATCCCGGCCAGCGCCGCCTGCGGGTGCGAGGTGGCGATCATTCCGTTCTGGGCGTGGACCGTCGACCTGCCGGGGAAATGGAAGCTTCTCATCGTTGCTCGCTGCGTGATCGTTTGGTGGCTGGAATGCCAGTGCTGGCCGGCTACATCGCACATTCCTTCCAGGCTCGGCAATGCCCGGGGATACCAGCTTTTCTATGGTCAGCTCTGCTGGTAAACGGCCGCATGCCCCTCGCCGTCGCCGCCTTCTATCAGTTCGTCGCCCTGCCGGATTTTCGCGACCTGCGCGCGCCGCTCCACGGCTTTTGCGCTGCACGCGGCATCAAGGGCAGCGTCCTGCTGGCCGAGGAGGGCATCAACGGCACCGTGGCCGGGACCGAACCGGCAATTGCCGCTCTGGTCGGCGAGTTTCGCGACGGAACGCTGTTCGCCGGCCGGCTGGACCGTCTGGAGCTGAAATACTCGCGCGCCACGGCCATGCCGTTCCGGCGCCTCAAGGTGCGGCTGAAGCGGGAGATCGTGACGCTCGGCGATCCCGCCGCCGATCCGACCCGGCAGGTCGGGACCTATGTCAGTCCCGCCGATTGGAACGCGCTGATCGCCGCGCCGGATACCGTCGTGCTCGACACAAGGAATGCGTTCGAGGTGGCGATGGGGACGTTCGAAGGCGCGGTCGATCCAGGCCTGCAGAGCTTCGGGCAGTTCAAGGATTTTGCGGAACGCGCACTCGATCCTGCGAGGCACAAGCGGATCGCGATGTTCTGCACCGGCGGCATCCGCTGCGAGAAGGCGAGCGCGCTGCTGCTGGCGCGCGGCTTTTCCGAGGTCTACCACCTCAAGGGCGGCATCCTGAAGTATCTCGAGGAGATCCCGGAAGCCAAGAGCCGCTGGCGCGGCGGCTGCTTCGTGTTCGACGAACGCGTCGCGCTCGGCCACGGTCTGCGGGAGCACAGCGCGGCTACGATCAAGGCAGTTCCGGAGGGCGCACGCGATGAGCAGCTCTGATCCATCCAACGCGGAGCTCGGCGAGCGCATCGACACGCTGGAGATGCGCCTCACCTTCCAGGACGACACGATCGAGACGCTGAACCAGACCATCACCGCGCAGTGGCGCGAGATCGATGCGCTGAAGCGCAAGATCGCCCTGCTGGTCGAGCGGCTCGAGGACGCGCAAAGCAATGCCGAGGGGCCGCGCAATGAGCAGCCGCCGCACTACTGATCGTGCGGCGATCTCAGGCCGGGACGGTCGCCGGCGCCTTGCCGGCGGGCCGATCGATCACCTCTCCGGCCACGATCAGGCGGTCGCGGCCGGCGTCCTTCGCGGCATAGAGCGCGCGGTCGGCCGCCTCGATCAACGAGGCCGGGCCGGCCGATCGCTCGAAGCCCGGCCGGCACACCGCGCCGCCGATGCTCGCGGTGACGATGCCCGCCGGGTTGTGATCGTGGACGATGCAGGCCTCGTGCAGTGCCCGCCTGATCCGCTCGCCGAGCCTGGCGCAGCCCCCGGCATCGGTGTTCGGCAGCAGGATGGCGAACTCCTCGCCGCCGTAGCGGGCCGCCAGATCCGAGCTGCGCTGCGCCTCGTCGGCGAGAATGCCGGCCACGGTGTGCAGGCATTCGTCGCCGGCCGGGTGACCATAGGCGTCGTTGAAGGCCTTGAAGTGGTCGATGTCGATCATCAGCAGCGCCAGCGAAGTCTTGTCGCGGTAGGCCCTGCCCCACTCCTCCAGCAGCCGCTCGTCGAACCGGCGGCGGTTGGCGAGCCCGGTGAGACCGTCCTCGATCGCAAGCGTCTCGAGCCGTCCTTGCAGCGTCTTCTGCTGCGTCACGTCGCGGGTGACGGCGACGAAGCCGTCGAGCGCGCCGTCCGGCTGACGGGTGGCGCGGATCGTGGCCTCGACCCAGATCTCCGACTTGTCCCGGCGGCGCATGCGATAGGTTGCGCGTGCTTCGTCGACGGCCCCCCTCCTGAGCTGATCGAGGATCTCCTGCAACTGCGGGCGATCCAGCGGATGCACGCCGGAGAGCGCGCGCTTGCCCAGGAGCTGCGACGGGTGCCAGCCCAGCACGCGCATGGTCGAGGGCGAGACGTAGCCGATGCAGTCGTCCAGCTCGATCCGCGTCACGATGTCGCTGGAGCCTTCGGCGAGCAGCCGGAAGTTCTCCTCCTTTGCCGCCAGCGCCGCGGCAAGCTGCTGCCGCTGCAGCAACTGCTTCGCGAGGAAGATGCCGATCGCAATGACAAGCGCGACCAGACAGACCAGCACCGTGAGCCGAATCAGCGCATCACGCTTCCATTCGGCCAGGACCTCCGCCTCCGTGCGCGTCACCAGAATGAGGAACGGATAGCGCTGCGCGTGCTGATAGAACCCGATGCGTTCGGATGTTTCGCCGAGCCTTCGGAACTGCAACGGCCCCGACGCCGGATGATAGGGGATCGCTTCAAGTACGGGGCGCCCGACCGTCTGCGGGTCCGGTTCCGCATTGTCGGCGAGGACGGCTCCGTCACGGCTCCTCAGGCTGATCGTCCCCTCACGACCGACGGCAAACTGACGGTAGAACCGAGCGAAATAGGCAACGTCGACGGTTGCCAGCACGACGCCGCCGAACCGGCCATCCGCGTGATTCCAGCGCCTCGACAGGGTGATGACCCATTGACCGCCGGCCCTGCTCTGCACCGGACGACCGATCAGCAGCGAGCGATCGGCCGAAATCCTGTGGTGTGCGAAGTAGTCACGATCGGCATTGTTGTAGTTGGTGAGCGTGACGTCCTCGGTGGTGGCAAGCCAGTCGCCGTTTTCGCCATAGGCGAAGATGCCCCGGATGCGGCCGAGATTGGCCTTCCTCGTCTTCAGAATCGTCTGCAGTCGGGCGATCGCACCGGGCTTGCCGTCATCGGTCTCGAGCGCGGCGACGACGCCGCGCAACAGCGAATCCGCAAGCTCGAAGGTATCCTCGACGTGCTGGGTGAGCGAGTGAGCGAGGTTGCCGAGATCGGTTTCGGCATTGCGCACCTCCGCCTGTCGGGACGTCCATTCGCCCCAGACGCTGTAAGCGAGAATCGCGACCGACACGAGCGCAAGCACGCCAGCCGCCCACATCGGCAGGCGGCTTCGATCAACTCTGGTCGCACCAACGTCCATTCCGCGGGACTCTCCGGACGCCGGGAGAGTCCCATGGACATCTTATCTAACCCTGAAATGCGGCGGGTCCGAAGGCGTCCGCGGCGCCCCGTAAGATTACGGCGTCTCCCGTACGACTACGGACAAACAGCGGCGGTGCCGCGGTCAAGGCGGGCGTTCGGCCTGTTAGTTCAGCGAACGAACACCGATCGCACCTTGTCCCAAAGCGATGGCGAATGGTCTCGGTCAACGTCAGCGTCGTCCTTCACGCGGGTCGTCGAGGGCTGCTGCAGGCTCACCGGGTCCGAGGCCGGAAACGTGTCCATCAGTCCCTTGTCGAGCTGCGTTGCAGTCTTGCGGTCGAGACGCGCGGCTTCGCGGGGATCGACGGCGTGCTTGTCGTGCGGCGCGGGATTGAATTTCTCAGCCATGACCAATCTCCCTGTGGGACAACAACGCAGGGGCGAAGGACGTGTTCCCCTCGATGTGACGCCCTGCGACTGCGGGGACGCTCGCATCTCCCGCGACGCCCGAGCGGATATGACCTTGGCCGGAACCGCTTGGGCATGTATCACGGACGGTAAACTGTTCCCGAAGTTGCGGAGCCCTGAGCGTGAGTAAGACTGCCGTGAACAAGCCTTTCATCGACGTGCTGTCCGGTCAGCGCCAGAACGTGCCGCCGATCTGGATGATGCGGCAGGCCGGCCGCTATTTGCCGGAGTACCGCGAGGTGCGTGCCAAGGCCGGCGGCTTTCTCGATCTCTGCTTCAATCCTGAGCTCGCGGCCGAGGTCACGCTGCAGCCGATCCGGCGCTTCGGCTTCGATGCGGCGATCATCTTTTCGGACATTCTGGTGATCCCGCATGCGCTCGGCCGCAGCGTCCGCTTCGAGGTCGGCGAAGGCCCGCGGCTCGATCCGCTCGATACGCCGGAGAAGATCGCGACGCTGTCGGCGAAGGCAGACCTGTCGACGCTGGAAGCGGTGTTCGAGGCGCTGCGCCGTGTGCGGGCCGAACTGGCACCGAGCACCGCCCTGATCGGCTTTTGCGGCGCCCCTTGGACGGTCGCGACCTACATGGTCGCGGGCCAAGGCACACCTGATCAGGCGCCGGCGCGGCTGCTCGCCTATCGGCATCCCGATGCGTTCGGCAGAATCATCGATGCGCTGGTCGACAGCTCGATCGCCTATCTCTTGAAGCAGCTGGAGGCCGGTGCCGACGCGCTGCAGATCTTCGACACCTGGGCCGGGGTGCTGTCACCGCGCGAGTTCGCGCGCTGGTCGGTCGCGCCGACGCGACGCATCGTCGAGGGCGTGCGCAAGGCGCGGCCGGATGCGAAGATCATCGGCTTTCCGCGTGGCGCCGGCGCGCTGTTGCCGGGCTATGTCACCGAAACCGGAATCGATGCGGTCAGCATCGACTGGACGGCGGAGCCCGCCTTTATCCGCGAACGGGTGCAGAGCAAGGTGGCCGTTCAGGGCAATCTCGATCCGCTGGCGCTGATCACCGGTGGCGCGGCGCTCGACCAGGCGGTCGACGACGTGCTGGCGAGCTATGCCGGGGGACGTCACATCTTCAATCTCGGCCACGGCATTCTGCCGGAGACGCCGATCGCCCATGTCGAGCAGATGCTGGCGCGCGTCCGCGCCTACAGGGGATGACCGATCAACGCGGCCGGCTGCGCTCGATCAGCTCGGCCGCGCCGTTGGCAAGCAGCTCGAGCCCGACCGCCCGGCCGAGCTCGCGCGGACGATCCGCCGGCGCGGAGCGTTGCGCCTCGATGAAGCGGCCGCCGTCCTCGTCGAGCACCGAGGCGGTCAGCGTCAACTGTCCGCCGTCGATGGTCGAAAAGCCTGCGATCGGCGAGTTGCAATGGCCGTTGAGCACCCAAAGCACCTCGCGCTCGGCGTCGGCGCAGGTCCGCGCCGCCGCATCGTCGATGGTCGCTAGGATGCGCCGGGTTTCCCAATCCGACGCGGGGCACTCGACGGCGACGATGCCCTGCCCGACCGCCGGCAGCATGTCGGCGACCGGAAACTCGTAGGAGGCGCGGTCGGACAAGCCGACCCGCTCCAGCCCGGAGCGCGCCATGATCAGGGCGTCGGCCGGCCCCACGGCGCCGCCGTCCGGCAGCCGCTGCAGCTCGCCATTGTCGAGCTTGCGGATGCGGGTGTCGGCCGCGCCGCGGAAATGGATCAGCTCGGCCTGCGGAAACAGCCGCCGCGCATAGGCGGCCCGGCGCACGGCATTGGTGCCGATCTTGAAGCCCCGGCCGCCATCCTTGCGAAATTCGTCGAGCGACAGCCCGCGCCGCAGCACCAGTACGTCGCCCGGCGGATCGCGCGACAGCAGCGCTGCGATGACGAGACCGGGCGTCTCCTCGTTGCCCGGCATGTCCTTCAGCGAGTGCATCGCTGCATGCAGCCGGCCGTCCAGCATGGCACGGCGGATCTCGGCCACGAACGCCCCACCCTTGCCGCCATGCGAGAGCAGCTTGCTGGTCTGGTCGGAATCGCCCGTCGTCTCGAATTTGACGATCTCGATGTCGAGCGACGGAATCGCAGCCTGCAGCCGGCGGGCGATCTCCTCCGTCTGCGCCAAGGCCATCGTGCTCTTGCGGGTGCCGATCCGGAAACGTGTCACGAACTCATTCCTGCGTCAGCGCGCGTCCAGCAAGATCATGTCGGAGGCCTTCTCCGCGATCATGATGACCGGCGCGTTGGTGTTGCCCGAAACCAGATCCGGCATGATCGAGGCATCGACCACGCGCAGGCCGTCGACGCCGCGCACGCGCAAGCGTTGATCGACCACAGCGACCGCATCGGCCCCCATCCGGCAGGTCGAGGTCGGATGGTAGATCGTGCTGCCGGTCTGCCGGCAATAGGCCAGGATGTCGTCATCGCTCACGATCTTGGACCCCGGATAAGCTTCATCCGAGACATACGGCCTCAGCGCCGGTGCCGCCAGGATTTTCCGCAGGATCCGGAGACCCTCGATGTTGGCCCGCCGGTCGGTTTCACTGGCGAGATAATTGATGCGGATTTCCGGCGGCACCGTCGGATCCGCGCTCCTGATCCGCAGCGAACCGCGGCTTTCGGGCCTGAGCTGGCAGACCGAGGCGGTGAAGCCGGAGAAGGTGTGCAGCTTCTCGCCCATCTTGTCGGTCGAGAACGGGATGAAGTGGATCTGGATGTCCGGGCTCGCAAGCCGCGGATCGGTCTTGAAGAACGCGCCGGCCGTACCCGCCGCGATCGTCAGCGGACCGTTGCGGAAGGCCGCATAGCGTGCGCCGGCCAGCACCTTGCGCACGGGGTTGTTGACGATGTCGTTGAGCGTGATGCGCTGGCTGCAGCGCATCACGATGCGGACCTGCAGATGGTCCTGCAGGTCACTCCCGACACCGGGCGCATCGAGGACCACGTCGAGGCCGTGCTGCTTCAGCAGCTCGCCCGGACCGACCCCGGACAACTGCAGCAGTTGCGGCGAGTTATAGGCACCGCTCGACACCAGGATCTCTTTGCGAGCGCGGGCCGTCCGCATCCGGCCGCGCTGGCTGAACGTCACGCCGCACGCCCGGCGTCCCTCGAACAGGATGCGCTGGGCCAGCGCGTCGGTCTCGACGTGGAGGTTGCTGCGGCCGAGCGCCGGCCGCAGGTAGGAGACTGCGCTGCTGGCGCGCCGGCCATGGCGTGTGGTGGTCTGGAAGAAGCCCGCGCCCTCCTGGCTCTGGCCGTTGAAGTCGCCATTGAAGGGCAAACCGGCTTCGACCGCCGCCTTCACGAACGCTTCGGACAACGGGTCCTCGTGTCGCCAGTCGGACACCGGCAGCGGGCCGTCGACGCCATGATAGTCGTCGCCGCCGCGGGACTGATTTTCCGCCCGCTTGAAATAGGGCAGCACGTCGTCATAGCCCCAGCCGACATTGCCGCGCTGGCGCCAGCGGTCGTAATCCTCGTGCTGGCCGCGCACATAGAGCAGGCCGTTGATCGAGCTGGAGCCGCCGAGCACCTTGCCGCGCGGCTGGAACACGGAGCGGCCGTCGAGCCCGGGCTCCGGCTCGGTCTGGTACATCCAGTTGACGGATTTTTCCTTGAACAGCTTGCCGTAGCCGAGCGGAATGTGGATCCAGATGTTGCTGTCCTTCGGGCCGGCCTCGAGCAGCAGCACCGTGTGCTTGCCGTCGCTGCTGAGCCTGTTGGCGAGAACGCAGCCGGCCGATCCGGCACCGACCACGACGTAGTCGAACTCCATGTCCGCCTCACGCAACGCCACGCTGCCTTCCATCGCTTCCCCACCGGCCTTGTTATTCTTTCATCCTCGATGATACCAAAACGCAAGGACATGCAAGCGGCAAATCAGCAGGTCTGGTCGGCCATCTCAGTCATTGCTGCCTAAGCAGGCGCGCGGCGTGCCGCGCGATCATCATTTCCTCATTGGTATTGACCACGCGCACGCGCACCCGCGACCGGTCCGAGGAGATCAAGGAATGACTCGCACGATTGCGGCCGTCGTCCAACGCGATCCCGAGCCATTCGAAGCCTTCGCAGACGCGCTGGCGAATGCGCCATGCGTGCTCGCCGATGCCGCCGCAGAACACCACCGCGTCGATGCCCGAGAGGATCGCGGCCATGGCGCCGAGCTCGCGCCTGATGCGGTCGACAAAGTAGTCGATCGCCTGCCGGGCTTCCGGCGTGCCGGCTGCCTCCAATTCGCGCATGTCCTGCGACAGTCCCGACAATCCCTTGAGGCCCGAATGATTGTAGAGGAGATCGGTGACCGCCTCGGCGGTCATCCGCTTCTCCTGAAGCAGATAGAGGACGACGCCAGGGTCCAGCTGACCGCAGCGCGTGCCCATCGGTAGACCGTCGAGCGCCGTGAATCCCATCGACGAACCGATGCTCTGCCCATCCCGGATCGCACACATCGAGGCGCCGTTGCCGAGATGCATCACGACCACCCGGCCCTTCTCGTCGAGCGGAGCGATCTCCTTCAGTCGCGAAACGACGTATTCGTAGGACAGGCCGTGAAAGCCGTAGCGGCGGATGCCTTGGTCGTAGAACTCACGCGGCAAGGCATAGGTATCATTGACCCAGGGGTGCGAACGATGGAACGCGGTGTCGAAACATGCGACCTGCACGGCATCGGGAAAGGCGCGATGCGCGGCGCGGACGCCGGAGAGATTGTGAGGCTGGTGCAATGGTGCCAGCGGAATGAGCTTTTGCAGATCATTCAGAACATCGTCATTGACGACGATCGGCTGCGTGAAAGCGAGCCCGCCATGGACGACGCGATGACCGACGGCGTCGACTTCGGTGCGGCCGATGGCGCGCTGCAGTACCTCGAGCACGACGCCGAGAGCCGCCTCGTGATCGGTGGCGCTCGCGGCATCGAGCCGTTCGTCAGCCAGCGCACCGTCCCTCAGCTTTGCTTCGAGATGCGGCGCCGCACCGCCGAGCCCTTCGATCTGGCCATGCACGGCCTCGACAAGCGCGGCATCTTCCTCGAACAAGGCGAACTTGATCGAGGATGAGCCGGAGTTGAGGGTCAGGATGTGTTGCATCGATGATGCCGCCTCGTGGAGAATGATGAACTGATAAACCGCAGAAAATACGAACTATTTCCGTGACGATCCGAAGACGAATAAAACGCTAGGTTGCATTCTGCCCTGAGCTTACTGCCTGCTATCATATCAAAGGTTGAGTCGGACCCGCGGGAGAGCATTGCGTGAATATGCCTCGACATCTCCTGCCGACCACCGTGGTCGGAAGCTACCCGCAGCCGGATTGGCTGGTCGATCGCGCAATGCTGTCAAAGTCCGTTCCCCGCATTCGCATGCAGGGCATGTGGCGCATCCCCCGGCCGCTGCTCGACGACGCCCAGGACGATGCGACCATTGTCGCGATCCACGACATGGAACAGGCCGGGATCGACATCGTGTCGGATGGCGAGATCCGGCGCGAAAGCTACTCCAACCGGTTCGCGACTGCGCTCGACGGCGTCGATGCCGACAATCCCGCCATCGTCATCTCGCCGTCCGGGATCAAGACGCCGGTGCCGCGCGTCGTCGGCCCGATCCGGCGGACACAGCCGGTCGAGCTGCGTGACATGGAGTTCCTCCGCCGTAACACCAAGCATGCCGCCAAGATCACCCTGCCCGGGCCGTTCACATTGAGCCAGCAAGCCCAGGACGACTTCTACCGTGACGACGAGGCGCTCGCGATGGCCTTCGCCGACGTCGTCAATGCCGAGGCCCGCGACCTGCAACGCGCCGGCGCCGACGTCATCCAGCTCGACGAGCCCTGGGTCCGCAACAATCCGCGGGCGGCGCGGCGCTATGCCGTCAAGGCGATCAACCGGGCGCTCGATCATATTACGGTGCCCACCATCGTTCACGTCTGCTTCGGTTATGCCGCCGTCGTGCCGGGCTCCAGCAAGCCGAGCGGATATGCGTTCCTGGCCGAGCTTGCCGATTGCCACGCCGCGCAGATCGCGATCGAGGCGGCGCAGCCGCGACTCGACCTCGGCGTTCTCAAAGATCTCTCGACCAAGACCATCGTGCTCGGCGTCCTCGATCTCGGCGATGCCGAGGTCGAGCCGGTCGCGGTCGTCGCCGAGCGCATCCGCAACGGCCTCAAAGTGGTGGCGCCGGAGCGGCTGGTCGTGGCGCCGGACTGTGGCATGAAATATCTGCCGCGTGCGACCGCCTTCGGGAAATTGAAGGCGATGTGTGGGGCGGCGGCGCGGGTGCGCGAAGAGCTCGCCTGAAAGCCCAATGTGGCAGATGCGGCGCATGTCGGGCGCGACGCTCCACGATGGCGCCACCCTGCAAACCCATTTCCGGAATAAGGCAGCCGGCGAGCGCGAGGGGTCGGCTGGCCCGATCTCGTCGCAAGGGAGGCTCCGATGGCCGTCTGCATCACGTCGAGACATGTCGCCGGTGCGATCGGCATGCTTGCCGGCGCAGCGTTGAGCGGGACCGCGATGGCCGATCCGCTCGACGACATCATGGGCGGCCTGATGCGCGACGCGCGCAGCTCGTTTGCGCGGATGGTGCCGATCGGGCTCGTACCGACCATGCCATCGCTCCAGCCACCTCCCATCCAGCAGCCAACGGCACTCCCACCATCCTCTCCGCCCGCGCTCCCGCCACAGGCTCAGACCGTCAAGCCGCAGGCCACGGCGAAACCACTGCGCCCCCGGCCGCCGCTCAGTCCCGCCGCGGCGACGCTGGCGGCTGCCCATGCTGCCGAGACGGTCGCCGACGCCAATCTCGATGCGGCGCTGGCGGCCAACGAGAAGGCCATTTCCGACCGCGACGCGGCGGAGGTGCTGGCGAAGGCCAATCCCACCGCTACCAACATCGCGGCGGCCAAGGCCGCGGCCGAGGCCGCCTACATCGCGGAGGCCAACCTCACCGACGCGCTGCTCGCCGACAAGGACGCCGACGCGCGCCTCAAGGCGGCGCGGGCCTCTCTTGCCGCGGAGCAGAGCGGCCGGAGACCGGCCGCCAAGCCGCAGGAAGCGATGCCGGTCAGCCTCGCCGACAAGTAGCCGGCATCGCGCTCACAGCGCGTCGGCTCGTTCCATCGTATCGATCGTGACCACGCCATGGGCGCGCGACACGCAGGCGCAGAGCTTGCGGTTGTCGTGCTTCTGCTCGGCGCTGAAGAACACGTCGCGATGATCGATCTCGCCCTCGACCTCGACCACGTCGACCGCGCAGACGCCGCACTCGCCGCGCCGGCAATCCGCCATGACCTCATGGCCGGCGACATTCAGCACGTCGAGCATCGAGCGGTCGCGCGGCACCACGATTTCCTCGCCGCTGCCACGCAGCCGGACCTTGAACGGCTCGGTCGACAGCCGGCCGCTCGATCCGAACGTCTCATAGCTGAGATCGGCGGGAGCGCGGCCGCACGCCGCCCACGCGCTGCGCGCGGCATCCAGCATCCGCATCGGTCCGCAGAACAGCACGGCTGCTCCGGACGGCAGACTCGAAAACAGACCGGGCAGGTCCAGCCGCTGCGACTGGTCTGCGGCATACACCGCGAGCCGGTCGCCGAGCAGCGCCGAGAGCTCATCGACATAGGCCGCCTCGCCCTGCGATCGCACCACGTAGTGCAACGAGACGTTCGGCGTCTTGCGGAGCAGCGCGTGCGCGGCCCCAACCAGCGGCGTGATGCCGATGCCGCCGGCCACCAGACAATAATGCGGACGCTGCCAGTCGACCTGCAGCAGCGAGGTCGGGCTCGCCACATCCAGCCGCGCACCGGGCTGCAGCGACCACAGATAGCGCGACCCGCCGCGGGAATCCTCGGCGAAGCGCACGGCGATCCGGTAGCCACGCGGATCCGCCTCGCCGACCAGCGAATAGGAGCGGACATCGGGCTGGCCGGCGGCGAGAACGCCGACCTTGATGTGGCTGCCAACCGCATAGGGCGCGCAGACATAGCCGTCGGGCCGCAGAATGAATTCGCGGATGCCCGGCGCGAGGTCGCGTGTCGAGACCAGGGTCGCAGGCGACCAATTGTCCTGGAATCGCATGATCGCCTCCTCAGCCGTTGGTCTGCGTCTTGATCAGCACCGCCGCCGGCACGAGGTCCATCGGACCACGCGCCTTCACGGCCAGCCGCAGATTGCGGGCGGCAAGCCGGGCATGCTCGCGCATGATCCCCTCGGCGCGCGCGCCCTCGCGGTTCTCGATCGCGTCGATGACGATGCGGTGATGCTCCTGCGCGACCACCAGGATGTGACGCGCCTCGGGGAGCGCCGATTGCGCCATCACGAAGCCGCTCGGCGAGGCGAACGGCAGCGCGCTGGCGCGGTCGACCTGACGGATCACGGGCGGACTGCGCGACAATTCGGCCAGCAAGGCATGAAAGCGCGCATTCAGCGCCACATAGGCCGAGAACCCATCGAACGAGAGCTCGGCGGGCGCGATGAGCTCGTCGATCTGGGCGAGGCATTCGCGCATCGGCTCGGTGTCGCGCACGGACACGCCGCGCTCGGCGGCGAGCCGCGCCGCCAGTCCTTCCATCGTGCCGCGCACCTCGATGGAGTCGAGCACGTCGCGCTCGGAGAACGACTTCACCATGAAGCCGCCGGACGGAATGGCCTCGAGCAGCCCCTCCTCCTCCAGCCGCACCAGCGCCATCCGCACCGGCGTGCGCGAGACGCCGGCGGCCTCGACCGCCTGCAGCTCGGAGATGCGCTCGCCAGGGCGCAAGCCGCCGGTGAGAATCAGGTCGCGCAAAGTGAGCTGCGCACGGACGGTCTGCGAGATCGAGCGCTCGCTGTCACGCTCAGCCATTCCATTTACTCCGCGGCTTCGCGCAGCGGCGTTTCGCGCGCGATCATCCGATCGATGATCCGTCGTGCCCACATTGCGCCTGCATCGATGTTGAGGTTGTAGAAAACGCGTCCTGGATTCTCGTCCATCGCACGCTGCTGCGCTTCCAGGATCAGCTCGTCCTCGCGGAAGATGCCCGACACGCCCTCGCGAATCTCCGTCGTCAGCCGCTGCTCGGAAAGCTGGTAGTTGCGGGCGAACGCCCAGAAATAGTGGCAGGTCTTGTCGGTCTCCGGCGTGATGGTGTTGAGCACCATGCCGTTGACGCCCTGCGAGCGGTCGCCCTCCGGCGCGCCCGTCCCGGTCGGGGCGACGCCGACGTCGATCGTCACCGTGCACGGCGCCTCGAAGCGGATGATCTGCCAGCGGTCGACGAGACCGGGCTTGCCGAGCTGCTTCGCCCAGAACGGCGGCGGCTCGATGCCGCGCATCCAGCGCGTCACGGTCGCGGTGCGCTCGCCATGGGTGACGTCGAACGGCGCTTCCGCCACCGCGTCGTTGCCGATCGACGAGCCGTGCACGAAGGTCTCGTGCGTGAGATCCATCAGATTGTCGACCACCAGCCGGTAGTCGCATTTGACGTGGATGGTCTTGCCATCGCCGGCCCAGGCCGGATCGTGATTCCAGTGCATGTCGGGAATGGTCGCGGGATCGGCCAGCGCCGGATCGCCCATCCACAGCCAGATGAACCGATGCCGCTCGACCGCCGGATAGGCCCGCACGCAGGCCGAGGGGTTGATGGTCTCCTGCGAGGGCATGAACGTGCAGCGGCCCTGCGGGCTGAACTTCAAGCCGTGATAGCCGCAAACGACAGTATCGCCTTCCAGCCGCCCCTTGGACAGCGGCACCAGCCGGTGCCAGCAAGCATCTTCGAGCGCGGCGATGGTGCCGTCGGCCTTACGGTACATCACGACGTGCTTGCCGCAGATCGTCCGCGGCAGCAGGGCCTGCTTGACCTCAGCGTCCCAGGCAGCGGCGTACCAGGCATTCATCGGAAAAGAAGCGGCCATGGCGTGTCCTCGTGTCGGTATACGTCCAACTGACCGCTGTATACAATAAATGGGAGACAAGGCGCAAGTTCCGCCTGTTCCATGTCCACATCTGCCATTTCTGTATACAAAACACCTTCTCAGCCGCGCGACGGTTCCGCCAGAAGGAACGAAGCTGACAGACAATCCTTTCTGATTCAGTGACTTGCGTTGATTCCTCGCCGGTCCTCGACCAGATGTCACCCGTTCGGCTTCGGTCTTCGCCGCCCAGCGAGCGCTCGATCCCTTGGCATCTTTGCCTGGCAACGGGACCACAGGCACGAGGGATCAGCCGCCCCACGGCGAGAGCAGATCCCGCAGGCAGCGCGGCGCCAGCGAGGCAGGGTTCGACGATCACGAGTGCTCGCCCCGAAGCCACGCGGCGCCGCGTGCATAGAGCGCTTCGACTTCCGGCCCCTTCAGCCCGGGCATATCGCGCTTCACCGTGTAGCCGATGCGCGTCTGCAGATAGGCGAGATGCCGATACCCCACGGGAAACTGCTCGAGCAGCGCACGATCCAGCGCCGGCACCGCGCCGGGTGTCACCGGGTCCATGCGATCCTTCTCATAGATCGGCTGGCGCAGCACGATGCCCCATTTGCCCGCGCGCTTCTCGAGAAAGTCGTAGAAGCGGCCGGTGCAGAGCACGTCGCAAACGACGCCTTCGACTTCGGCGCGCTGTGAGATCGTCATCTTGGTCTGCGCGATCGCGCGCTGGCCGGCGAGATCGACCGAGATGCCGCCGAGAAAGTGCAGGATGTTCACACCCTTGGCCCAGGCCGCCTTGCTGATCTCGATGAACTCGTCACCGGTGCCCTGCGTCCACGTCGCCATCATCCGCCCATCCGGATGCCACACCGTGCGGAAACGCTCCCAATCGCCGGCATCGCGCCAGATCGCCCAATTCTGCAACAGCTCGCGGATCTGACGGTCGTCCTCGATTTCGGCGGCGGTCTTGGTCATGTGCATTTCCTCTGTGTTGTGCGGCTGCTGGATACATGGATCGGAGCAGCGCTGCAAAACTCACATTGCTGGTGATGAAGTCCAAGACGCGCCAAGCATTCAGTGTCGTCCCGGGCAAGTCCGACAACGCGGAGCGTTGCCGGACGCCGACCCGGGATCCATACGCCGCGGCGGATGCGGCTGGGCGAGAATGGTCGACCATCGTGCCTCGCACATCTCCTTGGGGTTATGATCCCGGATCGGCGCGCGCGTTGCGCGCTTGTCCGGGACGACAGTTGAGTAAATGTCGACACCTTCGGCCTCATCACGGAGGCGAAGTGATAAGCATCTTTCATCCCGCGGCACGTCGTGCCCGGGTGATGCAGCATTCGTGTCCCTCTGAACAAAGAGAGGGCGCGAGGAAGGCCGGACCTCGGCTGAGGCCCGTGGCCCGCCTGCTCAAAAGAATGCAGGCGGCAGGTACCACAGGTACAGCCGGACAGACCCGGCCTTCCCCGCGCGACGGTGTTAACGGTGTCCTTCGTGCTCTCCCTGGGGATCGGCTTTCTTGCCCCCATCGCCCGCGCGTGCCGTCAAGCAACGCTCACGGACTTGACCTCAGCGTCGAGAGGCCAGGACCACACGACTTCGCCGTACGTAACCACTGCGCTCGTCGGCACAGCCATCACGTCCATCGCAGCCCACCTCCACGTTCGTGACGACGCGTACGTCCCTCTGCTCGAGGCGGGTTGCGCCGACATAAGCACAGTTTCTGAAAAACAGCAATAAAAATCTTTCCAATCGGCAGGCCGCCTGCCCCGAAACAGCGCGAGAAGCTCATCGTTCGGCCGTTCGGTCGCTCCTAAGGCCTTTCCCCTGAACGACCAAAGCGATCGCATTTGCATCGTTGATGTCCGCAGCCGTTGCTGAGCTCTCATGGTCCGAGGCCGCGGCAGGCGGGGGTCTCAGAGGACGGCCACAGGCGCTGCCAGCACTGCGCTCTTGTCCATCTGCGATCCCCCTGCCCCCACAACCGTGCATGATGGCCTACGAATAGTCGGGTCACCTCGCCGGCCTTGCCACCATGCGCCAGCTCTCTGACCGCCTATTCCGGAATCCGTGCGATCAGCTGATGATGGGCATTGACGCCGATGTCGCCGCGCTGCGCGCCATGAGCCGCACCGTCGCTGTGATAGACGAGCAGTACGGCGTTGTCGTGGGTCAGAGGCTGCGGCACCATGATCGTCAGCTTGGCCTTGCCATCTGCGCTGGCCACGAAGTCGTTGGTCGTGGCAGTGCCGTCGAGCGGCGTGAAGCCGACAGGCTTCTGGTCGAAATGGTTTTCGAACAGGCTGTAATGGCCGCCCGGCTTCAGATGATCGAAGCTCATGGCAATCTCGACCTTGCCGCCAGCCGCCGGCGTGAGCGTCACGCTGCCGCTCGCTGCCAGCCAGTCGCCGAGCGTGAAGCCGATCGCCTCTCCCTTGGCATTGGAGATTGCAACGGTCATCGCATCCTGATCGATGAAGGCTGGCCGGAAGCCGGCGACATGCGAGATGTTCTGCGGCCCGACGGCGACCGGCGCTGCCGCGTCCGCGACGAAGGCATGGGGATCGACCGACTTCGGCTGCTTTGTCTCGGCCGAGAAGAATGCAGCATGCGTGACGAAGGTCAGATGGCTTGCATCGGCAGCCATGCTGGGGCCGGAGGCAGCGAGTGACGCGAGCAGCAGCACCGGGCCGGCCCACGAGATCAGATTCTTCGATCGTTGCATCGTCTTATTCTCCTGGCGCCGCGTGCATGTCGACGCGCGCGATGCGCGTCCTGGCGGGCCTGCCCGCGCCGAAGCCCTGCTGGCTGTTCGCTTCGAACGCGACAAAGGTTACGCCCGCTGCCGCCCATGTTCGTGGCGCGCAGCACTGCGAGCTCAGTCCTGGGCAAAGACGCGTGGCGCGATCGAGAGGAACATGCGGCGGCCAAACAGGGCGGCCACCCCCATGAGCAGGACCGCCGTTCCGACGTTCCACATCAGGATCATCACCGAGGCGTCGATGGTATGGAACAGCGCGAGCGCCGTCGACGTGATCGCAGAGACGGCGAGGCTTCCCATCAGAGCGACCATGGTGGGACGAAGCCGCGCGGCATAGCGCAGCATCACCAGCAAGGCCAGCGACAGCGGCAGACTCGTCACCGCGAGCGTCGTGAAGCAGCGCGCCGCTTCGCCCGGACTCATGCCGTCGGGACCGATCGAGATCCAGTCCGTCAGACACTGATAGCCGATGTTGGACAGCCAGAGCGCAAGCGCCGGCAGCGGCAGGAGCATCCAGAGTCGCGAGCGGTCGGGAAGACTGACCAGGAACGCCGCGATCACCGCGAGCACGCCGGTCAGGATCGATCCCAGCAGGCTGGTGACGAAGGGCGCATCGTGCATGCGCTGCGCCAGATCCGGACGGATCCCCTGGTTGACGGCGAGCAACGCCACGATGGCGGCTGCTCCCAGCAGCCAGCCGCAGGCGCGCAGCAGCGGCGGCCGCAGCCGTCTCACCGGCCGCATGTCGGTCGCAAGAGAGTCGATCAGGTCATCGGTCTTGATCATGGCTCGTTCCGCGGAATGAGCAGCTTCTGAAGGCTCTTCAGAGCGCGGTGCATGTTGACTTTCAAGGACGTCGTGGACATTCCGGTCGCCGCTGACGCCTCCCTGAGCGACAGCTCCTTGAGCTTGAGCAGTCGCACGGCCTGTTGCTGGGCCGGCGGAAGGTTGCCGATCGCCCGCTCCAGTTCGCGGCGGTCAGGGGCCGCCTCCGCACTGGTCTCAGGCCCGGCTGCAATCTCGTGCTCCGGCGCCAGCGCGATCTCTCGCCCACGCTGGCGGACCTGCCGCCGCACCCGATCGATCAGTCGACGGTTGGCGATGGTCACCAGCCACGGCGCGAACGGGCGCGTCGGATCATAGGTGTGGCGGATCGAATGAATGGTCAACAGCACGTCCTGCACCGCGTCCTCGATGTCGCTGCGGTCGTTGCAGCGCCGGGCCGCGAGCGAGCGCAGATACGGCGTGATCTCCTGCAGCAGTCGCTGATAGGCGACGCGGTCACCCTCCTGGGCATGCGCCATCAGGATCGCCCAATCGAGCGCCCGCCGCTCCGGCCTGACCTCGGCACGCGCCTGATGGCCGGCCGCGACGAGCCTCAGCCGCGGTGCGGGACCGCCCGAATCACTGCTCATCGGCGCCCTCCGCCTTTCGACCGAACGACGCTGCGAGACGATCGAGACTGACAGGCCCCGGCCCCAGGGCGATGATCGCAACGGCCATCGCAGCCCATGGCAGATGAAAATTGGCCCAGCCGTCGGGGACCACGAGCTGAATGATTGCGGTCATCATCAGAAGCCCGAGCGCGCTCAGCCGGGTCGCGAGCCCGGCCACCAGAAGCACGGGCAGCACGATCTCAGCCACGCCATCGAAGAATGCGAAGGCCGTAGGCCAGGGAAGATCGTAGGCCTGCCCGAACACATGCAGCTTGAACTCATCCTCGAACAGATAGGAAGCGGCCGGCGACAGCGACAGCAACCCATCCCACTTGGTCAGGCCGGATCTGAAGAACGGGACCGCCAGCGCGATCCGCAGCACCGGCGGCGCCACGGTCCCCGCCAGGCGAGCGAGCCGATCCGCGACGTCACGCACGACGACGGCGAGGGCTGGAATGGTTGCGGCCGTTCTCATGCCGTCCCCGCCATCGGCGCGAGGTCGAAGCCGATCACGGCTCCGCTGTGGATCAGGTCGTGGAGCGTTCCGGCCAGCTCGAAGCGGACGTCGGCGCGCAGCGCATTCTCGAGCGCCGTCAGGACCGATCGGCCAGCCAGGAGGGCCTCGACGAAAGCGAGGCTGCCCGCGGGGATCGAGCGGACCACGACATCAGCGTCCGGACGAACGATCAGCGCGGCCTCTCGGGCGTCGAGATCTACAGGGCCAGGAATTCCTCCCGCCGCATTCATCTGCCAAATCGTGAGCGCAGGAAACGATGAGCCGACGAGCCGCAACGACGGATGAAACCGCAGGCGAAGCCCGGGCAGATCGGCCGGCGCAACGGCTGCGAAGGCCGCCGGTGTGACCGGCCCGGCCTCGGCGGCGTGATAGGCCTCCGTCCAGGCGCGCTCGATCCGCGCGACATCCGCCAGATAGGGCAGCGCCGATGCCGGCGCGAAGCCGTGGATGAACGCGGCGAAGCCGGCGCCGTAATCGAGCAGGATGGGAGAGCGCGGAAGCTCGGAGACGACATAGCGGCGCGCCATGGCCTGGAAGAACTCCGCTCCGACGATGCGATGCACTGCGGGATAGGCGTCCTTCAGCGTGGCCGTCAAGCCGACCACGACGTTGTTGCGGTAGACGCCGAACCGTCGCCGGCTCGGCGTGCCGTCCGGCCCGACCAGACCGGCGGGCACCGGCTGCTCGGGGTCGAGCAGCGCCCGCGCAAAGCTGCCAAGACGTTCAGCAGGCGGCGGCATCACGCCACCTCCGTCACTTGCATGCGCATGACCGCCTCGGCGCGGCTGGCATCTTCCGCGAGCACCGGCCAGGGTGGCACCTCGGCGTCCCACTCGACCAGCGTCGGCACGGGGCCGATCGACCGGATGGCACGCGCATACAGCGCCCAGACCACGTCGTCGACCGGACGGTCATGGGTATCGATAAGGAGCGGCTGTCCGTGCTCGTCGGCCTCGCGCGCGTGACCGGCGAGATGGATCTGCAGCACATGCCCAAGCGGAAACGCGTCGAGATAGGAATACGGATCCCACTGCTGATTAGTTGCGGCGACGTGCACGTTGTTGACGTCGAGCAGGAGTCCGCAGCCGGTGCGGCGCGCGATCTCGGCAATGAAGGCGGGTTCGGACCAGTTGCTCTCCGCGAACGCGACATAGGTGGACGGATTTTCGAGCAGCATGCGGCGGCCGAGCGCGCTCTGCACCTCGTCGATATTGGCGCAGATGCGGTTCAGGGTTTCCGTCGTGTAAGGGACCGGAAGCAGATCGTTGAAGAACCCGGACTCGTGCGACGACCACGCGAGGTGTTCCGAGAACAATCCGGGCTCGTAGCGCGCGATCAATTGGCGGAGGCGGCCGAGATGGGCTTGGTCGAGCGGGCGATCGGCGCCGATCGACAATCCGACGCCGTGAAGCGACAGCGGATAGCGCTCGCGAATAGCCATGAGGTAGCGGTGCGGCGGTCCGCCCGCGCCCATGTAGTTCTCGGCATGCACTTCGAAGAAGCCGATGTCGGGCGATGTTTCGACGATGCAGCGGTAGTGCTCGGCCTTCAGGCCGACGCCCCCCCGTGCAGGGATCCCTGCAGCCGTCGAGAATTGCGAGCGTGACACGTGCAGTCTCCGATCAAGAAGTGAGGCGGGCCGCGCGCAGCCCGCCCGCGGCATCAGGCCTTCGGCGTGAGGCTTCCCGATCCCTTCGGGGTCTGCATCGTCGTGCAGGTGCCCTTGGGTTCGAGCTTGAAGGCATTGCCCTGATAGTCCGCCGTGCTCGTGCCCGCGCAGGTCGTGCCGGCGCCTGCGAAGCAATCGTTCTGGCCCTTCAGCGCGACGCCGAAGCACTTCTCCATCTTGCCGTCCTTCATGGCCTTCATGGTCTCGGCCTGCTTGGCCTTCATCATCTTTTCCATGTCGCCCTTGGCCATCATCTCCGCCGAGGCGGACGTCACGGCAAGCGTGCCGGCGGCGACCGCGAATGCGCCGACAATCATTGCGGACAGCGTGCGATTGGACATGCGTGTTCCTCCATTCTCAGGGTTCAGCCTGCGGACATTGCAGGCGTCTGGCGGCCATCGGCACGCCTGCACATCGGTTCGTTCGGATGCGGCGGAAGGTTACGTCGCCGCGTTCGAGATGGCGTCCCTCAATTGCGCCTGAGATAGACGAATAGATCGGCGGCCGCCGACGACGACCAATCGGCGGCGCCCTGGAGGTATCCGATGACGAGGCCCGAAGCGGAGATCAGGTAGGTGATCGGCATTCCATGGAGGATGAACGGCGCGGTCCTGCCGCTGCCGTCGCCCTGCTGGGCCACATATCCGTTCGGATCGAGGCAGATCGGCAGCGTCTTCAGCCCAAGCGACCCGACGAAACGACCGACACGGTCGCGATCGCTCCGGTCTTCGGACACCGCGACGACCTGCAGGCGATCATGGGCGACGCTGCGCGCGAGTTGATCCAGCACCGGCAGTTCGGTGCGGCAGGCCGCGCACCATGAGGCGAAGAAGTTCAGCAGGATCGGCGCGCCGCGCAGCGCGGCCAGATCGAGCGTCCCGCCCTCGAGGCGAAACAGCCTCACCGGCGGCAGGCTCTGTTGCGGCCGCAGCAAGATGAGCTGATGGCGCCCGTCCGCGAAGGCCGGCACGTCATCGTGAGGCGGCGCAGCCAGGGCGGATCCCGCGCCCGCCATGAGGACCGACAGCAGGCCGCCGGTCACATCGCGCCGGCTCGCCACGCTCATTCCGTCACCTCCTCGACGACGAGAACGGGCGACGACTGCGGCACGGCGGGACGGAATGCGATGAAGAAGAACAGCGGATTGGGTAGCCAGTACAGCCAGCCGATCGACGGCTCACGCCGGCCATCCGGAAGCCGAAGGTCCAGCCAAACGTACAAGAACTTGTAGATGCACAGCCCGGGGATCCAGTTCAGCCGAAGATGGCCCGTCTTCAGGTAGCGCCGCCGGATGTAGAGATTTCCTTCGAACGGCGTGATGCCCCAGAGTCCGACCGGCCCCTCGGCAATCACCTCGCCGCTCGGCCGGTGCGTGATGCGCACGATGCGCGGGCGTGTGATCTGCAATCGGATACCTCCGCTGACCGCTCCGGACCATGTTGTTCCGACGGTTCGATCGCGGACCTGGAAAGGTTACCTGGCAGCTTGTCACGACGGAGCGGATATCCGCGGCGCAAATCCGGCTACGGCGGCCCGAGCCTCGACTGGCCTCACGGCTGACGAATCCGGATCGAGATCACACGTCCTGCCCGATCGCAGCGTCGCCGATCACGAGCGGACCGAGACGAAGGCAGGTTCGCGTGATCGGACTCTCCAGCTTGGCCGGCGTGAGCTGCTGCGACATCTTCGCGACGCAGGTGAACCCGACCGCCTCGGCGGCGCTCCCGGCTGCGAAAACGAATGCCAGCAGGAGGAGCGCGTCCGATATCACGGACGGCGTGATGGCTTTCATGCAATTCCCCCTGCCGCAGGACCCGCGGCGGCAAGCCTCACGACACGTCCATACGATATGACTGCGCCAAGACCACAACCGTTGGCGGAACCGACCCGCTGCAGACCACCTGAAAAAAATCTGCTGGAAACGCCGGCCGTCGTGTCGGCATGTGCGCATGCGGACCGTCCTTGGGTCAGCCGTATCGATACGAGCTGGCTTGAGCACTCCCAAATGGCCGCCTATCCAAGGTTGAAGCGTGGCCTGCACCCGGACCGGAGAGGACCCCTGCGATGCCGACGAACAAAAACACGATCTGCCTGTGGTTCGACAAGGACGCCGAGGCGGCCGCGCGGTTCTATGCCGAGGTGTTTCCCGACAGCCACGTGGCCTCCGTGCACCGCGCGCCGGGCGACTATCCGTCCGGCAAGGCCGGCGACGTGCTGACAGTGCAATTCACGGTGTGTGGCATCCCCTGCCTCGGCCTCAATGGCGGTCCCGCGTTCACCCACAATGAATCGTTCTCGTTCCAGATCGCCACCGACGATCAGGAAGAGACCGACCGCTACTGGAACGCCATCGTTGGCCATGGCGGCCAGGAAAGCCAATGCGGCTGGTGCAAGGACAAATGGGGCATCTCCTGGCAGATCACGCCGCGCGCGCTCACCGACGCGATGGCAGCCGGCGGAGCCGAGGCCAAGCGCGTGTTTGCCGCGATGATGGCGATGAAGAAGATCGACGTCGCCGCCATCGAGGCGGCCCGGCGGGGATGACCTTGCCAGCCGGAGCGCAGCATCGCCGCGCTCCGGCGTCACGGGCGCAGGCTGCCGCCGCGATGGCGCGCAGGCTGCCGTTCGACGCCAGAGCCTCGGGACGAAACAAATGACGCCGCCGGGGGAACCATGGGATTGCCAGCAGATTGGTTCCATGACGCAATCCCCCCACCCGGAGACATCTCATCACCATGAAGATTCTTACGATCACTCTCGCAGTAGCCGCGAGCACATTGATGGCTGCAGCCGCCTCCGCTGCCCCGCTCACGGCCAGTATATCGGTCCTCCCGGAGAGCAGCATCCAGCAGGTTCGCCTGGTCTGCAACGAGAACGGCCGCTGCTGGCGCCAAAGCCGCGAACGCCGTGTCATCATCCGCGAAGACCGCGGCGCCTACGGCTATGGCCGGCACGAGCGGCGTGACTATGAAGGGCGTGGCTATGAAGATCGTGACGGCATCGGCATCCGCGCGCCCGGCGTGAGCGTCGGAATCGGCCGATAACACGTCCGACGTTCTGACTCCATGCCAAGGCATCGCGATCAGAACTGCACATGATCCACAAATGAGCCAGGCGTCCGACGTTCGCATGTCGATGCAACGATGCTACGAACGTCGGATGAGCCGTCAGGCCAGACTCGCTCTCGCTTCAGGCGATGGCGGCGACCAGATCCTCACGACAAATAGTTTCGGGCTGGACCTCGCTATTGCGCGCGCACACTCCATATGTTGATGATCACCGCGCGTCCCCCGGCTGCCATCGGTGACTGAGAGCCATGCGCTCCCGCCGCGACCAGAAGGCGGACAGCATGTCGAAAACCTCGAACACCTCTTCGAACACCACCACGTCCAGTGCGCGCGTGGTTGGTGCGACCGCTCCTGGCGCCGCCATTCTTTGGGCTGCTGATCGTCGCCGCGATTCTGATCCAATGGCCGCCGTTCGCAGCGGGGCGCTTGCGCCAGTTCACCCCAACAAGCCCTCCGAGCCGGCCAAGCGAGAGCGGTCATCGCTGCACGCGACACTCGCCACCAGGGCGGAGAATGCGTTGGAGACGGCGGGCCTGATGCAGCAGGGCGGCGAGCGCGCTGCCGCGATCAGGAAGGCGACCATCCTCGCAAACGCCGCCGAGATACTCGGGCATTTCAACGGAAGTGTCCGCTCGCGAACGAAGTGACGCTGGGGCGGCCTGCTCCTGCGTACCATCGTGCCCTCCGAGGGCGGCATCCGGTACAAGGACATGTCAGCCAATGCTCGAGATCAACCTCACCACAGAGCCTCCTCACGGCACGGTCGTGGATCCCGACTTTCTGCTGACGGAAATCATCGGGCTGAAGCGCCTGCTCGTCGAGGCCGAGAGCAATGCCAAGACCCGGTCCGAGCAGGCCGAAATCGAGGCGAGAGAACGCGAGACGGCGAGCAGGCTGCAAAAGCTCATTCTTGAGGAGCTGCACCATCGCATCAAGAATACGCTCGCGACCGTCACCGCCATCGTCTCCCAGAGCCTCCGCAACGTGCCGGCGACCAAGGATGCACAGCATGCCATCTCCGGGCGGCTCCTGGCCCTCGGACGGGCACACGATCTCCTCCTGCAAGCGAAATTGTCCAGCGGCGATCTCCGCACGGTGATCCGTACGTCCGTCCAGGCCTTCGACACGCCCGACGACTCACGCTTTGCGATCACCGGGCCCGACGTGCTGGTGACGCCGGATGCCGTCATCGCCATCGCGATGACGCTCAACGAGCTGTGCACGAACGCCCTGAAGTTCGGTGCGCTGTCCGTGCCGGAAGGACGCGTCGATCTGCTGTGGACCGTCGACCAACGCCGGGTCCGCTTCGCCTGGACCGAAAGACACGGCCCGGTCGTTCAACAGCCCGCCAGCCGAAGCTTCGGAACCCGGCTGATCGAAACGCTCGGCGTGCAGCTCGGCGGCGAGGTTCAGTTGAACTATGCGCCGTCAGGGCTCTCCTACACGTTCGATGCGCCGATCGCCGTTCTCGACTCTCCCGTGAGACCGCCGATGCACGCAACAGAAAGGGATCTCCGATGTCGCTGAGCCAATTTAGCGTCGATGTGCAGCCGCATACGATGGACGGATTGCGCCTGCTCGCCCAGGATGGCACCGTCGGCGTCGAGGCCTTCGTCAGCCGCAAGGTGATGGACATCTGGGCCGAGTCGATCGAGCACACGGGCGGCCGGCAGAGCCTGTTTCGTGTCCAATACAATGCGCTGGGAAAATTGAACCTTGGTGCGATCGAGCGGATCGTGAGCAGGAAATATCGGCGCGGCGCCGCATCCAACCGTCAGCATCCCTTCATCGAGGTGTTGTTCTCGGATATCGCCGACAGCGGTGAAACGCTCGATCTGAGCGAGCTGGTGCGAGAGCCATTGCCGCCGTCATTCCATCGGCTTGCGTGAGACAGGCGGACGGCGCACCTCAGGTCTGACCGATCAGGGTTTGCGCGGACGCGGTGCAGATCTCCTCGAGGAAGTCGAGGAAGGCACGGGCGCGCGAGGAGATCAGCTTGCGGCTCGGAAAGATCGCGGTCAGCTGGGCGGCGCGGGTGTCGAACACGACCCCCCTGCCGATCTCGACCAGCCGGCCCTCGCCGAGCAGCTCGACGCAATAGTGCTCCGGCAGAAAGGAAATGCCGGCGCCATGGGCGACGGCGCGGCGCACCGCCAGCGGATTGTTGATGCGGGCGACATGCGCACCGACGTCGAAGCGGACGAGATGGCCGTGCTGCTTGATCATCAGGGTGCGATCGCCATAGCGCCGCTCGCAGATCATGAGATGGCGCTCCAGCGCGCGGACGTCGTCGCCGATGTCGTGCGCGGCGAGATAAGCGGGGCTGGTCACCCAGATCAGGCGGCCGCCGATCAGCACCTTCTGCGCCAGTTCGGAATTCTCCTGCACGCCGACCACGACCGCGATGTCGAAGCGGTCGGCCAGCATGTCGATCGCCCGCGTGGTGGCCTCGACATCGAGCTCGATGCGCGGATAGCGGCGGTGGAATTCGGCGAGCTGCGGGGCCAGGATCTCCTCGCAGAATGCCGGCGGCAGCGCCACGGACAGTCGGCCGCTGGGCACGCCGACCAGCCCGGTCATGACCGCGTCGGCCTCAGAGACCTGATCCAGGATCTTCTGACATTGCTGGAAGAACAGCTCGCCCTCGCGGGTCACCCGGACGCGCCGCGAGTTGCGGTCGAACAGCCGGATGCCGAGATCCTGCTCGAGCCGGGCGACCGATTTGCTGACCGAGGATTTCGGCATGCCCAGGGACCGCGAGGCGCCGGTCATGCCGCCGGTCGCGACCACCGCATGGAACACCGGAATGTCCTCGATCCGCCATTTCATCCTAGAGCCGCTCGTTCATCGAGAGAAACGATCCGTGCACGTTAGCATGATTGTCTAGCATGGGAAACTTCGTAAGGTCCGTCCCAGCACGGCCGCGGGTCACAGTCCACGGCGGCCCATTTCGCGGAGGGACACTTGGCCCGGATCATCGGCGGCATCGGCGCCTCGCACTCGCCCACCATCGGCTTCGCACTCGACACCAACAAGCAGAACGACCCGGCCTGGAAGCCGATCTTCGACGGCTTCGCGGTCGTGCGCGACTGGGTGAAGCAGAAGGACATCGACGTCCTGTTCATGATCTACAATGATCACATCACCTCGTTCTTCTTCGATCACTACTCCGCCTTCGCGCTCGGCATTGACGACCGCTATATCGCCGCCGACGAAGGCGGCGGACCGCGCGACGTGCCGCCGGCGAAGGGCCACCTCGGCCTGTCGCAGCACATCGCGATGGCGATGATGGCGGACGAGTTCGACATGTCGTTCTTCCAGGGCAAGCCGGTCGATCACGGCCTGTTGTCGCCGCTGTCGATGATGGGCGATGCCAGCGGCCCGTGGCCGGGCATGGTGGTGCCGCTGCAAGTCGGCGTGCTGCAATTGCCGATTCCCAATGCGAAGCGGATGTGGAAGCTCGGCAAGACCCTGCGCAAGGCGATCGAGAGCTATCCGGAAGACCTGAAGGTCGCCATCTTCGCCACCGGCGGGCTGTCGCACCAGGTTCACGGCGAGCGCGCCGGCTTTCTCAACGAAGACTGGGACAACGAATTCCTCGATCTGCTGGAGAACGACCCGGAGCAGCTGACGGCGATGCGCATCGCCGACTACGCGGTCACGGGCGGCATGGAAGGCGCCGAGGTCATCATGTGGCTGATCATGCGCGGTGCGCTCTCGGACAGTGTGAGGCTCGTGCACAAACAGACCTACGCGCCGTCGGTGACCAACATCGCCACGCTGGTGTTCGAGGATCTCGGCGGCGCGCCCGACCCGCAGGAGGTCGCGGCCTATCGCGCACACATCGGCCATGAACTCGCGGGCGCGGAGATGCTGACCGGCACCTACCCGTTCACCCATGGCCGCAGCCAGGCCAATTTCCGCATCAACGACTTCCTGCACCGGCTCGTCATCCCCGCGCATCGCAAGAGATTCGTTGCGGAATTCGACGCACTGGCGGACGAGCACCGTCTCACGGACGAGGAGCGCGAGCTCATCAAGAACCGCCGCTGGATCGAGATGATCCGACGCGGCGTCAGCTTCTTCGTGCTGGAGAAGATGGCCGCCGTGATCGGCGTCTCCAACCCGGAGGTCTATGCCGCGTTTCGCGGCGAGACGCTGGAAGCCTTTCTGAAGACCCGCAAGGTGCCGATGCGCTACTCCGTCGCCGGCGGCGCCAAGGCGGACGCGATCGACGCCCATTGACATCGGCACGGACGACCGGCGCCGCCGCCCCGCAGCGGCGACGCAGGTCATGTCTCCGGCGTTGATGCCGCGCGCCTTGGCCCAGCGCTCCAGGACCTTGCGCTCGTCGCAGCGTGCACAAGCGGAAAAGCCGCCGCGCCCCGCGGCGAACGCCGCTTGGCCCTCCCCTTGCATCGGCCTCTCATGAGCCGGTTCGCAAGATGGAGTTGTCAGATGTCCGACAGCCTGCACACCGTCGTCGTGGCCAGGAAGGCCATCGAGGCGCACAACATGGCGTCATTCGAACTTGTCCCGGCGGACGATCGGCCGCTGCCGGGCTTCACCCCCGGCAGCCATATCGACGTCACCCTTCCCAACGGGCTCACACGGCAATATTCGCTGCTGAACAGCGCCGCCGAACGCAATCGCTACTGCATCGGCGTGTGGAAGGATGCCAACAGCCGCGGCGGCTCCAAGGCGCTGCATCTCGATATCAACGAAGGCGACAAGCTGCAGGTGAGCCGCCCACGCAACCGCTTCAAGATCCCGAAGGACACCAAGCAGGCGCTGCTCGTGGCGCGCGGCATCGGCGTCACGCCGATCCTGTCGATCGCGGACACGCTGAAGGCGAAGAACATCCCGTTCGAGCTGCACTACGTGTTCGCGCTGATGTCGCCGGATTCGTTCCGTAGCACCATCGAGGCCTCGGCCTTCACCGAAGATACGACATACTACAAGGAAGCCACCGAGGACAATCAGCTGCTGAAGGCCGCCGAGCTGCTGGCCGACCGGCCCGACGACACCCAGCTGTTCATCTGCGGCGTCGACTGGTGGATGGATCCGATCGTCGCGCTGGCCAAGCAGAAGGGCTTTGCCGAGGAGCGCATCCATGTCGAGCGCTTCACCGCGAAGGCGGCCGCGGCACTGCTCGACAAGGTGTTCGACGTCACCATCAAGAGCACCGGCGCGACCTTCAAGATCCCCGGCGACAAGACCGTGACCGCGTTTCTCGAGGAGAACGGCGTCAAGATCGCGACCTCCTGCGAACAGGGCCTATGCGGCACCTGCAAGACCAGGGTCGTCGAGGGCGAGGTCGACCATCGCGACAAGCGCCTGTCGGCGGCGCAACGCGCCGAAGGCTACTTCCTGCCCTGCGTATCGCGCGGCAAGGGCGACCGGCTGGTGCTGGATCTCTAGCACCGTGACGACCGAGACCGATCTGTGGCAGACCGCGTGGATCATCGCGCAACAGCATGGGACCGACGGGCCTGCGTTCGCGGCCCGCATGGCCGACGGCTTCAGGCTCGGCCACAAGGTCGCCGCGCATCGGGCGTGGCTGTCGATCGCGGCCAAGGTCGCCGTGCTGATCGACGACAGCGCATCGGGCACCACGCACCGGCATTGATATGTCGAGAAGCGGACAGTTCTGATCGCGCTGTTCAGAATCGGACACGCTGTGTCGGCGCGTCATTCCGGGGCGACGCGCAGCGGCAAGCCCGGAATCCATATCCACCAGCCGTGGTTATGGATTCCGGGCCTGCGCCCAACGGGCTCATGACGACGGGGAGGCAGTTGCGGCTGTTCGGAACGTTTTTTGCTCCGCCTGACGCAGTCACCAAGCGACCGTCCAACATGCGCGAACGCGCAGGTCGCGCCTTGTGAGGAAGCATGTCCGTGTCACAGTCCGGCACGGCGGACGTTCCAGCCGCCGCCGACATCGCGTTGGCCTATCACGCCCGCACCAAGCACAGCCTCAAGCGCTATGCGGCGGGGCCGGAGACGCTGGACTGGGACGCGCAGCCCAATCCGTTCCGCGAGTTCGCCGGCAGCCCGCGCACCGATCTGCCGCTGACCTCGGACCGTCTCGCCGTGAGCTTCGCCGATGCCTGCGACGCCACGGCGCCGGTCCAGCCGTTGACGATCGACGGCGTCGCGCTGCTGCTGGAATTGTCGTTCGGGCTGGCGGCCTGGAAGGAGTACGGCCCTGACCGCTGGGCGCTGCGCTGCAATCCCTCCAGCGGCAATCTGCATCCGACCGAGGCCTATGTCATCGCGGAGAATGTGACAGGGCTCAGCGACGGTCTTCATCACTATGTCAGCCGCGATCACGTGCTGGAGCAACGTTGCCGCCGCGGCAGGCCATCGCATGGCGAGCCGCGGCTATGGCTCGCGCTGTCCTCGATCCATTGGCGCGAGGCGTGGAAATATGGCGAGCGCGCGTTCCGCTACTGCCAGCTCGACCTCGGACATGCGATCGGCGCCGTCAGCTACGCCGCCGCTGCGCTCGGCTGGTACGCGCGCGTGATCGACGGCATCGACAGCGCGAGGCTCGCGGCGCTGATGGGACTCGATCGCGCGGATGATTTCGCCGGCGTCGAGACCGAGAATGCCGATGTGCTGCTCGCGATCGCGCCGCGCGATGCGAGCTCGCGGTCGCCCGCCGGTTTGCCATCACTCGCCACGATCGACGACACGTGGAAAGGTCAGGCGAACCGGCTCGATCGCCATCCGCTCTACCGCTGGCCCATCATCCCCGAGGTGAGCGCGGCCACGGCCGGCGCGGCGCAGGATGCGATCTCCATTCCGTGGCGGTGCCCGCCGCTGACGCGGCAATCACAGGCGCGCGCGGCCGAGCTCATTCTCGGTCGTCGCAGCGCGCAACGCTTCGACGCCAGGTTCACGATGGATCTCGCAACGTTGCTTCACCTTCTCGACGCGCTGCTGCCGCGCGCTACGCCGCCATGGACCATCTGGCCGTTCGCGTCGCGGCTGCATCCGCTGCTATTCGTCCATCGCGTCGAGGGGCTCACGCCCGGGCTCTATGCGCTGCCGCGCGGCAGCGAGGCGGAGACCAGCCTGCGGCGCGCGCTGCGTCCCGACTTCGACTGGCAGCCGGTCGAGCGCGTGCCTGATCATCTGCCGTTGTTCCGGCTGCTGCCGACCGACAGCCGCGGCGTGATCCGCACCGCTAGCTGTCACCAGGCGATCGCGGGCGACGGCTGCTTTGCGATGGCGATGCTCGCCGAGTTCACGCCGGCCGTCAGCGACCATCCGTGGCGCTATCGGCAACTGCATTGGGAGGCTGGCCTGATCGGCCACGTGCTCTACCTCGAAGCCGAGGCGGCGGGCCTGCGCGGCACCGGCATCGGCTGCTTCTTCGACGACTCCGTGCACGAGATGCTCGGCGTGGTCGGAGAGCAGTTCCAGGTGCTCTATCACTTCACGGTCGGCCGTCCCCTGACCGATGATCGCATCACGACGCTGGCGGCCTATCCCGGCCGAACGCGCAATGAAGCGGGAGTCCTGCCATGAGACCGCGTATTCCGTTTCAGCGCATCGATGTCGACCACGCAGCCGAGCTGCTGCAGCGCGACGATGTGCTGCGCTTCGACGTCCGCGACACCGCCTCGTTCGACACCGCGCATATGGCCGGCGCGCGGCATCTCACCCAGCGCAATCTCGCCGAGATGATCGCCGGCACGAGCAGGCGCGCGCCGATCCTGATCTACTGCTATCACGGCAATGCCAGCCAGGACTACGCGCAGACCTTCTCCGATTTCGGCTTCACTGAGGTCTATAGCCTCGACGGCGGCTATGAGGCGTGGCGCCAGCGTTGTCCCGCGCGGAGCGGCGCGGCGAACGTCAGTCCGGCCCTGGCGGCGTGGCTCGCCGCCCAGGGCTTTCCCGCTGACGACGTCGACGCCATCATCGCCAATCGGACCACGCCGCTGATGAAGGCGGCACATCTCGGCAATGTCGTCGTTATCCGCGAGCTGCTCTCTGCCGGCGCCGACGTCGCCGCCAGGAACGCGGACGGCAATAACGCGCTGTGGCTCGCCTGCGTCGGCCGGCATCTCGACGCCATCGACGCGCTGGTCGAGGCCGGCATCGATCTCGACAACAGCAACGACAATGGTGCGACAGCGCTGATGTATGCGTCCTCCTCCGGCAAGGCCGATGTGGTCGCGCATCTCCTGGCCAAGGGCGCGGACATCCGCACCGAGACGCTCGACGGCTTTTCCGCGCTCGACATGGCCGCTTCGCTCGAATGCCTGAACCTGCTGCGGAATGCGGCCAAGGCGGCGGCTTCAAAGGCGCCCGCGCCCGAGGTCCGGCCGTGACCGTCATCGAGCACGATTTCGGCATGCAGCAGCGCCAGGTCGAGCGCCGCTTCCGGACGCTGCTCAGCCTCGATGCGCTGCACGAGGCCAATGTCCGCGCCAATCCCATTCCTTATCTGGAACGCGCCAGCGAGCGCATCTACCAGCTTGAGAAGGCGCTGTTCGATGCGCTGCAGGCGGCGACGGCTGCGGCCGACGATCATGGCGAGACGGTGAGCATCGGCAAGGCCGAGCATCAGCGCCTGCTGCATTGCTGGGCCATCGTCGAGAGCGCCTATGCGCAGCTCGTCGCCGATCAGCCCGAGACCTGACTGAACGAGGTTGGAGAAAGAGATGAGTGAAGGATTCTTCGTGGACTGGGATGGCAACCTGCGCAGCGCCGCCGATCCCGGCGGCGGATATCTGTGCGACATCGACACTGTCGCGCGCTATGTCGCGGTGACGACCAAGAACGGCACGCTGGTGCACGAGGCGACCTTTTTCAGAACCCGGGCCGATGTCGACAAGGCCGGCATCAAGGCACAGCTTGTATCCGGCACCCATCCGTGGGGCAAGAAGGCGGATGGGTTCTGAGGGTCCGCCGAACGACATCACGTAGTGAGTGTCATTGCGAGCGAAGCGAAGCAATCCAGGGCTCAGGTAGGATTCTGGATTGCTTCGTCGCTTCGCTCCTCGCAATGACGTTGGAAATCCCATCCGTCAATCCGGGTGGATCATGATCTCCATGGTCTCGTCGAGGTCGTCGAACGGATCGGGAATATCTTCCACCAGCGCGACGCCGCACAGGCAGACCTCGCCGTCGATGACAGCGAGCGCAATCGGCTCCAGGCTCTGCCCTGCGCAGGCACCGGCGTTGCACAGCCCGGTGTCGATCTCGAACGTTGCGCCATGCCGTCCGCAGCGCAGCAGCGTCCGATCCTTATTGAAGAACTGGCCGCTACCGATGTTCAGCCATTTGCCCTCGTGTGGGCAGCAGTTGACATAGCCCACAAAGCCACCGGACACAGTGTGGATGATCACGATAGGAAACGGCCGCGCCTCGCCATTGTCGCCGATCCGCGACAGGCTGAACGCCTTGGCTTCACCCGGCGCGATGCCGGCGGTCGGACAGATCACGAAGATTTCCGGCTCACGTTCCGTCATGCGCGGCGCTCCCTGACCGGCGCGACGGAGCTACGGGACCGCGATGACGTCTCCTGTCGCAAACCCGACGGCAGCAGCCCGACGTGTCGAGCCACGGCGCATCAGTCTCGATCTGTCCCGATCCTTGCATGAAGCATGCCGTAGGCATCGAAGACACGCGCGATGTCGGCTTGGAGACAATGATGGCCGCGATGAAATTCTACATGACGCCGGGATCGTGCTCGACCGGCATCCACATCATTCTCGAAGAGCTTGAGGAGGTGTTCGAGGCCCATATCGTCAACCTGCCGGCCGGCGACAATTTCAAACCGGACTATGTGGCCATCAACCCGAAATCGACGATTCCGGCGCTGGTGCGCAGCGACGGCAGCGTGCTGACGGAGGTGCCGGCGATTGCCTATTGGCTCGGCCGCTCCAGGCCGCGCGCCAGATTGTGGCCTTCGGATATCGAGACCGAAACGCGGCTGCTCGAAGCCATGAGCTACATTGCCGGAACGGTGCATGGCCACGGCTTCGCGCGCATCTTCGCCACGCCGACCTTCAGCCGCAACGAGGCCGACCAGGAGTCGGTGCGCGCGCTCGGCCGCAACATCGTCGTGAAGGGCTTTGCCATCCTGAACAAGATGCTCGACGGGCAGTCCTATCTCGGCGGCGAATTCTCGGTCGCCGATCCGATCCTGTTCTATGTCGAGTTCTGGGCCGACAAGACCGGCATTGCGCTGCCGGCCAACCTGCTCGCGCACTACCGCCGCATGCTCGCGCGCCCGGTCGTGCAGCGGGTGCTGCGCGAGGAAGGGTATAATCCGGCGACCTTGGGGCAGGCCAGCCAGTTGTAGCCGATCTACTCCGCGGCCTCCGGCAGCAGCTCGTGGTCGCCAAGATCGATGCCGCGGAAGATGGCGCAGCGGCGGAAGACCTCGATGGTCGGGCGGACGCTCTTGTGGTGGCAATATTTGGCGACCAGCTTGGCCAGCCCCTTGATGTCGCGGCCTGACGCGCCTGGGAACGTGTCCACCAGCAGCTCCACCAAGCCGGCATCGACGTTCAAGCCGAACTGCGCGCACATCACCCGCCAGATCCGGCCGCGCGCTTGCGCGTCCGGCGCCTGGAACCTGATCAGCGCGATGCAGCGCGACACGATCGCTTCATCGATGTCGTCGATGCGATTGGTGGTCAGGAACAAGAGCCCGTTGAAATATTCCAGCACACGCAGGAATACGCCGACGACGGCATTCATCGTCATGTCGTCCTCGCGCCGCTTGATGTAGACGTCGGCCTCGTCGATCAGCATGACCGCGCCCCAGCGCTGCGCGCGCGTCAGCGCATCCTTCAGCGCACTCTCCATCGCCGCGACGTTCAGCCCGAGCTGACCGGAATGCACGCGGTACAGCGGCCGGCCGATGATCTCGGCGTAGACCTCCGCCGTCAGCGTCTTGCCGACGCCGGGCGGCCCCGCGCACAGCACGGTGGTGCCGCCGGACTTGCCGGCGACGATGTCGTCCATCAAGAGGTCCATCTCGGCAGTGAGGATGTCGATCAGGTCGGTCTGCTCCTCCGGCAGCACCAGCTTCTGCTTGAGCTCGGGCTGATAGGCGTAGGGCACCATGTCGTCGGCATGCACCCAGAGATAATGGTGCAGGTCGAGATGGAACATCAGCATATAGGGATGGACGGGAATGCGGCAGAAGATGCCCTTCGGGATCGCCGCCCTGGATTCTTCGACCTCCTGCTCGGCGTCATAGAGATTGCTCTTGGCAGCCTTGCGCAGGTACTGCCCGAGTATGTCGCCCGTGACCTCGAGCGTCAGCGCCCGCTCGGTGAGAATGCCTTCGTCGTTGACGAGCCGCGCGCTGCCGCCGCCAGACGACAGCACGATCACGTCCTTGCGCGACCAGTCCATGTCGCGATGCGAGGAGTTCGGATCATCGGCGAAGAAGCCGATGCCGCGGCCGGAGAACTGCGCTCCGTAGCGGCCGCGCCAGGCGAAATAGCGCTCGGCCGTCTCGTCATAGGCGGATATCAGCTCGGGTGTTTCCTTGAGGAAGCCCTTGGCGGCGAAGATTTCGGCGACCGTCCTGCCGACGATGTCGCCGGCGGAGATGCGCAGGGTGGACGTGGTGATCGCGCCCTTGGCGTTGGCCTTGAGCTCGATGAAGACGCGGCCGGCCTCGTCATTCGACGGTGCGCTGTAGTCGAGTCGCGTCACGACATAGGGCAGCGGCCGGCTGGCGACGTTGGCCGTGAACATCCAGCCGCGGATGGCGTCCGAGATCAGGTAGCGCGCAATCGCCGGCAGCACCGATTCCAGTTCGTGCTCGGAGAACCGGGCGCCGGAATCGGCAAAGGCGCGCTGCAGGGTGGCGATCTGCGCCGCACGGGCGTGCCATTCGGGACCGGCCTTCTGGTAGCTGTCGCGCAGGAAGTCGAGCTCGGCGGTCGCGAGTTGCGCCATATTGACCTCGACCTTGTCGCCGAAACGCAGCTGCTCCGTCAACGAGGCCAGACGCGGGAAGGCCACCGCCATCGCCAGGATGGTCGGACGTTCGATCTGCAGCTTCATCGGTCGCACCTCGACGCTGTCGGACTCACGACGACATTCTCGTCGGCGTGCGCGTCACGTCTCCCGACTTTGCCAGCAGCAGGCGGTTGGCGGCGAGCGAGAACTCCTGCCAGGCGGCGGCGATGTCGCGCAGGATCGTCTGCACGTAGTCCTTCGACGGCTTGTGCTCGAACGGAAAGTTCGACAGCGCGCAGGAGGTGCGATTGAAGGCTATGGCATCGTCGAGCAGCGACTGCATGACATCGCGGAACGGTTTCTGGATCTCCGGCATCAGGGCGGAGCGCCCGCGTTCGACGGCGACGTCGCGCATGTCGAAGGTCAGTGCGTCCAGCACCTGCAGCGCCGCCGCGAACACCCCCTCGGTGGCTCCAAGAACAGCGAGCTGGGTCAGTTGCTCGCGCTGCTGCGTAGCGAGGCTGCGGTTGAGCCGCTGCCGATAATCGTCGAACGCGGCATCACGCTGCGCGGCGACCCAGGCGCCGAACCAGGCGAGGCTCGCTGCGTTGCCCGACAGCCCGTCGCCGATCGCCACGGCCGGCCGCGGCCCGGCGATCTCGCCCATGCTCCGGGCCATCGCACGCTCGATGCGCTTGGCGGCGTTCAGGGCACCTTCGAGATAGCCGGCCGCGTGGCTTGCGGTCTCGGCGCCACCGAGGTGCAGCCGCCCGTCCCATAGCGCCCGCCGCAGCATCGGATTGGCGATCTCGCTGTGCTCGCCGCGCGGCGTGGTGCGATCCAATGCGCTGCAGGTGAAGCGCTCGGCCGCCCAGTCCTGATAGTGCTGCTCGCCGCCTTCCAGCGCGGAGCCGAACAGCTGCACCATCTGGCTGTCCATCAGCAGCGGCAGCCCGACACTGAAGGTCGCGCGCAGATCGGGCGAGAAGGCGAGGAAGCCGCCGAGCGCAGCACGGTCGCCGCCGGCATCGCAGGCGTCGAAGATCTCGCCGATCACGGCCTGCTCGTGGCTGACGAACGCATTGCCGGACCGGCCCTGGTCGCGCCAATGCGCCTGGTCGTAGGCGATCACGACCTTGGCCTGCGCCGCCATCCAGGTCTCGGCACCGCGCATCGCATCGAAGGTCGCGTCGTCCAGCTCGGGAAAGAAGCCGACGTGATCGATCAGCAGCCGCGGCGGCAGCGCGAGCACGGCGCGCTTGGCCTCGATCGCGACCGATTCCGTTGATGTGGCAAAGATCAGCCGCACATGCGTGCCGCAATCGACGATGCGCACCAGCTCATGGCCGAGATGGATGAAGGGCTGCGGCAGATCACGCGCCAGCGCCTCGACCAGCTTCGTCATGCCGCCGGAGAGCCGGCGCGCGCCCTGGTGGACCGGCGGCCCGCCGATCTGCTCGGCCGACTTGTCCGCCTCCTTCAGATGAAGAACCGTGCCGTCATCGTGCTGGGCAAAGTCGGACAGGCCGAGCTCCGCGATCAGGCCGGTCAGCAGCGGCTGGGTGTCCGGCCAGAACCAGGTCGGGCCGAGGTCCAGCGCAAGCCCCGCCTTGCTCCTGACCGACAGCACACGTCCGCCCAGGCGATGTCGGGCTTCGAACAAAGCGAACGTGCTGCCGCGCTGCTGCAGGCTGCGCGCGAGTGCCATTCCGCACAATCCACCTCCGACAATGGCCGTTTCGAGCATGGCAGGACCTCGGCTGATGCGTTGCGATCGCGTCTCGACCGGGTCCTGCAAGAAGCTTGCAAGTTTTTGCGCACCAGGGGATGTGCGTTTCCAAACATTGCTTGATTTTCGCACCGGCTTGGCTCACGCCATCACAATGAGCGACGAGCGCGAGATCCTGGCCGCCAATGCGGCCTTCTATGCTGCCTTCACGGCCGGCGATTTCGCGGCACTCGTTGCCCTCTGGGCCGATCGCGACGGCATCTCCTGCATTCATCCGGGCTGGCCGGCGATCGTCGGCCGCGCCGCCGTGATCGGCAGCTGGCGCGACATCCTCGCCAACCCCGGCCGGCCGAACATCGTCTGCGCGGACCCGCACGCGATCGTCGACGGCGATCATGGCCACGTGCTCTGCATCGAGCTGGTCGACGGCGCGGCGCTCGCAGCGGCCAATCACTTCGCGCGCATCGACGGCGCCTGGCGGATGATCCACCACCAATCCAGCCCGATCGCGCAGCTCGCGACGCCGGAACACGACGCCGACGGCCATCGTCTCCACTGATCGCCGCATCTGGCACGAAATTTGATCTACCCTCCCTGACCGGCAGCAATGTCGGGGATTGTTGATTTTCGTCGCGTCGGATTCGGGTCGAATGTCCGTCTCCACGCAAGGCGATCTGCGCAGGCTGCGACCAGCAACGTGCAGATGCCGACGGGAGACAGGGATGGCACGCGTTCTGACCGCCTATCTGAAACGCAGCGATGTGCCGACGCGCACAGCGTTGCAGCAGGCCATCGACCTCGCGCTCGGACAGGCGCAGGGAGCACTGGTATGAACATCGCGGCTCCACTTCAGCCGACGGCAATCCATGCCGTGCCTGCCGAGCTCTGCGAATGCGGCTTCCGCCTGCTGATGATCCGCCAGTTCAATGTCGGCGCGGTGCCGCCGGCCTTCGCCATCATTGATCAGCGCGTCATGCGCATGCCGCAGCGGCTCGGCCGCCATGGCGTGTCGTTTGCCGCCACGTTCCTGCCCGAGGTGATGTCATGGCTGATCGATCATCTCGGCCGGCCATCGCTGCATGATGAGACCGGCCGCTCCTACCGCAATCCGCGCTGGCCTGTCGTGTGCTGGCATGACCAGGAACGCTACTGGCCGAGCGGCGCCGTCACGGTCGAGTGGTTCGCCGAGGTTGCCTTCCAGGATCACGCATCATGGATGGCATTCCGCACCCATTGGCACGAAAGCCTGACGGGCCGGAATGCCGGCGCAGATGCGACCGATGGAGAAGCAGAGCAGCGCGACGCGTACGATGCGGAAAAGGAATTTGCCGGCGAGGTGCTTCAGCAGGCATGATCTGCCAAAGTGATGCGGAGCCGTGCCGGGCTCTGTTCGATGCCGGTCGAGGCGTGATATCAAGGACGTGATCAATCCGCGCGGAGGCTCTCATGCGCTACGTCTCATGGTTCGGAGGCTGGCTCGGTCATTTGCTGCCGCAAGGGCGCGCTGACAGCCGTCTCAAAGCGCACGACATCCTCACCCGGCGCCCGGCCGCCGAGTTGTCCAATGAGGACCTGTTCTACATCGCGATGCTCGGCCCTCACGTCTGAGTGGGATCAGATCCCTCGCCCATCGCGCCGCCCATCGGCGGCCTCCCGCCTCGATACGACACGAGCCCGACATGACTGACATTGCGCGCTTCCGCGACTTCGTCGCCGATACGGCACGCCTCGTCGCAAGCACGACAAACGAGCCGGAGCTGCTCGCCGCGCTCGCACCGAAACTGAAGGAGCTGGTCGCGCATGACGACTGGCTGCCTCAGGCCTTTGCGGTCGCCGACGGCGGCCGCTACCGACAATATCTGCTGTATGCCGATCCGCTCGATCGGTTCTCCATCGTGAGCTTCGTGTGGGGCCTCGGCCAGGGCACGCCGGTGCACGACCATCGCGTCTGGGGCCTCGTCGGCGTGCTGCGCGGCGAGGAACTCTCGGTCAGCTATGCGCGGCAGCCGGACGGCACGTTGCGCGAGGCTGCGCCGGAGCGGCTGCGGGCTGGACAAACGGCCGCGGTATCGCCACACATTGGCGACATCCACGCGATCTCCAACGGTCTGGCGGACCGCTCCTCGATCAGCATCCACGTCTATGGCGGCAATATCGGCCGCATCCGCCGCGCGGTGTATGATGCGGAGACCGGCGCCGCCCGAGACTTCATTTCCGGATATTCGAATGACACCGTCCCCAACCTCTGGCCCGACCGCACCGCCGCCTGACGGTTTCCGCATCATCACACCGACCGAGTTGCGGCGGCGCTGGCGCGCCGGCGAGGAGGTGGCACTGCTCGACGTCCGCGAGGAAGGCCCATATTCGCTGTCGCATCCGTTCTTCGCGGTGTCGCTGCCACTGTCGCAGATCGAGCTGCGCATCCTCGATCTCGTGCCGCGTCTGAATGTAGCCGTCGTCGTTTATGATGATGGCGAAGGCTATGCCGCCCGCGCGGTGCCGCGCATTCATGCACTGGGCTACACCGACGTCGCGATGCTCGCTGGCGGGCTGTCGGGCTATGCGCGCCATGGCGAGGTGTTCCGGGACGTCAACGTGCCGAGCAAGGCGTTCGGCGAATTGGTCGAGGCCATCCGGCACACGCCGTCGCTGTCGGCCGACGACGCCAAGGCGCTGATCGAGCGCGAGTCGAATCTGGTCGTGCTCGACGCCCGCCGCTTCGAGGAATATCGCACCATGAGCATCCCGCGCGGGGTCAGCGTCCCCGGCGGCGAGCTGGCGTTTCGGGCGCGCGAGGTCGCGCCGTCGCCCGACACCACGATCATCGTCAACTGCGCCGGACGCACGCGCTCGATCATCGGCACGCAGTCGCTGATCAATGCCGGGCTGCCGAACAAGATCTATGCGTTGCGCAACGGCACGATCGGCTGGACACTTGCCGGCCATCAGGTCGAGCGCGGCAAGACCGCGCGCGTCCTGGAGCGGCCACGGACGAGCTACGCGACCGCGCTGGCTGATGCCAAGGCCTGGGCCGAGCGCGTCGGCGTCGGCGTGCTCGATGCCGCGACATTCGCGCGCCATCAGGCCGAGGCCGGGGCGCGCACGCTGTATTGCCTCGACGTCCGCACGCCCGAGGAACATGCCGCCGGCCATCCGGCCGGCTTCGTGTCGGCACCGGGCGGCCAGCTGGTGCAGGCGACCGACGAGTGGGTGGGCGTGCGCGGCGCCCGTCTGGTGCTGTTCGACGATGACGGCGTGCGCGCGCGCATGACGGCGTCATGGCTGAAGCAGATGGGCTGGGACGTGGCGGTCGTGGGACCGGATGTCGTTGGAGCGACCGAGACGGAAATCCGCGCCGCACGCCGACCGCCGCTGCCGCAGCTTGGCGACGCGGCAATCAGCGCCGAGCAACTCGCGGCCGATCCCGCTGCGTGGACGATCGTCGATCTCACGCGCAGTCCGAGCTACAAGGCCGGACACATTCCGGGCGCACATTTCGTGCTGGCGTCGCGCTTTGCGGATGATCTCGCCAAGCTGCCCGGCGACGGTCCGATCGTGCTGACCAGCAACGACGGCAGCGAAGCCGCGTTTGCGCTTGCGGATGCACGTGCCGCGACGACGCGTGAGCTGCGCGTGCTCACCGGCGGCACGCGCGCCTGGACGGCTGCCGGGCATGTGCTGGAGAGCGATCGGTCCTCATGGATCTCGCTTGCCGACGACGTCTACAAGCGTCCCTATGAGGGCACCGACAACGCCGCCGAAGCGATGCAGGCCTATATCGACTGGGAGCTGCAGCTCGTCGCTCAGCTCGCCAATGACAGCGTGTCGAATTTCCACGTGGTGTAGTTCTGTGAATGCGCAGGGTGGGCAAAGCCGCATTCGCGACGCGAATGCCGCGTGCCCACCGCTTTCACGCGGGTCGCGAGACGTGGTGGGCAGGCGCCGCTTTGCCTACCCTAGGTCGTTACAGCGTCACCGGGAGCTGCGCGCCGAACTCAGCGGCGCTGGTTGTAGACGTCGATGCAGACGGCGCCGAGCAGCACCAGGCCCTTGATGACCTGCTGATAGTCGATGCCGACGCCGAGAATGGACATGCCGTTGTTCATCACGCCCATGATCATGGCGCCGATGACAGCGCCGCCGACCCGTCCGACGCCGCCATAGGCCGAGGCACCGCCGATGAAGCAGGCCGCGATGACGTCGAGCTCGAAGCCGAGGCCGGCCTTCGGCGTCGCGGTGTTGAGCCGGGCGGCGAAGATCAGGCCGGCCAGCGCCGCCAGCACACCCATGTTGACGAAGGTCATGAACACGAGCCGCTCGGTCTTGATGCCCGACAGCTTGGCGGCCTTGGCGTTGCCGCCGACCGCATAGATCTGCCGGCCGACCACGGTGCGGCGCGTCATGAAGCCGTAGAGCGCGATCAGCGCCGTCATGATGACCAGCACGTTGGGCAGGCCGCGATGCGAGGCGATCAGATAGGTGAAATACATCAGTGCGCCGGCCAGCACGACGTTCTTGGCAGCGAAGAAGCCGAACGGCTCGACCTCGATGCCGTGCTCCACCTCGCGCGCACGGCCCTTGACGCTGGCATAGACCAGAATGAGCGTCAGCACCGCGCCGATCGCGAGCGACGTGGGATAAAGATGCGCCGCGCTCGGCATGAACTCAGGGATGAAGCCGGACGACAGCTTCTGGAACGTACCCGGGAACGGCCCGACCGATTGCCCCTGCAGCAGCGCCAGCGCCAGGCCCTTGAACACCAGCATGCCCGCCAAGGTGACGATGAACGACGGAATGCCGAAATAGGCCACCCAATAACCCTGCGCGGCGCCGATCGCGGCGCCGACGATCAGGCAGGCGATGATCGCGAGCGGGAAGTCGACGTGATAGCGCACCATCAGCACGGCGGCGACGGCGCCGACGAAGCCCGCAACCGAGCCGACCGACAAATCGATGTGCCCGGTCACGATCACCAGCAGCATGCCCAGCGCCATGATGACGATGTAGCTGTTCTGCAGCACCAGGTTGGTGAGGTTGAGCGGCTGCAGCAGGGTGCCGTCGGTCATGAACTGGAAGAACAGCATGATCACGAACAGCGACAGCAGCATGCCGTAGCTGCGCAGATTGTTCTTCAGGAAGCCGCTATGCGACTTCTCCTCCGGGAGCGAAACCGTCTTGTCGGTCATTGCTGGCGTCCTCCCGACCGCTTACGCGGCCGTCTCCTGGTTCTTGATGGTTTCGTTGCGCATGATGGCGCGCATGATCTTTTCCTGCGTCGCCTCCGGCCCGGCGAACTCGCCGACGAAGGCGCCGTCATTCATCACGCAGATGCGGTCGCAGATTCCGAGCAGCTCCGGCATCTCCGATGAGATCACGACAACACCCCGGCCGGCATCCGCGAGCTCCTGGATGATACAGTAAATCTCATACTTTGCGCCAACGTCGATGCCCCGCGTCGGCTCGTCGAGGATCAAGACCTTGGGATCGGTCATCAGCCATTTTGACAGCACGACCTTCTGCTGGTTGCCGCCGGAGAGCTGGCCGGCCTCCTGATAGACGTCGGAGCAGCGGATCCGCATCCGGCCGCGGTAGCCGGACGCCGCCTTGAGCTCGGCGATGTCGTCGATCACGCCCTTCGGCGCGACCTGCGCGAGGCTCGCCAGCGTGATGTTCTTGCGCACGTCGTCGGCCAGGATCAGGCCGAGCTGCTTGCGGTCCTCGGTGACATAGGCGAGGCCGGCGTCGATCGCGGCCGGTACGCTGTTGAGAGTGACGTCGTGGCCTTCGAGGCGGGCGCGGCCCGTGATGTTGACGCCCCAGGAGCGGCCGAACAGGCTCATGGCGAATTCGGTGCGCCCCGCGCCCATCAGGCCGGCGATGCCGACGATCTCGCCGCGGCGCACCTGGAAATCGACGTTCTTGATTACCTGGCGGTCGGTATGCTGCGGATGGTAGACCGACCAGTTCTCGACCGTGAACACGGGCTCGCCGATCTTCGGCTGCCGCTCGGGGAAGCGGTGCGCCATGTCGCGATTGACCATGCTCTTGATGATCCGGTCCTCCAGGACCGGCTCGGCGCGGCAATCGATGCTGTCGACGCTGCGCCCGTCGCGCAGCACCGTGATGCGATCGGCGACGCGGGCCACCTCGTTCAGCTTGTGCGTGATCAGGATCGACGAGATGCCCTGCTCGCGGAAGGCGACGAGGCGGTCGAGCAGCGCCTGACTGTCGGCCTCGTTCAGGCTCGCCGTCGGCTCGTCCAGGATCAAGAGCTTGACACGCTTGGACAGCGCCTTGGCGATCTCGACCAATTGCTGCTTGCCGACGCCGAGATCGGTGATCAGCGTATCCGGCGATTCCTTCAATCCCACCTGAGCCAGCAATTGCTGGGTGCGCCGGTAGACCTCGTCGCGATCGATGACGCCAAAGCGTGACGGCGCATGCGACAGGAAGATGTTCTCGGCGATCGACATCAGCGGAATCAGCGCGAGCTCCTGGTGGATAATGATGATGCCGAGCGCCTCGGAATCGTTGATGTCACGGAAGTGCCGCTCCTCGCCTTCGAAAATGATCTGGCCCTCATAGCGGCCGTAGGGATAGACGCCGCTCAGCACCTTCATCAGGGTCGACTTGCCGGCGCCATTCTCGCCGACGAGGGCGTGGATCTCGCCCGCCGCGACCGTAAAGCTGACGTCGCGGAGCGCCTGCACGCCCACGAAGCTCTTGCTGACGCTGCGCATCTCGAGGATTGCCGTCATCGCGCTGTATCCCGCAACACTTGAAGTCGTTGAGATAAGAGGAGCCGGCGAGCGCATGGCCGCGCTCGCCGGCCATGAGATCACTCGACCTGCGACTTTTTGTAGTAGCCGCCTTCGATCAGGACCTTCTCCCAGTTGCTCTTGTCGACCACGACCGGCTTGAGCAGATAGGCCGGGACGACCTTGACGCCGTTGTTGTAGGTCTTGGTGTCGTTGACCTTCACTTCCTTGCCGCTCAGCGAAGCATCGACCATGTCGGCGGTCACCTTGGCGAGGTCGCGGGTGTCCTTGAAGATGGTCGAGTACTGGTCGCCGCGCAGGATCGCCTTGACCGACGGCACCTCGGCGTCCTGGCCGGAGATGACCGGCATCGGCTGGTTGCCGCTGCCATAGCCGACGCCCTTCAAGGACGAGATGATGCCGATCGAGAGACCGTCATAGGGTGACAGCACCGCATCGACACGCTTGTTGCCGTAATAGGCGCTGAGCAGGTTGTCCATGCGGGCCTGGGCGGTGGCACCGTCCCAGCGCAGGGTCGCAACCTTGTCCATGCCCTTCTGGCCGGAGGCGACCACGAGCTTGCCGGAGTCGAGATAGGGCTGCAGCACCGACATCGCGCCATTGTAGAAGAAGTAGGCGTTGTTGTCGTCCGGCGAGCCGCCGAACAGCTCGATGTTGAACGGTCCCTTGCCGTCCTTCAGCCCGAGCTTGTCCACGATCGACTGCGCCTGCAGCACGCCGACCTGGAAGTTGTCGAAGGTCGCGTAGTAGTCGAGGTTCGGCGTGTCGCGGATCAGGCGGTCATAGGCGATCACGGTGATGCCCTTGGCCTTGGCCTGCTTCAGCACGTCCGACAGCGTGGTGCCGTCGATCGCGGCGATCACCAGCACCTTGGCGCCCTTGGTCACCATGTTCTCGATCTGCGAGAGCTGGTTCGGAATATCGTCCTCGGCATATTGCAGGTCGGTGGTGTAGCCGCGCTCCTTCAGCACCTTCACGATGTTGTTGCCGTCGTCGATCCAGCGCGCCGAGGATTTGGTCGGCATCGCGATGCCGACGGTCCCCTTGCTCTGGGCCAGTGCGGCGCTGGACAGCGCCATCGCGCCGAGGCCGGCCAGCGCGGCGGCCATGATGGTCTTCATTCTCGACATGTCTTCACTCCCTTTGGATTTTCGAATTTTGACAAGAGATACCCGATTGCGTATCTTGATACCAGTTAGCTGTTAGGCTGAACGACGCTTGACTGATTGTTCCTCCTCTCAGATCGACAGCTTGACGTCGGGCTCGGCGCGACCGTGAGCGCCGACGTCAAGAAGGAAAGTCTGGCCATGGCCGGGGTCGGCCGCCTTGGCCGCCTCGTCCATGTCCTGCCAGGCCGACGTCACCAGCAGGCGCGACAGATCGGGACCGACGAACGCCGGGCAGCTCGCCTGGCTGGCCGGAACCGCGATGCTGCGCAGATGCTCGCCCTGCGGGCTGTAGACGTCGACACAACCGCCGCCCCAGCGTGCGTTCCAGATCCGTCCCTCGGCATCGACGACGGCGCCATCGAGCCCACCGACACCGGCATGGCGCAGCAGCACCTCCGGCTCGCCGCGCGGCAGGCCCGTCTCCGGGTCGAGCGCGACACGGTAGAGGACGTTCTCATCCGTATCGGCGAAATAGCCGATCGCGCCATCCGGCGAGAAGCAGATCGCGTTGGGAATGGTGACGTTGGGGAACAACCGGATGATCTCGCCGCGATGCAGCGCATAGATCGAGCCCAGGCCGCACTCGGCGTTGCGGCCCATGGTGCCGATCCAGAACGTGCCGGAGGGATGGACCCGCGAATCGTTCGACCGCGTCGCCGGATTGTCGGCTTCGAGCGGCAGATGCAGCGACAGCGCGCCGTCGGCGACTCTGCGGATGTAGAGTCCGTCCTCGGCCACGATCAGCTGCCTGTCGGCATCGATGCGGCCGAGCGCGCTCGCCATCCTGCCGAGCCCGTGGCGGCGGACTTCGCCGCTGCCGATCTTGGCCTCGAACAGCAGGCCCTCCCGAATGTCGAACCACCAGGCGGTGTCGGTGTGGGGATCGTAGGTCGGCCCCTCGCCGAGATGGCAGCGCTCGTCGCAGAGGATCGTGGTCGGCACCTGCTCGATCATCTGGGCGCTCCCGCGGTTGAGAAGCGATACACGGTCTCGTGCTCATAGACGTCGACGGGCGCAAGACGCGCGCTTGGAAAATCCGGACGGTTCGGACTGTCAGGCCAGACCTGCGGCTCCAGGCAGAGCGCGTCGGATTGACGATAGACACGCCCCTTGCCGCTCACGGTCGCGTCAAGATAGTTGCCTGAATAGACCTGCAAGCCAGGCTGATCGGTGAGCAACTCCATGATCCGCCCGGAGCGCGGCGACTCGAGCCGGGCCGCGAAACGCACGCCAGAGCCGTCGCGCAGACAGAAATTATGATCATAGCCGCGGCCACATTTGATCTGCGCATCGTCGGCACGGATGCGCGCACCAATGGGATGCGCGTCGCGGAAATCGAACGGCGTCCCCACGACGGAATGCGGCGGCCCCGCCAGCGGGATCGCAGTCTCGTCGATCGCGAGATAGTGGTCGGCTTCGACTGTCAAACGATGATCGAGAATGCCGGTGCCGGCGGCCAGGCCGTCGAGATTGAAGAAGCTGTGGTTGGTCAGGTTGACAACCGTCGTCCGGGTCGTCCGGGCGCTGAAGCTGACGGCCAACTCCGTCGGTCCCGCCAGCTGATAGGTGACACGGACGTCGAGCCGCCCCGGATAGTTGGCCTCGCCGTCGGGACTGACATAGAGCATCGTGACCGAGGGCTGGGCGCCGCCTTCGGTGGCGACGATCTGCCAGAGCTTGCGGTCGAAGCCGTCGGGGCCGCCATGCAATGCATGCGCACCATTATTGGCGTCGAGGCGCAGGTCCTGACCGTCGAGCGAAAAGCGCGCCTTGGCAATGCGGTTGGCGTAGCGTCCGACCGTTGCACCGAAAAATTTCCGGAGCTTGAGGTAGCTCAGCAGGTCGTCGTGGCCGAGCACGACGTCGTCGACGCGGCCCTGCGCATCCGGCACCAGCAGCGCCTGCAGCGCCGCGCCGTAAGTGATGATCCGCGCCTCGAAACCGTGAGCGCCACGCAAGGTGACGCGCTCGACCTCGCGGCCGTCCGGCAGCGTGCCGAAGACATCCCGGGTGATCCGTGCCTGCTCCGCCATGGCGTCAGTCCTCGAACGGCTCGACGACGTGGCGGCGACCGAGCAGGAAAGCGTCAGCCACCAGCCGCAGCGGCGTCAGATCGACGTCGCTCGCACCGGTCCTTGTGAGTTCGACGAAGCGACGGTAGAGGCCGGGATACTCCCGCTCCCTTTCGTCGACCATCGGCTGGTCGTCCGCGGTCATCCGCGCGCCGCCCAGCGACAGCTTCAACCGGCCTGCGTCGGTCTCGATCCGGATGTCCCAGCGCTGCGGCCCGGTCTGGCGGAAGTCGAACTCGGCCGCGATCGGCAGGTCGCTCGCCGTCGACAGTGACAGGTTGGCCGCGATCGGAGCCTGGCGGTTGGACGGGAACGACAGTTCCGCCTCGGTCACGAACACCGGCTCTGGCAGAATGCGGGTCAGGATCGACAGCGCGTTGATTCCGGGATCGAACACCCCTAACCCGCCCGGCTCCCAGATCCAGCCCTGCCCCGGATGCCAGACGCGCACGTCCTCCTTCCAGTCAATCCGCACGCTGCGAATCTGGCGGGAAGACAGCCACGCGCGCGCCGGCTCGACGGCGGGCGCGTAACGTGAATGCCAGGTCGCGAACAGCGTGCGCCGCTTCGCGGCGGCAAGCGCGACCAGCGGATCGAGCTCGCTGACGGCGGCGCCCGGCGGCTTCTCCAGCATCACATGCTTGCCGGCTTCCAGCGCGGCGAGCGCCTGCGCACGGCGCACCTGCGGCGGGGTGCACAGCGCGACCGCGTCGATCTCGGGTCCGTCGCGCAGCAGCTCTTCGATCGTGCCGAAATGCGGCAGGCCGGGCAGCGAGGCATTGCGACTCGCCACTGCCGTCAACGTCACGCCCTCGGTGGCGGCGATCGCCGGCACGTGCTGATCCCTGGCGATCTTGCCGAAGCCAACGATGGCGACACGAAGCTCGCTCATCTCGAGCGTCCCCAGCGCAGCACGACTGGGTCGAGCCGGCGCGCGATCTCGATCAGTCCCTTCTGGGTCGCCGGATGAATTGGCGGCTGCGGCGCTCGCAGCGTGTCGTGGCGGATCACGCCGCCCGCCTTCATCAGTATCTTGCAGGTGGCAAGCCCGCACTGCCGGTTCTCGTAGTTGATCAGCGGCAGCCAGCGCTCATAGGCCGCCGCCGCGGCCTCGCGGTCGCCCGCGAAATACGGATCGATGATCTTGCGAATGCCGTCGGGATAGCCGCCGCCGGTCATCGCGCCGGTGGCGCCCGCGTCGAGATCGGCCATCAGGGTGATTGCCTCCTCGCCGTCCCACGGACCTTCGATCGCCGTGCCGCCTGCCTCGATCAGCGCGCGCAACTTGTCGGCCGCGCGCGGCACCTCGATCTTGAAATAAGCGAGGTTCTCGATCTCCTTGGCCATGCGCGCCAAGAACGGCACCGATAGCGGCGTGCCGGCGACCGGCGCGTCCTGCACCATGATCGGGATCGAGATCGCGTCCGACACGCCGCGATAGAACTCGTAGATCGAGCTATCAGGCACGCGGAAGGTGGCGCCGTGATAGGGCGGCATCACCATGACCATGGCCGCGCCCTTCTCCTGCGCGCGGCGCGAGCGCTCGGCGCAGACAAAGGTCGAGAAATGCGTCGTGGTGACGATGATCGGCACGCGGCCGGCGACATGATCCAGCACCGTGGTCATCACCAGATCGCGCTCGTCATCGGTCAGCACGAACTGCTCGGAGAAATTGGCGAGGATGCAGATGCCGTGCGAGCCGGCATCGATCATGAAGTCGATCGCGCGCTTCTGGCCCTCGAGATCGAGGCGGCCGTCAGCGTCGAAGATGGTCGGCGCGACCGGGAAGACGCCCTTGTAGAGCTTTTTGGCGGAAGCGGTCATGCGGCACCTCTAGTGATTGTCGCGCGGCACCGGCGAGCCGCTGCGGCCAACGAGAAAATCGAAATCAACGCCGCGATCCGCCTGCAGCACGTGATCGATGTAGAGCTTCTGATAGCCGCGAGCCGCATGCGGCTTCGGCGGCGTCCATGCGGCGCGGCGCGTCGCCAGCTCCTCGTCGCTGACATGCAGATGCAGCGCGCGGGCGGCGACGTCGAGCGTGATCATGTCGCCATTCTTCACCAGCGCCAGCGGTCCACCGACGGTGGCCTCCGGCGCGACGTGCAGGACGACGGTGCCGTAAGCGGTGCCCGACATGCGCGCATCCGAGATGCGGATCATGTCGCGCACGCCCTGGCGCAGGAGCTTCGCCGGGAGCGGCATGTTGCCGACCTCGGCCATGCCCGGATAGCCCTTCGGTCCACAGTTCTTCAGCACCATGATGCAGGACGCATCGATGTCGAGATTGTCGTCGTCGACGGCGTCATGCATCTCCTCGACACTCTCGAACACGACCGCCCGTCCCGTATGGTTCATCAGCTCCGGCGAGGCCGCCGACGGCTTGATGACGGCGCCGTTGGGCGCGAGATTGCCGGTGAGGATCGCGATGCCGGCTTCCGTCTTGAACGGCGAGTCGAACGGGGTGATGACGTCGGCGTTCCAGTTCGGCGCGGCGGCGACGTTGTCCCATAGCGTCTTGCCGTTGACGGTGCGGGCGTCCTTGTGCAGCAGGCCGCGCTCGCCGAGCGCGCGCAACACGGCCGGCAGGCCGCCGGCGTAGTAGAAGTCCTCCATCAGGAAGCGGCCCGACGGCATCAGGTCGACCAGGCAATGCACGTCGCGGCAGAGCCGATCGAAATCATCGAGCGTCAGCTCGACGCCGACACGGCCAGCAATGGCGAGCAGATGCACCACGGCGTTGGTCGAGCCGCCGATCGCGGCCAGCGTGCGGATCGCATTCTCGAACGCCTGCCGCGTGAGGATGTCGGACGGCTTGAGATCCTCAGCAACCATCTCGACGATGCGGCGGCCGGCCATGCGCGCCAGCAGGTTGCGCCGCGCGTCCGCAGCAGGGATCGCTGCGTTTTCCGGCAGGCCGATGCCGAGCGCTTCCACCATCGACGCCATGGTCGAGGCCGTGCCCATGGTCATGCAGCTGCCGGCGGAGCGGTTCATGCCGGCCTCGGCCTCGTGGAATTCCTTCAGCGTGATCTCGCCGGCACGCAGTTGCTCGCTCATCGAGATGATGTTGGTGCCGGAGCCGATGATCTGGCCACGATAGACGCCGCGCAGTTGTGGCCCGCCTGAAACACCGATCGCAGGCAGGTTGGCCGAGGCGGCGCCCATCAAGAGCGCCGGCGTGGTCTTGTCGCAGCCCATCAGCAGCACGACGCCGTCGAGCGGGTGCGCGCGGATCGCCTCCTCGACATCCATCGAGGCGAGGTTGCGGAACAGCATCGCGGTGGGACGCATCGTCACCTCGCCGAGCGAGGAGACGGGGAATTCGAGCGGATAGCCGCCGGCGTCGAGCACGCCCTGCCGGACATGCTCGGCGATGACGCGGAAATGCGCGTTGCAGGGCGTCAGCTCCGACCAGGTGTTGCAGATGCCGATGACGGGCCGTCCATCGAACCGGTCCTGCGGCGTGCCGCTGTTCTTCAGGAACGAGCGATAATAGAAGCCCATCTTGTCCTGGCGGCCGAACCACGCCTGGCTCCGCAGCGTCTTCTTCTCGTTGTCGTTGCTCATTCCCGGTCCGTTCGTGCAGCCGACTGGGCATGGCGCCGCCGGCCGTTGTAGATGACTTCGATCATGGCCTCGGAGGCGCCCTCGGCGTCTCGAGCGGCGATCGCGTCGATGATGCGCTGGTGCCAGACCAGCACGGTGTCGCGATCGGCAGTCTCGATCGGGGCGCTCAGGACGAACGAGGCGCGCAAGGCGGCTTCGATGACGGCGCCGATCGAGCGCATGAAGGGATTGCCGGAGGCATTGGCGATCGCGATGTGCAAAGCAAGGTCGGCTTCGGCGAAGGCGACCGAGGTCGACGGCTCGCGCTCCATCTGCGCCATTGCCTTGCTCATCGCGGCAAGATCGTCCTCGCTGCGGCGTTCGGCAGCGAGCGCCGCCGCGCGCGGCTCGATCGCCAGCCGGATCTCGGCGAGGTCGGCGAGGAAGCGCTTGTCGATGCCGGCATCGAGGTGCCAAGCCAGCACGTCGGGATCGAACATGTTCCAGTCCGAGCGTCCGCGCACCACGGTGCCGACGCGCGCCTTGGTCGACAGCAGCCCTTTTGCAACGAGCGTCTTCACGCTTTCGCGCAGCACCGGACGCGACACGCCGAACGTCGCCGTCAGCTCGGCATCGCCGGGCAGGCGCGCTCCCTCGGCCAGACGGCCGGAGATGATGTCGATGCCGATGCTGCGGGCGACCTCGGCATGGTTGGAATGCGCGCGCCGTGTCGGAATCGAGACGAGCTGCGAGGTCATGTCCTCGCCCCCGCCGGTTTGACGGACGAGCGGCGCGCCAGCGCCATCAGACCTTGCTGCAGCGCAATGAAAACGAACAACAGAACCCCCGTGGCGATCTTGGTCCACCAGCTCGACAGCGTGCCGTCGAAGTTGATGTAGGTCTGGATCATGCCCTGGATCAGGACGCCAAGGAAGGTGCCGATGACGGAGCCCTGCCCGCCCGTCAACAATGTTCCGCCGATCACCACCGCGGCGATGGTGTCGAGCTCGACACCGACCGCAGAAAGCGAATAGCCGGCCGCCGTATAGAAGGAGAAGACGATGCCGGCGAGGCCGGCAAGCACGCTCGACAGCATATAGATGCGGATCGTCATCGGTCCGACCGGAATGCCCATCAGGGCCGTCGCGGCGCGGCTGCCGCCGAGCGCATAGACGTTCGCGCCGAAACGGGTGAGGTGCAGCAGCAGCGCGCTCAAGACCAGGATGACCAGCATGGCGATCGCAATCGCGGTGAGTCGTCCGCCGCCTGGCAGCCGGATCGCGAAATCGGACACGGCGCTGTAAATCGGCGCGGTGATCGGAATCGACTCGGTCGACAGCAGGAAGCTGACGCCGCGTGCCAGGAACATGCCCGCGAGGGTCACGATGAAAGGCGGCAGGTCGAAGACGTGGATGACGGCGCCCATCGCGGCGCCGAACAGCGCGCACAGCACGAGCACCATTGCGAACGCGGCAAAGGGCGGGATGCCCCAGCGCTCGATCGCGAGCGCCACGAACACCGTGGTGAAGCCGATCACCGAGCCGACCGACAGATCGATGCCGCCGGAGATGATGACGAAGGTCATCCCCGCCGCAACGATGCCGAGGAAGGCGTTGTCGGTGAGCAGATTGGCGACGACGCGGGTGGAGGCGATGTTCGGGAATTGCAACGCGCACAACGCGAAGCCGGCGACCAGCACAAAGGCCGTGATCGCAACCGAGGTCGATGCTCTCATGGCTTCATCCTCCGCCAGCGCGCGGTGAAGCGCGAGAGATCGCCGAGCCGCGGCGACTGCGCCAGCAGCACGGCGAGCACGACGACGGCCTTGACCAGCAGGTTGAGCTCCGGCGGATAGCCCGACAGCAGGATGCCGGTGTTCATGGCCTGGATGATCAGCGCGCCGGCGACCGCCAGCACCAGGCTGAATCGCCCGCCGAACAGCGAGGTGCCGCCGATGACCACGGCGAGGATCGCATCGAGCTCGAGCCACAGCCCAGCATTGTTGGCGTCGGCGCCCATGATGTCGGCGGCCGCAATGACGCCCGCGAGCGCGGCGCACAGTCCGCACCAGACATAGACCGACAGGATCATGGCGCGGGTGCCGACGCCGGAGAGCTCGCTCGCGCGTGCATTGCCCCCGGTCGCCTCGATCAGGAGCCCGAGCGCGGTGCCGCGCACGACCGCCCCCGTCACCAGCAGCATGCCGACCGCGATCACGATCGGCGTCGGCAGGCCGAGCACGGCGCCGTTGCCCATCCACACCAGGTCAGGCGACGTGAACGTGACGATGCGCCCCTCGGTGATGAGCTGCGCGATGCCGCGCCCGGCAACCATGAGGATGAGCGTGGCGACGATCGGCTGGATGCGCAGGACGGCGACGAGGATGCCGTTCCACAGCCCGCAGGCGAGGCCGACGGCGAGCGCCGAGCCGATCACGACCGGCAGCGGCTGCGTATCGGCGAGGCTCGCCGCAGTGGCGCCTGCGATCGCCATCACGGCGCCGACCGAGAGGTCGATGCCGCCGGTCGCAATCACCAGCACCATGCCGAGCGACAGCAGCGCCACCGGCGTGCCGCGGTTGAGCACGTCGATCACGCTGCCGAACAGCCGGCCATCCTGCAGATGCAGGTTGAAGAACTGCGGCGACACCGTGCGATCGATGATCAGGATCACGATCAGTGCCAGGGCTTGCGCGAGACCACGGCGCGGAATCCGGAGCGTCATGATGCGGCCTCGTGCGCGGTCGGTACATCGGCCGCGATCGCCGCGAGAATGCTGGAAACTTCGACGGCGTCGCCCTTCAGCTCCTCGACATGGGCACGGTCGCGCAGCACGATGACGCGGTTGGAATAGGTGACGATCTCGTCGAGCTCCGAGGAGATCACGAGCAGCGCCAGGCCCTGCTCGCAGAGCTCGCGCACCAGGCGGATGATCTCGGCATGGGCCCCGACGTCGATGCCGCGGGTCGGCTCGTCCAGCACGAGAAGCTTCGGCGAGGTCGCGAGCCAGCGCGCCAGCAGCGCCTTCTGCTGATTGCCGCCGGAGAGCAGCCCGATCGGCCGTTCCGGGTCGGGCGGCCTGATGTCGAGCATGCGAATGTAGCGCATCGCGATCTCATCCTGCTCGCGCCGCGACAGCGGCCGGTGCAGGCCGCGCCGGGCCTGCAGCGCCAGGATGATGTTCTCGCGCACGGTCAGATCGGCGACGATGCCCTCAGTCTTGCGCTCCTCCGGGCAATAGCCGAAGCCGAGCCCGGCGGCGTCGCGCGGCGAATTCAGCCGCACGGTCTCACCGTTGACGGTGGCCGCACCGCTGTCGGCGCGCTCGGCGCCGAACACGAGCCGTGCCGTCTCGGTGCGGCCTGAGCCGAGCAGGCCGGCAAGCCCGACCACCTCGCCGCGGCGCAGCTCCAGATCGAACGGCGCAAGATAGCCCTGCTTGCCGTAGCCCTTGAAGCTGACACAGACCTCGCGTGCGGTCTCGGGCTGGCTGGCGGCACGTTCGCCGGTGGTCTCGGCGAGCTCGCGGCCCAGCATCATGCGGATCAGGTCGAGCCGCGGCAGATCGGCAATCTCGCGCGTGCCGATCAGCCGGCCGTTGCGCAGCACCGTGACGCGATCGCAGATCTCGTAGACCTGATCGAGGAAGTGGCTGACGAACACGATGCCGATGCCGCGGGCGGCAAGCTGGCGCATCACCTTGAACAGGATTTCGACCTCGTGGCGGTCGAGGCTCGCCGTCGGCTCGTCGAGAATGAGCACGCGCGCGGAGAGATCGACGGCGCGCGCGATCGCCGTAATGTGCTGGACCGCGACCGAATAGCTCGACAGCGGTGCGCCGACGTCGATGTCCAGCCCATAATCCAGCAGCAGCGCATGCGCCCGCCGCTTCATTTCAGCCTCGCGCACGACGCCGAAGCGCGTCGGCTGCCGGCCGAGATAGAGGTTCTGCGCCACCGAGAGGTTCGGCAGCAGATTCACTTCCTGATAGACGGTCGCGATGCCGGCATCGACGGCGTCCTTGGCCGAGCGCGGCGCGATCTCGCGGTCCGCCAGCCGCACGGTGCCGGCGTCCCGCGCGAACACCCCGGTGACCACCTTGATCAGGGTCGACTTGCCGGCGCCGTTCTCGCCCAGCAGCGCGTGAATCTCGCCCTCACCCAGCGTGAAGTCGACGTCATCAAGCGCCTTCAGCGTACCGAAGCTCTTGGCCAAGCCGCGGATTTCCAGCAGGGCTGGACGCATCGCCGGCGGAGCTGAACTATCAGACATGACGAACTACTTGGCGATCACCAGGAAGGTTGACGTCCGCACGATGTGCGGACGCCAGCGACTTGTCGTCCATCGTCCCGGCGAGCGCCGGGACGACGGCTCAACAGCCAAGGCTCAGTAGCCGAGGCCCTTCTTGCTGTCGTAGACCTTCTGCGGCTCGTCAGCCGCCGTGTAGAGCTTCGATTCCGTCTGGATCCACTTCGGCGGCGTGGTGCCCTTTTCCTTGTAGGCAACGATGGCGTCGAAGGCCGGTCCGGCCATGTTCGGCGTCAGCTCGACGGTCGCATTGGCTTCGCCTGCGGCGATCGCCTTGAAGATATCCGGCACGGCGTCGATCGAGACGGTCAGGATGTCCTTGCCCGGCTTGAGCCCGGCTTCCTTCATCGCCTGGATCGCGCCGACCATCATGTCGTCGTTATGGGCGTAGACCGCGCAGATCGACTTGCCGCCGTTCTCGGCCTTGATGAAGCTCTCCATCACCTCCTTGCCCTTGGCACGGGTGAAGTCGCCGGTCTGGCTGCGCACGACCTTCAGGTTGGCATTCTTGGTGACGACCGCGTCAAAACCCTTCTTGCGGTTGGTGGCGACGCTGGCGCCGACCGTGCCCTGCAGCTCGACGACGTTGCAGGCCTTGCCGCCGACGGTCTTGGCGAGCCACTCGCCGGCGACCTCGCCTTCATGCACGCTGTCGGAGGTAACGGCGGTCAGATAGAGGTCCTTGCCCGACGGATCGATGTCACGGTCGAGCAGCACCACCGGAATCTTGGCTTCCTTAGCTTCCTTCAGCACGGCATCCCAGCCCGAGGCCACGACCGGCGCCAGGAAGATCGCATCCACCCCCTGCGCGATGAAGGAGCGGATCGCCTTGATCTGGTTTTCCTGCTTCTGCTGCGCGTCGGCGATCTTCAGGTTGATCTTGCGCTTGGCGGCTTCCGACTTGGAGACGGAGGTCTCGGCGGCGCGCCAGCCGGACTCGGAGCCGATCTGCGAGAAGCCGACGGTCAGTTCGGCAGCGCTGGCGGACGTGGCAAGCAACAAGGCGGCCGTCGCGGAGGCCGCAAAGAGGGCTTTCAGGGTCATCAGGCGTTCTCTCCCAAATGTCTGTTTTGGATGCGCCGCCGCTCCAGAGCGGTGTCGTCGCACCTTTTCAGCCGGCCTCAACGGCCGACGTGCCCGGTTATTCCACGGAACCTCAGGGCTGACTAGTCATATTATTTGACTGTAATACTTTTTGAAAAGGATGTGCGAGCCCGCGCGTGCACACTGCCCAAGAGCGACAGCATACACCAATGAAATCTTAAGTTGTCAGCAGCGTTCAGCTACCGCAGCTTGGTCGCCTCGCGGGCGCGCAGCTCGATCGCGGCCCAGGCGCCCGCCTTGATGTCGGCCGCCGGCGCGACCCAGGAGCCGCCGATTGCGACGACCTTCTTGTGCGCGAGCCATTGCGCAGCGTTGCCGGCATTGATACCGCCGGTCGGGCAGAAGCGCACGCTCGGGAATGGTCCGGCCAGCGCATCGAGCGCGGCAAGCCCGCCGGCCGGCACCGCCGGAAAGAACTTCACCAGCTCATAGCCGCGCGTCACGCAGGCGATGAGATCCGACGCGGTCTGGACGCCCGGCGCGAACGGCAGCTCGCCGGCATTCGCGGCATCGAGCAGGCCGATCGACAGGCCGGGGCTGATCGCGAAGGCTGCACCGAGCCTGGCGGCGCGCTCGTAGTCCGCCGGCGTCAGCACCGTGCCGATGCCGACAACGGCGTCCGGCACCTCATCGATGATCGCGCGTGCAGCATCGAGACCGGCTTGCGTGCGCAAGGTGATCTCGATCACGCGCAGACCACCGCTCACAAGGGCGCGCGCCAGCGGCACGGCGTGCGCCGCATCGTCAATGGTGATCACGGGGATCACCGGCGCCAGCGCGAGCACCGCATCGAGCTTCGCGCGCTTGTCCAGAGTGCTCATCACGCCTCGCTCATCGCCAGAATGTCCCGCGGCATCGCGGTTGCCGGAATCACGGCCCCCGGCGCCATGATCACGGCCCCCGCCAGCCGGTGGCCCGCCAACGCCGCCTTCCGTGGCGGCGCGCCCTTGATGCGCGCGGCGAGATAACCCGCATTGAAGGAATCGCCGGCCGCCGTGGTGTCGATCGGCTTGAGCACCGCGGGCGGCGCAATGTCGACCAGCACGCCATCGGCATGGATCAGACAGCCGCGCGCGCCGCGCTTGACGACGACTTCGCCCACGCCGGCGTCCTTGAAGCGGCGCAGGCTGACCGACGCATCGGAATCGCCGAACAGCATCTGCTCGTCCTCCAGCGTCGGCAGCGCGACGTCGACCAGCGGCAGGATCGCGCGGAATGCGCGTTGCGCCGCCTCGCGGCTGGCCCAGCCGCGCGGCCGATAGTTGCCGTCGAAGGCGACCCGCGCGCCGCGCTTGCGCGCCACCGTCAAGAGCTCGCGCAGCTTGGCCTTGCCGGTCTCGCCGTACAGCGAGAGACTGATGCCGGAGAGATAGATCCAGTCGAAGCGCGAAAGCCTGTCGAGCATGTCGCTGTCGGCGCGATCGAACAGCTCGCGCGCCGGCGCGCGGTCGCGCCAATAGAGGAAGCTGCGCTCGCCCTTGGCATCGCGCTCGATCATGTACAGGCCGGGCACGCGGCCCTCGACCTGCAGCACCTCCGAGGTGTCGATGCCCTCGGCCTGCCAGGCCGCGAGCATCATGGCACTCAAGGGATCGTCACCGAGCGCGGTGACGTAGGAGGTGGGCACGCCGAGCCGGGCCAGATAGAGCGCCGTGTTCAGCGTGTCACCGCCGAAGCCGCGCCGGAACAGACTGCCGTCCTCCTGCGCGAACTCCACCATGCACTCTCCGATGCAGGCGACTTTCATCGGCGTCGATCCATCCATCAAAACGTCAAATGAACCTTCATCGACCGGCTTCGATCGCTGGCGAGCTCGAACGCGGCAACCGCCTGCTCGAATGGCAGCGCGGCCGAGATCAATGGCTTGACGTCGAGCAGCCCCTCGCCCATCAGCCGCACCGCCAGCTCGAATTCGCGGTCGAACCGGAACGTGCCGCGCAATTGCAGCTCCTTCGTGACCAGCGTGTTGACCGGCAGGGTCATCTCGCCGCCGAGCCCGAGCTGGACGATGATGCCGCCGGGCCTGATGACATCCAGTGCGGCACGCAGCGCGGCCTGGTTGCCGGAGGCCTCAAACAACACGTCGAACGTGCCCTTGCCGGCCCGCCACGGATCGAGCGCGGACGGCCCCGCGCCGACATTGAAGGCGTGGCTGGCCCCGAGGGCGCGCGCGACCACCAGCGGCGCATCGGCGACGTCAGTGGCCACGATCTCGGCGGCGCCGCCGTAACGCGCAACCAGGATCGACAGTGCACCGATCGGGCCGCAGCCGGTCACCAGCACCCGCTTGCCGAGCAGCGAGCCAGCCTGATGCGCCGCATGCAGACACACCGACAGCGGCTCGGCCATCGCCGCTTCACCGAGCGACAGCGACGGCGCGATCGGAACAGCCTGCGCGGCATCGACGGTGACGAACTCGCGGAAGCCGCCCTGCACGTGGGGATCGCGCATCGCGCTGCCCATGAAGCGCATGTCCAGGCACTGGTTGCGCAGCCCCTCGCGGCAATAGACACATCTGCCGCACGGCAGGCTCGGATTGACCGCGACGCGCGCGCCTTCGGCAAGGCCGCTGACGCCGCTGCCCACCGCGGCAACGATGCCGGCGATCTCATGGCCCAGGGCCATCGGCTGCTTGATCCTGACGGTGCCGAAGCCGCCATGATGATAGTAGTGCAGGTCCGAGCCGCAGATGCCGCCGGCTTCGATCTTGACCCGGACCTCACCTGCTCCGGGCGCCGGATCGGGATAGCTGTCGATGCGCAGATCCTTGGGCGCATGAATCACGACGGCTCGCATCGGCTGTTCTCCCTGGCTCGTTGTCCCGGCCGATCCTACATCGACGCCAGCATGCCGCCATCGACATAGATGGTCTGGCCGTTGACGTAGGTGGAGGCCTCGGAGGCCAGGAAGATTGCGGTGCCGACCAGCTCGTCCGGACGGCCCCAGCGCTTCGCCGGGACGCGCGACATCAGCCAATTGTTGAAGTCGGGATTGCTCATCAACGCCTGGTTCATGTCGGTCAGCATGTAGCCGGGGCCGATCGCGTTGGCCTGGATGCCGTGCGCCGCCCATTCGACCGCCATCGCACGGGTCAGGTTGCGGATGCCGCCCTTGGCCGTGGTGTAGGGTCCGATTGTCGGCCGCGCCAACTCGCTGCCGAGCGAGCCGATGTTGATGATCTTGCCGCTCTTGCGCGGGATCATCCGCTTGGCGGCCTCGCGCCCGATCACGAAGGCGCTGGTGAGATTGGTCTCGATGATCCGGCGCCACTCGTCGGTGGTGAACTCGACCAGCGGCTTGCGGTGCTGGATGCCGGCATTGTTGACGAGGATGTCGATCGCAATCCCCTCGTCATCGAAGCGCGCGAAGGCGCGGACGACGGCCTCTTCGTCGGTCACGTCGAACGGACAGGCCTCGGCCTGATGGCCCACGGCGCGGAATTCCTCCACGGCTGCCAGCGTGCGCGCCGGGTCGGTGCCGTTGATGACGAGCCGCGCGCCAGCCTTGGCGAAGCCTTCGGCGATGGCGCGGCCGAGGCCACGCGAGGACCCGGTCACCAGCGCGGTCTTGCCGGAGAGATCGAAGAGCGAGGTCGACATCGGTTCAACTCGAATGGACGAATTCGGGCCGGCATCCTCGGCCACGGCACGCGCGCTGACAAGCGCGTTGTCCGGCGCGGCCTGGATCAGACGGGCAAGCGGTTAATGGCCGCTACCGCGGTCATGACGCCGCGGATCTCGGCAAGACCTTTGAGCCGGCCGACCAGCGGATAGCCTGGATGGGTGCCGCGACCGATGTCGTCCGCCAGCTCGTGGCCGTGGTCGGGCCGGAACGGAATCCGCCAGTCCGGCTCACCCTCGGCCTTGCGGCGAGCCTGCTCCTTCAGCAAGGTCGTCACGACCGCAACCATGTCCACGTCGCCGCGCAGATGCTCCGCCTCCATGAACGAGCCGTCGAGCATCTTGGTGACGTTGCGCAGATGCACGAAGCGGATGTGCGGAGCGAAGCGCTCGGCGAGCGCCGGCACGTTGTTCTGTCCGCCGGCGCCGAGCGCGCCGGTGCAGAACGTGATGCCATTGGCCTTGGACGGGGCGGCATCGACGATGAACTGCAGATCGTCGGCTGACGACACCACGCGCGGCAGGCCGAACAGGTCCCGCGGCGGATCGTCCGGATGGACGCACAGGCTGACGCCGCACTCCTCCGCCGTGGGTACCACCTCGCGCAGGAAGCGCGCGTAGTTGGCGCGCAGCTCGGCATGGCCGATGCCGCGATATTTCTCCAGCATGCGGCGCAGGCCGGGCACGTCATAGCGATCATAGGCTCCGGGCAACCCGGCCATGATGGTCGCGAGCAGACGGTCCTTGTCGGATTCCGAGGCCTGCGCCACCCACGCGCGGGCACGGTCGAGCACGTCGGAGGAGAACTCCGCCTCGGCGCCGGGGCGCTGCAGGATGTAGCAGTCGAACGCGGCGAAGCGATCCTGATCGAAGCGCAGCGCGGTGGCGCCGCCAGGCAGGCGGAAGGCGAGCTCGGTGCGGGTCCAGTCCAGCACGGCCATGAAATTGTAGCAGACGGTGGTGACGCCGCAGGCCGCGAGGTTGCGCAGCGACTGCCGGTAATTGTCGAACAGGTCAGTGAGGTCGCCCTCGCCGAGCTTGATCGCCTCCGACACGGGCAGGCTCTCGACCACGCTCCAGCGCAGCCGCAGCGATGAATCACCCTCGATCATGCCGATGCGCTTGACGATCTCATCCGTGCTCCACACCACGCCATAGGGAATGTGGTGCAGCGCGGTCACGATGCCGGTCGCGCCGGTCTGGCGGACCTGCGGCAAAGTGATGGGATCATCCGGTCCGAACCAGCGCCACGTCTGTTCCATGTCGTCCACCTTCCAAAACGCGTGCGGTCAGCGCCGCCGCCGTGTCCTTGTGCGCGGCTCGGCCTGCGCCAACTCTTCCTGCCGTGCAAAAATGCCGTCAGCGCGGCGGAACACCTCGCGCAAATGACGGCGCATCGCTGCCACCGCCTGGGCCTCGTTGCAGGCCGCGAGCCCGTCCAGGATCTCCTGATGCTGCGCGATCAGGAGCGGAATGTGGCCGGCATCCTCGATCAAGGTCAGATGCCGGACGCGGTCGAAATGGATCTTGGTCTGGCGGATCACCTGCCAGACATGCGGATGCCGGCTGGTGCGGGCGATGGTCTGGTGGAACGCCTCGTCATGGGCGTAGAACTCCGCGGGAGTCGCGGCCGCCTTCTGCTTGTCGATCAGTTCGTTCAATTCACGCAGCGAGGTCGCATCGATGTAGCGCACGGCCTCGGCGACCAGCGCGCATTCGAGATGCTCGCGGATGAACTGGGCTTCTCCGAACGCCTCGCGCGACACCGGCGCGACGACGCTGCCGCTCTGCGGATAGATTCGAACCAGATCGACATCGGCGAGCTTGATCAGCGCCTCGCGCACCGGCGTGCGGCTGACGCCGAGCCGCTCGCACAGATCGAGTTCGGCCATCGGCGTCCCCGGCGGCAGCGCGCCGGAGACGATGTCCTCGAGCAGCCGCTCATAGACCTGGTCGGCGAGCCGCCGCCCGGCCTTGCCGTCCATTCGCGTCAGCGGTGTCAGATCGTCATCCATGACGGCAGTCTATCCGATTCACAGGAAACCGATCGAGATCCATGGCAGGAACACGATCAGCAGCAGCGCCACCACGAGCGCGGCGAGATGCGGCCAGACATGACGGATGACCTCGTCGGGCGAGGCACGGCCGATGGCGCAGGCGAGATAGAAGCCGACGCCGAACGGCGGCGTGAACAGGCCGAGCCCCATCGCGAACACCGCGATGATGGCGTAGTGCACCTCGTGCACGCCCATCATCCGCGCGATCGGGAACAGCAGCGGCCCGAACAGCACCACGGCCGGCACGCCTTCCAGCACGCTGCCGAGCACGACGAAGGCGAGGGCCGAGATCAAGAGGAAGCCCCAGCGGCCGCCGGGTACGGCGACCATGAGATCGACGAGCTGCTGCGAGAAGCCGGACTGGGTCAGCGCCCAGGCCATGCCGGTGGCCGCACCCACCACCAGCAGGATCGCGCCGGACAGCGAGGCGGTATCGACCAGGATCGGATAGACCCGCTTCCAGTCGAACTGGCGATAGACAAAGATGCCGACCAGCACCGTGTAGATGACGCCGATGGCAGCGACCTCGGTCGCGGTGGCGACGCCCTCGACCACCGCCGAGCGGATGACGATCGGCAGGCCGAGGCCGGGGATCGAGATCGCGAACAGCTTCAGCCGCGTCTTGGCGTCGAAACGCTGCGCGCCGCCCATGTCCTCCTTTCGGGTCTGCATGAAGACCACGACGGAGAGCGCGATCAGGCCGACCACCGCCGGCAGCAGCCCGCCGGTGAACAATGCGGCGATCGAGACGCCGGTGACCGATCCGACCGTGATCAGCACGATCGAGGGTGGGATCGTCTCCGACATCACGGCCGAGGCCGACAGCAGCGACACCAGATCACCTTCGGAGCTGCCGCGCTGCTTCATCTCGGGAAACAGTGCCGGCGCGACGGCGGCCATGTCGGCCGCCTTGGCGCCGGAGATGCCCGAGACCAGGTACATCGCGCCGAGCAGCACATATTGCAGGCCACCGCGGAGATGGCCGATCAGCGACACGAGAAACAGGATCATCGCCCGCGCCAGCCCGGCGATCTCGATCAGCGCTCCCAGCAGCACGAACATCGGCACCGCCAACAGCACCATGTGCGACATGCCCTCGCTGACCCGGCCGGGCACGATGAGGACAGGCACCGTGGTGCTAAAATGCAAGTAAGCCACGGTGGCGAGCAGGAAGGTGAACGCGATCGGCGTACCGATCACCATGGCACCCGCGACAAGGACGAAGAAGAAGATGAACAGATTGTAGTTGCCGAGATCCTCCAGCACGGGCGCGGCGGCATAGAGCACCCCTGCTCCCGCCAGCACCAGCGCCAATGCGCCAACGATCTGGAGCAAGCTCCCCTGCTGGATCAGCCGGTCGACGGCGGTGAGCAGCATCAAGAGCACGCCGACGAGCATCGCGGCCTCGCGAAAACCTTCGCTGATCTCGAGCACCGGCATTCGGCTGATCATATGGCTTTCGAGATGATGCCAGGACGGCATCACCAGCGCGACGAGCACGGTGCAGACCAGCATCAGTCCAAGCGCATCGGTGCGTGCCCGCCATGCCGGCGAGAGGTTGCGCACAAAGGCGGTGAGCCGCATGTGCTCGGCGCGCCGCAGCGCGACGACCGCACCGAGCATCGCCAGCCACACGAACAGCACGGTCGCGAGTTCGTCGGACCAGATCAAGGGCGCATTGAAGACGTAGCGCGCGGCCGACGCCGCGCCGAGCAGCACCAGCTCGGCAACGACGATGGTGGCCGCCAGCGCCTCGACCGTGCGGCCGAGCAGCTGATCGAACCGCGCGAACGCGCCATGCGACGGCACAGGGGTCGTCGCTGTCATGTCAACGGCCATTGTATCCTCCCCGCAGATTGCTTGCGCTTCCGCGCGCGATGCCAGCCTCAGAGCTGGCCGACCGACTTCTCGAGCAGGCCCCAGGCCTCGGCGCCGAACTTGGTCTTCCACTCGGTGTAGAAGCCGGCGGTGCGCAACGCGTCACGGAACGGCTTGGTGTCGACCTTGTTGAACGCGACGCCCCCCGCCTGCATTTCGGCCTGCGCCTTCTCGTTGAAGCTCTGGATGTCCTGCCGCTCCTTGACGGCCGCCTCCGACAGCGTCGCGGTGATCGCGTCGCGCACGTCGGCGGGCAGGCCGTTCCAGCGCGCCGCATTGGCGAAGATGTGGTGACCGTCCCAGATGTGGCCGGAGAGCGCGATGAATTTCTGCACCTCGTAGAGCTTGGCGCTCTGGATCAATGCCAGCGGATTCTCCTGACCGTCGACGATGTGGGTCTGCAACGCCGCATAGAGCTCGCCGAAATTGATCGGCGTCGGCGCCGCGCCGAGCGTCTTGAACAGCGTCACCCACAAGGGATTGCCGGGCACGCGGATCTTGAAGCCCTTGAGATCGTCAGGCGAGGTGATCGGCTTGGCGCCCGAGGTGATGTTGCGATAGCCGTTGTCGAGGCATTTCGGCAGCACGTGCAGGCCGACCTTGGCGAACTCGCCGCGCACGTGATTGCCGAGGTCGCCATCCATCGCCGACCACACCTGGTCGTAGCTCTCGAACGCGAAGGCTATGGCATTGATGCCGCCGATCGGCACCACGGTCTGGTTCACGCCGGAGGTCGACATGAAGTCGAGGGCGCCGCTGCGCACCTGTGAGAACATGTCGGGCTCGCTGCCGAGCTGGCTGTTCGGATAGACCTGCAGGTCGACCAGACCATTGGTCTGCTTCTTGATGCCCTCGGACGCCTCGATGATTCTGATGACGCCGGGATGGGTGGCGGGAAACGCCGTACCGTAGCGCAGGCGATACTTGGCCGACTGCGCCCGGGCTGGCCCGAACGCCAGGGCGGACGCCCCCGCGAGTGCGGTGCCGACGAAGCTGCGACGGGACATGGATGTGGACGAAGACATTGGCAAACCTCCCCTGCCGGCCCGCTTGGGGGCCTTTTGTATGTCATTCATGAAGATAAAGCATATAATGGATACCAAATTAGGTTTCAATACGTAACTTGTATCCAAGTTCTCGGATTGCTATACGGCAGCCGCTCACGGTGGAGATGAGCGCCCAAGAAGCGCCCAAGGGATGGAGGAACGCGTGAAGAGCCTCGTGGTGGAGCGGCCCGGCCGCCTGTCGATCGAAACCCGCGCCATTCCCGAGGCCGCCGCCGGCGAGATCCGCATCAAGGTCGAGCGCGCCGGCATCTGCGGCTCCGACATCCACATCCTTCACGGCAGCAACCCGTTTGCGCGCTATCCGCGCGTCATCGGCCATGAATTCTTCGGCCGCATCGACAAGCTCGGCGACGGTGTCGACGCACGGCTCGGCGCTCGCGTCGTGGTCGATCCGGTCGTCGCCTGCGGCCACTGCTATCCCTGCTCGGTCGGCCGTCCCAATGTCTGCGCTGAACTCGCCGTGCTCGGCGTCCACCGCGACGGCGGCTTTTCCGAATATGCCTGCGTGCCGGCTGCGAACGCGCATCTGCTGCCGGACAGCGTCGACGACGACAAGGCGCCGCTGGTCGAGCCGTTCTCGATCGCCGCCAACATCACCGACCACACAAGCGTGTTTGCCTCCGATGTCGCGCTGGTCTATGGCGCCGGGCCGATTGGGCTGACCGTGATCCAGGTGCTCAAGCGCGTCTATGGCGTCAAGGAACTGATCGTCACCGACCGCATCGACCAACGCCTCGACGCGGCGCGGCACAATGGCGCCGATCGCGTCATCAACACCGCGCAGACCGCCCTGCCCGCAGCGCTCGCGGACGCCGGCCTGAAGCCGACGCTGATCATCGATGCCGCCTGCCATCCCGCCATTCTCGCTGAAGCGATCGAGATCGCCTCGCCCGCAGCGCGGATCGGCCTGCTCGGCTTCTCGGCCGAGCCCTCCACGATCGTGCAGCAGAAGGTCACGGCGAAGGAGCTTTCGATCCACGCCTCGCGGTTGAACAGCGGCAAGTTCGCCAAGGTGATCGCGTGGTTCGCCAGCGGCACCTTGCAGCCCGAGCGCCTGATCACCCACCGCTTCGAGCTCGACGCCTACGCCACCGCGTTCGACACGTTCGAGCACAACCAGACCGAATGCTGCAAAGTGCAGTTGATCTTCTGAAGTCCCGCCATGGACCGTCTCAGCCCCGCCACGCTCCACCGCCTGCCTGTCGGCATCCCGAAACCGGACTACGACCGCACGGCCGTCGCGACCGGCATCGTCCATCTCGGGCTCGGCGCGTTCCATCGCGGCCACCAGGCTGTCTACACCGATGCGCTGCTCAAGGATGATCCGCACTGGGGCATTCTCGGCGTCTCCTTGCGCTCACCCGACACCCGCGATGCGCTCGAACCGCAAGGCGGCCTCTACAGCGTGACGGCCAGCGACGGCGCCGGCCATGCGCGGCGCGTCATCGGCGCGCTCACCGGCGTTGCGGTCGCGCCGGAAGATCCTGCGGGCATGATCGCACGGCTGGCCGATCCCGCGGTGCGTATCGTCTCGACGACAGTGACCGAGAAGGGCCACAGCCACGATCCGGCCACCGGCGCGTTGCGCGCCGATGATCCCGACATCCGCCACGACGCTCTAAATCTCACGCATCCGCGAAGCACGCTCGGCTTCATCGTCGGCGGCCTGCGGCTGCGGCGGCAGCAGGGCCTGCCGCCCTACACTGTGCTCGCCTGCGACAACCTTCCCGCCAACGGCCACACCCTGCGCGGCCTTGCCATCGCCTTCGCCGGGCTGGTCGACCGCGATCTCGCCGAATGGATCGCGGACAATGTCCGCTTTCCCTCGACCATGGTCGACCGCATCGTGCCGGCCACCACCGACGCCGACCGCGCCGATGTCAGCGCTGCGCTCGGCCTCGACGATGCCTGGCCCGTCGTGACCGAGCCGTTCAGCCAATGGGTCATCGCGGATGATTTCGGCGGCGACCGTCCGGCCTGGGACGCCAGCGGCGCGCAGTTCGTCCGCGACGTCGCGCCGTTCGAGCTGATGAAGCTCCGGCTGCTCAACGGCGCGCATTCGACGCTCGCCTATCTCGGCTACCTCATGGGATGCGAGACGGTGGCCGCAGCCATGGCCGAGCCCGATCTCGCCGGCCTCGTCGAGGACATGATGCGCGACGAGGTCACCCCGACCCTGCCCGCGCTCGGCGGCTTCGACGTGACCGCCTATCGCGCCGCGCTGCTCAACCGCTTCCGCAATCCGGCGCTCAAGCATCGCACGGCGCAGATCGCGATGGACGGCTCGCAGAAGCTGCCGCAGCGCCTGCTCGGCACGATCCGTGACCGGCTGGCGCGCGGCGTGCCGATCACCCGGCTCGCGCTCGCCGTTGCGGGATGGATGCGCTACGTCAGCGGCACTGACGAGCACGGCCAGCCGATCGCGCTGCGCGACCCGCTGGCGGCCAAGCTGCGCGCACTGGCGGATGAGGCCGGCCCGGTCGCGAGCCGGCTCGCGCCGGCGTTGTTGTCGGTTACGTCAGTCTTCGGCCACGGGTTGCCGAACGATCCTCGTTTCGCGCGTGCGGTTGAGACAGCACTCGGTAGCCTCTTCCTGAATGGAACCCGTGCGACTGTCGCGCGGATCCGGCAAGACGTAGGCTGACGTCACGTCGGCTCTAGCCGGACGACGGGCGACATCAGCATCGAACTAAACGTTCGGCAGCAGCTTGCCCGGGTTCATCAGCCCATGCGGATCGAGCGTAGCCTTGAGCTGTCGCATCAGTTCCAGCTCGAGCGGCGGCTTGCACAGCGGCATCTCGGCGATGCGGAGCTGGCCGATGCCGTGCTCGGCGCTGATCGAGCCCCGGCGGCGGGTGATCTCGTCGTGGACGATACGGGTGATCCGCGCACCGTGCTCGTAGAACTGCGCCTCGCTCATATCGAGCGGACGCATCAGGTTGTAGTGCAGGTTGCCATCGCCGAGATGGCCGAACACCATGGGCCGGACGCCCGGCAGCGCCGCACGGACTGCTGCATCCATCACATCAACGAAATCGGCGATCTCGGCGACGGGGAGGGCGATGTCGTGCTTGACCGCCTTGCCCTCGCGCACCAGCGCCTCCGACACGCCTTCGCGCACGCGCCAGAACGCCTTCGCCTGCGTGCCGTCCTGAGCAACCACGGCATCTGAGGCGATCCCGTTCGCCATCGCCTCGGCCAGCGCAGTTTCGAGCCGCACGGTCAGCGCGCTCTCGTCACCAATGTCGCTCAGTTCGATCAGCACTGCCGCGCCGGGAAGCGCCGCGAATGGCAGCCGCGTGTCCGGCATCTGGCGCAGGATCATCTCCAGCGTCGCCGAGGTCAGGAACTCGAACGCGGTGAGCCGGTCGCCGCAATGCGCACGCGACAGCCGCAGCAGCGCGAGTGCGGCGGCTGCATCGGCCACGGCGACGAAGGAGGTCGCACGCGCGGTCGGCTGCGGAAACAGCTTGAGCACGGCGCCGGTGATGATGCCGAGCGTTCCTTCCGAACCGATGAACAGATCGCGCAGCGCGTAGCCGGTGTTGTCCTTGCGCAAGGAGCGCAGGCCGTCCCAGATCCGGCCGTCCGGGAGCACCACCTCGAGGCCGAGCGTCAGCTCGCGCATCACGCCATAACGCAGCACGGCGACGCCGCCGGCATTCGCCGCGAGATTGCCGCCGACGGTGCAACTGCCCTCGGAGCCCAGGCTGAGCGGAAACAGCAAGCCGGCCGCGCGCGCGGCGTCCTGCACCTTGGCCAGTACGACGCCGGCATCGACCACGATGGTCTGGCCGATGGCATCGACCGCGCGGATACGGTTCATCCGCGCCAGCGACAGCACGACCGCCCTTCCGCCCGCATCCGGCGTCGCGCCGCCGGACAGGCTGGTGTGGCCGCCCTGGGGCACCACGGCGGAGCGCGCCTCGGCGCAGGCCACCATCACGGCCGCAACCTCCGCGGTCGAGCCGGGGCGCACCACCGCAATCGCCGCGCCGTGATACTTGCCGAGCCAGTCACGCAGATAAGGCGCCTGATCGTCGGCTGCGACGAGAACATGGGCGTCGCCAACGGCGCTCCGCAGCCTTTCGATCAGCTCCGTCATGATCAGCGCTTCGACCTTTCAAGATGCAGATGTTGCGATGGGCGGAAATTAACAGGACAGGCGAGGCCGTCCCCAATACCAAGTTGTCCGCCGTCCATAATCGATTGTTATGGGTGGGTTCAGGCCGATACCAGCGCCGCTGGCCGAGCGATATGCGGCACGGCGTCGACCAGCTCGCGCGTGTAGTCGGTCTGCGGGTTGGCGAACAGCGCCCGGCTCTCGCCCTGCTCGACGATCAGGCCGGTACGCAGCACGATGGTGCGGTCGCACATCATGCGCACGACGTTGAGATCGTGGCTGACGAACAGGAAGGCGAGATTGTCCTCGCGCCGAAGACGGTTCAGGAGCTGCAGCACCACGGCCTGCACGGAGACGTCGAGCGCCGCGGTCGGCTCGTCCAGCACCAGGAGCCGCGGCCGGCAGGCGATGGCCCGCGCAATGCCGACGCGCGCCTTCTGCCCGCCGGAGAGCTGATGCGGGAAGCGCGACAACAGCTCGCGCGGCAGCCCGACGCGGTCTGCGCATTCCTCCACGCGCTGGCGCAGCTTGTCGCCGTTGCGCATGTTCATCAGCCGAAACAACGGATGAGCGATGCAGTCGAACGCGGTATAGCGCGGATTGAGGCTGTCGTTCGGATCCTGGAAGACGATCTGAATGTCCTTGCGCAGCTCGCTCGCGTGGAAGTCGCGTGCCAGGATCTGGCCGATCGGCCGCCCGTCGAACAGGATCTCGCCCTCGCTGGGGTCGATCAGGCGGCAGATCATGCGCGAGGTCGTGCTCTTGCCGGAGCCGCTCTCGCCGACCAGGCCGACGCTCTCGCCGCCGCGCATCGTCATCGAGAAGTCGGCCACCCCAACGGTGCCGTCGTCGAAGCGCTTGACGATGTTCTTGACGTCGAGCAGCAGCGGCGTGCCGTGCGGCGGAGGCGGCAGCTCGCCTATCTCGACCAACGGAATCCTCTCGCCATCGGGCACCAGATCCTCGATGCGCGAGGTCGCCGTCGGCGATGCCGCGACCAGACGCTTGGTGTAGGGGTGCTGCGGGCGATGGAACAGCGTCAGCGGCTCGGCCTGCTCGACCAGCCTGCCCTGCTCCATCACCACGACGCGCGCGCAGTAGCGCGCGGCGAGCCCGAGATCATGCGTGATCAGGATCGTCGCCATGCCGCGGTCGGCGGCGATATGAGCGAGCAGGTCCATCACCACCTTTTGCGTGGTGACGTCGAGGCCGGTGGTCGGCTCGTCGGCGACCAGGAGCTGCGGACTGCAGGAGATCGCGATCGCGATCATCACGCGCTGGCACATGCCGCCGGACAGCTCATGCGGATAGGCGCCCATGCGCCGCTCGGGATCGCGGATCTGCACCGCCTTGAGCAAGCTCAGAGCCTCGGCCTGCGCCTCCTGCCGCGACAGACGGCGATGGGCGAGGATCGCATCCGCAATCTGCTGGCCGACGGTGCGGATCGGGTTGAGCGCGGCGCGCGGGTTCTGGAAGATCATCGCCATGGCTGCGCCATGCAGGCTGCGCAGATCGGCGCCGCCGGCGCGGGTGATGTCCTGGCCCTTGAAGCGGATGCAGCCATCGGTGATGCGGCCGGCCTTGTCGAGCAGATGGGTGATGGCAAAGCCGGTCACCGATTTGCCGGAGCCGCTCTCGCCGACAAGGCCCAGCATCTCGCCGGGCTGCAGCGACAGCGACACGCCGCGCACCGCCTCGACGAGGCCGCGACGAGTCGAGAAGGTCACCTTGAGGTTCTCGACCTCGAGCAGCGGCGCCGTCACGTGCGCATCCTCGGATGCGCCCGGCTCTGCTTGGTTTTGACGAGACATCACGTGCGCATCCGGGGATCCAGGATGTCGCGCAGGCCGTCGCCGAGCAGATTGAAGCACAGCACCGCGCTCATCAGCGCAAGTCCGGGAAACGCCACCAGCCACCAGCGCCCCGTGGAGATGAAGCGTGCGCCCTCGGCGACCATGATGCCCCATTCCGGCGTCGGCGGCTTGACGCCGAGGCCGATGAAGGAGAGGCCCGCGGCATTGAGAATGGCCCAGCCGAGATTGAGCGAGATCTGCACCGCCATCGCCGGCAGCACGTTCGGCAGCAGGAAGCGCAGCACCACGGCGATGTGGCTCTCGCCGCAGGCCCGCGCGGCCTCGACCCAGCCGAGATTACGGCGGATGTTCACTTCGGCGCGGGCGAAGCGGATGTAGAACGGCAGATTGATGATCGCGGTCGCGATCACGATGTTCTCGACGCGGTTGCCGAGCGCGGCGACCATCGCCATCGCCAGCACGAACAGCGGGAACGCCATCAGGACGTCGACGAAGCGGCCGACCGCCTTGTCGAGCCGGCCGCCGGCATAGCCGCACAGCGCGCCGACGACCGACCCGAGCGCGAAGGACACGGCGACCGCCGTCACCGCGATGGTAAGATCGAGCCGGCTCGCGACGATCAGGCGGCTCAGCACGTCGCGGCCGAGCTGGTCGGTGCCGAACCAGTGCGCCGCGCTCGGCGGCTGCAGCGCGGCGGAGACCTCGGACGCGACCGGATCATAAGGCGCGAGCCACGGCGCAAAGATCGCGATCAGTGCCAGCAGCAGCGCGCCGCCGGCTGCGACGGCGGTGACCGGATTGCCGCGTAGCACGAACGCGGTATGGCGCAGGGTCGACGCGGTCTCGATCGTGCTCATGCTCACGCCACCGTCGCCCTGGGATCGGCGATGCCATAGAGCAGATCGACCAGGAGATTGACGATCACGAAGATCGTCGCCATCAGCAGCACGAAGCCCTGCACCGGCGCGTAGTCCGACACCAGCAGCGCATCGAGCGCGTAGGAGGCGACGCCCGGCCAGGAGAACACCTTCTCCACCAGCACGTTGGCGCCGAGCATGGTCGAGAATACGATGCCTGCGATGGTGATCACCGGAAGGATCGCGTTGCGCAGCGCATAGGTGACGACGATGCGCCACCACGACAGCCCGACCGAGCGCGCGGTGCGCACGAAGTCGCTGCCGAGCGACACCAGCATCGAGGCGCGGGTGATCCGCGCCAGCGGCGCGATCACGAACAGCGCCATGGTCAGCGCCGGCAGCATCAATTGCCGCGCCGCCGCCCACCAGCCCTCGAGATCGCCGGCGAGCAGGAAATCGATGATCAGGAAACCGGTGCGCTGCGGCGGCAGCGTGGCGAAGATGTCGATGCGGCCCGTGGGGTCCGGCGCGAAGCCGAGCAGATAATAGAACACGTAGATCAGCAGCAGACCGGAGACGAAGGTCGGCACGCAGACGCCGAGCGAGCAGAACAGCCGCACGCCGTGATCGACCAGCGACCCTGGCCGGAGCGCTGCGAGCACGCCAAGCGGCACCGCCGAGACCAGCGCGATCAGCAACGCGGTCAACGTCAGCTCCAGCGAGGCCGGCAGCCGCTCCTTGAGGTCCTTGGCAACGGCCTGCCCGGTCATCATCGAACGGCCGAGATTGCCGCGGCCGACGTCGTACAGATAGATCGCGAGCTGGTTCGGCAGCGGCTTGTCGAGCCCGAGCTGCCGGCGGATCACCTCGATCTCCTCCTGGCCGGCATTGGGACCGGAGGCAAAGAACACGGCCGGGTCCCCCGGCAGCACGCGCATCAAGAGAAAGGTGAACACCAGGACGCCGAACAGCGCCGGCAGCGACGAGACGAAGCGCCGTCCCGCCCGAGCCAAGGTTGCGCCGATCGTGCCCATGGTTATCAGCCGTCCCCGTTACTTGCGGCTCAGGTTACGATAATCGACCTGCCGCGTGAACTGGTAGACATAGCCATCCACCGTCGGCTGCATCACCGCGTCCTGCGCCGCCTGCCAGATCGGGATCTGGAACATCTGGTCGAAATGGACGGCGTTGAGCGCCTTCCCCTGCTCCTCATATTTCGCCTTGTCGGCCTCGAAGCGCGCCTCCTGCGCGATCTTCTCCAGCTCGGCATTGTCGGTCGAGGAGTAGTTCCAGCGCTGCTTGCCGGTGTAGAAGTTGCGATAGAAGTAGTCGGTCGAGGGCAGCCAGGCGACGATGCCCTCGGTGAAGAACGGCAGCTTCTTCTCGTTGATCGCGGTCGACATCTGCGCATCCGGCAGCTTCTGGATGTCCACCTTGATGCCGATCTTGGCGAGCGATTCCTTGACCAAAGCGGCCATCGGCTCGGCGGTCGCCGCCTGGCCGACATTGAAGCTGAAGGTGGTGGAGAAGCCGTCCGCCATGCCGGCGTCCTTCAGATAGGCCTTGGCCTTCTCCAGATCGAGCTTGATCGGCTGCGGGATCGGATAGCCGCCGCTCGGCGGCTTGCCGTCGGCCCACGTCGCGCCGTAGAGCGGCGCGCCGCGGCCGAACAAGGCCGCCTTGAACATGTCGTCATAGGGCAGCGCGGAGGCGACGGCGCGACGCACATTGACGTTGTCGAACGGCGGGATGGTGTTGTTCATCGAGATGAAGGTCACCGCGTTGTATTGCGGCGTCGAGATCACCTTCAGCTTGCCCTTGCTTTCCAGCGACTGCACGTCGCTCGCCTGCAGATCGATGACCAGATCGGCATCACCGCGCTCGACAAGGTTGGCGCGCGTCGCCGGCTCCGGCACAGACTGGATGATCAGGCGCTTGAACGCCGCCGGCTTGTCCGGCGTGCCGCGGTTCCAGGCCTCGTTGCGCTTGGCGATCACTTGCTCGCCGGGCTTGAAGGTCTCGACGATGTAGGCGCCGCTGCCGGCCGCGTTCTCCTTGGTCCAGTTCAGCGCCCAGGGATCTTCAGCCGTCGCATGCGCCTTGGCCAGCTTGGAGTTGATGATGATCGGATAGACGGTCGCGAGATTCGGCAGCGCCAGCTTGTCCGGCTTCGGCAAGGTCACTTCGAACGTCAGGGGATCAATGACCTTGAACTGATCGGCCGACGTCAGCGAGCCCGTCAGCAGTTGCGCCTTGCCGAGGATCGGCGCGCTGACGCAGCGGTCGAGCGACCATTTGACGTCCTCGGCCGTCACCGGCGAGCCGTCCTGGAACTTGGCGTCGGGGCGCAGCTTGAAGGTGATCTTCAAACCGTCAGCGCTGACCTGATAGGATTCAGCGAGCTCGCCGGTGATCGTGTCGAGATCGAACACCCACTTACCATTGAGCTGCTTGCGACCGAACGACACCAACCGGTCGTAGCTCGACATCGACAGCGCGAAGGCCTCGCGCGTCGAGCCCGGAATGTTCGGATCGAGCGTGTTGACGGTGGCACCGGTGACATAGCGCAGAGTCTCGGCGCGGCTCTGCGCATGCGCCGATGGCGCAACCAGCATCACCGCGAGCAAGGCGGTCGCGGCGAACAACGAACGTTTGGACATCTCGAAACTCATCGCCCTTGTTCCCTCATTGGTCTCAAAATCCGGGACTGAAATACCCTGCCAGCGGTCACCGGCGACGCAAGCGCAGCAGATGGAAGCGCATCAGATGGAAGCGCAGCAGCAATTCACGTGCCACGGCGCACCTCGGCCTGCTTCACATCGTAGGCCTGGAAGCTGGCCCAATGCTTGTCGATGTCGGCCTTGAACAACCCGCGCGTCAGCCCATGCACGAGCTTCGGCACCGCTGTGGTCATTGCATTGATGGAAGAACCCGACGCGCCGAAGCTCATCGTCGAGGCAATGGCGAAAACATGGACGTCGCGGATCCACGGCGTCCGGCCAGCCACACGCTCGCACAGCGCATAGTCGTCGGCGAGATAGGGAAAGGCGCCGAGCCGGTCGTTGCGCTCGCTGGCGTCGGGCGTGTAGCGATCGCACCAGCGTGCGATGTTGGCGGCAAAGCGCTGCAGCTCCGGACGCTTTGCGAAGTCCATCGAGATGCCCGTCGCGCTGACTACGAAATCGACTGTGACTTCGTCTTGCGGTGTCCGCAGCACGACTCCGTCGGACGTCTCGCACGCGGCCACGATCGGCGCGCCCTCGTGTAGATGGAACGCGGCATGACGGGCGCAGCGATCATAGGTGTGCTGCGGAAAGCCCTCGCGCAACTCGAGGACCGCGCGCATGAAACGCCAGCGCCAGACGTCGTCGAGCTCGGAGAAATGCCGCAGGAAACCGCGGAACGTCAGCCAGCGATAGGGCTGGATCAGCTGGATTTCCGTGCGGCGGCATAGCAGATCGACGCGCGCCGCACCGGCTTCGAGCGCAGCCGCCGCATTGTCGAACGCCGAGGCACCGGCGCCGATCACGGCGACGCGGCGGCCGCGCAAGCTGTCGAAATCGATCTCGGCGCCGGAATGGGCGCCGCGCGTTGCGGGCAGATCGCGCAGCGGCTCCGGAATGCTCCAGTCGCCCATCCCCTCCTGCCCGGTCGCCAGCACGATCTTGCGGGCGTAGATCGTCGCCTCACCATCCTTGCTGCGCACGGTCGCCTGCAGCAGTCCATCAGCGGCCGGCGCGATATCGACGACTTCGCAGCCGTTGCGCACGGGAAGGTCGAGCACCTCGCGATACCAGGCGAGATAGTCTGCCCAATATTCGCGCGGAATCAGGTCAAGATTGCGCCAGCTCTCGCCGCCGAACTTCGCCTCGTGCCACGCCTGATAGGTCAGACAGGGTATGTCGAGATCCGGTCCGGTGAAATCTTTCGGGCTGCGCAGGGTCGGCATGCGCGCATAGCTGAGCCACGGTCCTTCGCGGCCAGCTTCGGCCTTGTCGAGCACGAGAATGTTGCTGACGCGTGAGCGCAGCAGCGCGAAGGCGGTGGCAAGACCCGATTGGCCGCCGCCGACGATCAACACATCGCGCGCAGGTCGGCCATCGGGACCGATGATAGGCGTCAGCCATGGCATGCTGGGATGCGCGATCCTGGCAAGATCGCTGCGGACCTGGGCCGTCAGCGCGGCGAGACCGGCGCTCATGCCGGCCACCGGATGAAACACGCGCAATCGCGATCGACACGCTCGCTGTCGCTCACGCTCTCTCCATCAGTCATGTCACCCGGCGAGCGAAGCTTAGCAAAGCGAGCCTGGAGCCGACCATACCGATTTGTCCGCCGCCCATAACAGCTTGTTATGGGACGGCAGCGGCAGCTAGAATCGACAGCCATCCGCAGCGAGACAAGAGGTCGCATGCCGCTCAATCTGCGCCAGATCGAGGTGTTCCGCGCCATCATGATGACAGGCTCGATCAGCGGCGCTGCGCGGCTGCTGTCCGTGTCGCAGCCCGCGATCAGCCGGCTGCTGGCCTATACCGAGGATGGCCTCAAGCTCAAGCTGTTCGAGCGCATCAGCGGCCGGGTGCAGCCGACGCCGGAGGCCAGGCGGCTGTTCGCCGAGGTCGAGCACGTCCATCGCGGCGTCGCGCGCATCAACGATCTCGCCGACGAGTTGCGCGCGGGCGGCACCGGGACGATCCGCGTGGTGGCGAGCCCGAGCGCGGGACACAGCATGGTGCCGGAGGCGCTGGCGCGGCTGCGCGACCGCTTTCCCGATCTGCGCGTCGAGTTCGAGTCGCTGACCCTGCTGGAGATCGTCAGCCGCGTCGGCACAGCCCGCGCCGATCTCGGCATCACCGTGCTGCCGGTCGACGAGCCGACAGTCGCGGTCGAGACGATCGCGGAGGGCGCGCTGCACGTAATCATGCCGGCCAATCATGCCCTGGCGAAGCTGCGCAGCGTCAGGCCGAAGGACATGCTGCCCTATCCGCTGGTCGGCTTCGGCCCGCAGACGCCTTATGGCCACATCGTCACATCGGCCCTCGCCGGCGGCCCGGAGCCGACCACCATCGTGCGCTACACGCCCGACGCCTGCGCCATGGCCCGCGCCGGCGCGGGCCTTGCCGTGGTCGACGAATTCGTGCTGCGCGGCCGCGCCTGGCCCGACCTCGCGGCACGGCCACTCGCACCGAAGATTCCGATGCGCGCGTATCTGCTGACGCCACGCTTCGAGCCACTGTCTCGCAACGCGGCCGCGCTTGCGGACATTTTGCGCGGGCGCGATCGGAAATCCGGCACTGCGAGGCGTTGAGCTACGCCGCCAGCCAGCCGCCATCGACCGGCAGCACGATGCCGGTCGTGAACGACGCCTCGTCGCTGGCGAGGAACAGCGCGGCGGCCGCGACCTCGTCTGCCGCGCCAAAACGCTTCATGGCGTGGCGCTGGCGCGAGGCCTCGCGCACCGGCTCGGGATCGGCGTGGCGCGCAAAGCTCCGGCGCAGCAGCGGCGTGTCGATCGCGCCCGGCGCCAGCGCATTGACGCGGATGCCATCGGCGGCGAAGTCGACCGCCATGGTGCGGGTCAGGCTGATGATCGCGCCCTTGGCGGCGATATAGGCGCTGTTGCCTTTGCCGCCGGCGACCGCAAGCTGCGACGCCACGGTGATGATCGATCCGGCCTTCTGCTTCTGCATGATCGGCACCGCGACCTTGGCCCACAGCCAGGTGCCGCCGACATTGGCGCGGAACACCGCGTCCCAATCCATAGGATCGGTCGTGACCACGGTGCCGCCACAGGAGAAGCCGGCCGCGGTCATCAGTACGTCGAGCCGGCACCGTGCCCCGGCCACGCCCTCGATGGTCGCCTTGGCGAAGTCGGCGTCACCGACATCGCCGACATGGACGCTGCCATCCCCGCCCGCGCTCCGCACAAGCGCCAGCGTCTCATCCGCGCCCGCAGCGTCGCGATCGACCAGGGCGAGATGTGCCCCCTCGCGCGCGAACATCACGGCGCTAGCGCGCCCAATGCCGGAGCCGCCGCCGGTGACGATCGCGACCTTGCCTGCGAGCCTCATCTCAATCTCTCCCGTGCTGATCGAACCAGCGGCCGAAATGCTCGGCCGATGCCGCGCAGTCGAAGCGAGCGCGCCAGCCGAACTCCTCGGCCAATCGCGTCGTCGACAGCCGGCCGCGGTTCGGAGCAAACACCGGCACCGTCGGCGCCTCGCCCTGCTCCGCGAGCCGGCAGACGAAACCGGAGCGGCCTTGCGCGAAGGCGCGGCCCCAGGCCTCGGCGGTAAACATGGCTGCGTTGGAGATGTTGTAGAGCCTGTGCTGCGGCCTCTCGGCTTCCAGCAACCGGCGGACGGCGTCGGCGACGTCGACCGCATAGACCCAGTCCTTGTCGCCCGGCTCGTTCAGCAGCGCCGGCGCATTGCGCGCGCAACAGGCCGCGATCAGCGCCTGCGGCGATGGCGTGTCGCGCACGCCGCCGGCGCGCTCGAAAGGGCCGAAGACTGCCGACAGGCGCACGCTGATCACGTCGGTTTGCCACAGGTCCGACAGCCGCGCGGCGACGCGCTCGGAGGCGAACTTGGTGATCGCATAGAGCGACACCGGCTCGCACGGTGTGGTCTCCTCCAGCACGGCAAAGCGCTGACCGCTGGCGCCATAGGACGCCGCCGAGGACAGGTTGATGACGCGGCGGATGCCGCTGCCGCGCGCCGCCTGCAGGATCGGCACCTGCGCCAGCAGATTGACCGCGAGGATGCGCTCGGGGTCGGCGGCATCGCGCTCGGCTCCGGCGGTGATCGCCGCGCCCATCACGACGGCATCGCAACCATTGCCGATCGCGGCCGCGACAGCGCTCGCATCGGTGACGTCGCCCTGCACCAGGTGCAGACGCTCGCGATACGGCGCAAGGGCGCGCTGCGCTGCCGCCGGCAAACCTGCTGCGTCAAAGATCGTCGCGGCATGGCCGCGCTCCAGCAGGCCTTGCGCAATGTTGAGCCCGACGAAGCCGGCGCCGCCGAAGATCAGGACATGCATCAAAGAGTTCCTCGCGTGGACAGCGATCGACGAAGGGCGTTCAGCTCTCTCCCCACGTCATGGCCTAGCGCCGTCCCGGCCATCCACGTCCGACGGCATCCTGGGAAGCACGTGGATGCGCGGGTCCAGTCCGGCCATGACGGCGAAGAGCGGAGCGACCGCGTCAACATGATCAGCTACTCCAACAGCTCTTCGCGCCTAGAGCAGCTTCGCCCCAAAATTCTGCTCCGGGTCCATATCCGCGACCAGGCGCCCCGTCGGCTTCGCAGCCTCGCCACCGCTGCGGGCGAGGAACTGGCCGGAGCCGGGCTGGGCCGACAGTCTGCCGCCGTCAACGATGACGCGGCCGCGCGACAGCACGGTCACCGGCCAACCCTGCACGCTGCGCCCCGCAAATGGCGTGTAGCCGGCGAGGTCGTGCATGGCGGCATCGCTGATCGTGACGTGCTTGTCCGGATCCCACAGCGCGATGTCGGCATCGGCGCCGATCGCGATCGCGCCCTTTCTCGGATGCAGATTGTAGATCTTGGCCGGCGCCGTCGCTGTCAGCTCGACGAACTTGTTGAGGCCCAGCCGCCCCTTCGACACCATCGCGTCGAACAAGAGCGGCAGCCGCAGCTCCAGGCCCGGCAGGCCGTTGGCGATCTGCTTGAAGTTGGGGTTGGGGCCGGCGCGCAGCTTGCCGGTCTCGTCGAACCGATACGGCGCGTGATCGGAAGAGATCGTCTGCAGGTCGCCGAGCGACAGCGCCTGCCACAGCGCCTCCTGATCGGGCGCGCGGCGCGGCGGCGGACTGCACATCCACTTCGCACCCTCGATGCCGGGCTTGTCGAGATCATCAGCCGTCATGAACAGATATTGCGGGCACGTCTCAGCAAACACCTTCAGCCCCTGCCCGCGCGCATCCCGGATCACCTTGGCGCCTTCCGCGGTCGAGACGTGGAAGATCATGATCGGCTGATCGACGAGGGCGGCCATGCCGATCAGCCGGTTGAACGCTTCGGCCTCGGAGAAGCGGGCGTGGCTGATGGCGTGATATTTCGGCGCGGTGTAGCCGCGCGACAGCAGCCGCTTCACCATCCAGGAGATGATGCCATGGTTCTCGGCGTGCGCGCACAGCATGGCGCCGCCTTCGCGCGCGGCGACGAGAATGTCGAGCAGCGGCTCGTCGTCGATCTTGAGCCGGTCGTAGGTCATGAAGATCTTGATCGAGCCGTGGCCCTGGCGGATCAGCGCCGGCAGATCGCGCTCCAGCGTCTCCCTGGTCGGATCGGCGACGATCATGTGGAACGCGTAGTCGATCACGGCCCCCTTGCGCGCCAGCGCGTGATAGTCCTCGACCACCTGCGGCAACTGCATGCCGACATGCTGGGCCGCGAAGGAGATCACGGACGTGGTGCCACCGAACGCGGCCGACGTGGTGGCGCTCTCGAACGTGTCGGCATTGACGATCCCTGCCGCCGAGAGCTGCTCGATATGGCAATGGCTGTCGACGCCGCCGGGCAGCACATATTTGCCGCGCGCATCGATCTCGCGCTTGGCCGGGCCGAGCCCGCGGCCGATCGCCGTGATGGTTTCGCCTGATATCGCGACGTCGGCCTCGAACGTGTCGGTGGTGGTGGCGACGCGCCCTCCCCGGATGATCAGGTCATAGGCCGGCTCGGTCATCGCGATCTCCTAGTTCTGCCAGATGGAACGCCGTGGACGCGAGACGACCGCATCGGCCCCATTGCGTCAGCCATGGCATAGTGGTTGCCTGTCACGCGCCGTCAACACTGAAGAAGCAGGTAGCACCCATGTCCCGCCCGCGCATCACCGTGATCAATCCGAACTCCAACCAGGTGGTCACCGACGGCTTGGCGGCGGCGCTCAAGCCGCTGATGTTCGCCGACGGGCCGGAGATCGTCTGCGAGACCTTGAAGGAAGGTCCATACGGCATCGAGAGCCAGAAGGACGCCGACAGCGTCACCCTGCCGCTGCGGCGTCTCGTCGAGGGCGACAACGCGTCCAGCGCGTTCGTGATCGCCTGCTACAGCGACCCTGGCCTGCATGTCTGCCGCGAGGCCACGGCACGGCCGGTGCTCGGCATCGCCGAATGCGGCGTGCTCACCGCGCTGACCCGCGCCGACACGTTCGGCGTTCTCGCCATCGCGCAGCGCTCGATCCGCCGCCACATCCGCTATCTCCGCCAGATGGGCTTGATGGATCGGTTGGCCGCGGAACGGCCGTTGGACATGACCGTGGCGGAGACGGCGTCAGGCGAAGGCACCTTGGCGAAGATGATCGCGGTCGGCCGCGCGCTGAAGGAGGAGGACGGCGCCGGCGCCATCGTGATGGGTTGCGCCGGCATGGCGCGGCACCGGAAGAGCTTAGAGGAGGCGCTGGGGATTCCGGTGATCGATCCGACCCAGGCTGCGGTGACGATGGCGCTCGGCGCGGTGGCGTTTGCTGGGTGAGTGGCGCTGAGCCTTGCGCTCTGCATTCGCTGATCTGCCCGACCGGTCGCCTCACACACGGCTGTCGTCCCGGCCTTGAGCCGAGACCCATAACCACCGGCTGCGGTGAGGCAGGCAACTAACAGTCACGTTCCTCGATAGCTTCCGCGGTATGGGTCCCGGCGTTCGCCGGGACGACACCATTGTCGTCGCTGGAGTCGAGCACAATAACTGCGATCTGCTTAGCTCCGGCAGCTAAAAAACTCGTTGTTCACTCCGGCGGCACCGCGCCCGTGCGGCTGGTGATCAGCCCGTAATGCTCGATCCGCCGATGCCTTGCGAAGTCGAAGATCGTCTGCTTGCCGAACCGCGTCGCATCGAGATCGCACGGCACGACCAGCACCTCGTCCCCTTCCGTCACGGCTTCCGCGACGATCTCGCCGTCGGGATTGACGATCAGGCTGCCACCGATCAGGTGATGGCCGTCCTCGACGCCGGCCTTGGCGACCGCCACCACCCAGCACGAGTTCTGATAGGCGCCGGCCTGCGCCGAGAGGCGATTGTGAAACAGGCGCTGCTGCAGGCCCTCGGCGCTCTTCAATGAGTTCACCGACGGCGTGTTGTAGCCGATCAGCACCAGCTCGACGTCCTGCAGCCCCATCACGCGATAGGTCTCCGGCCAGCGGCGGTCGTTGCAGATCGCCATGCCGATGATGCCGCCAAGATCGCGCCACACCGGAAAGCCGAGATCACCCGGCTCGAAATAGCGCTTCTCCAGATGCTGGTGGCTGCGCTCCGGTTCGAACTCCTCGTGGCCGGGCAGATGCACCTTGCGGTACTTGCCGACGATGGTGCTGCTGCGATCCGTGAGGATGGCGGTGTTGTAGTGGTGCCCATCCGGCGTCAGCTCGGCATAGCCGAGATACATCGCCATACCATGCTGCGCAGCGCGATCGAACAGCGGCTGCACGGCGGCATTCGGCATCATTAGCTCGAACCAGCTATCGACCTCCACCTGATTCTCCATGTACCAGCGCGGAAAGAACGTCGTCAGCGCCAGCTCTGGATAGACGATGAGATCGGCCCCCCGGCGCTTGGCCTCGTCCAGCAGTGCGATCATGCGCGCCACCACCGCCTCGCGGCTGTCGGCGCGCTGAATCGGCCCCATCTGGGCGGCGGCAACGTTGATCACGCGCATGGTTGGTCTCCTATTCTAACTCTAGCGTCACCCCGGCCGATGCAGCAACGGCCGCGTCCGCGAGAACGATGGCCGGCCGCGCTTGAGGCCCCATAGCGGCTGCGCCAGGGTCGCCACCGTCTCGGTCGGCGTCGACGCATCGATGCAGACCAGATCGGCAGGCGCGCCGACCCTGATGCCATAGTCGTCGAGACGCATCAGCCGGGCCGCATCATGGGTCACCATGTCCAGGCAGGCGGCGAGATGGTCAGGGCGTGAGACGTGGCAGACATTGGCATAGAGATTGGCCATGCGGATCAGCGAGCCGTCGCCATAGGGCGTGAACGGGTTGAGCACGTTGTTGGTCGAGAGCGAGCAGGTCACGCCCGCAGCGCGTAGCGGCTCCAGGGGGACGACGCCGCGTGGGATCGCATGATCCTGCCGGCGACCCATCAGATGCAGGTCGGTCGAGGGCAGCACGGTGACGGCGACCCCGGCATTGGCCAATTGCGCAGCGATGGCTTTGAAGCGCTGCGGCGGCAGTAGCGACAGCTGCGTGACGTGACCGACGGCGACGCGGCCGCCCCAGCCATACTCCTCGGTCTTGCGGCAGACATATTCGATCTGCATGTGATCGAGCGTCTCGGCGAGATCGAGATGCATGTCGATGTCGACGTCGTGCTCGCGCGCGATCGCGAAGATGCGGTCGATCTGCGCCGGCGGGTCGGTGTCGAAATACGGGGCGGCGCCGATGGTTCGCGCGCCGCGGCGCAGGCCTTCGATCAGCAGCTCCTCGGTGCCGGGATAATTGGTGAGACCTTCCTGCGGAAATACGCAGATCTCGAGATCGAGCGCCCAGGCATAATCCAGCGCGAGCCGCCGGATCGCCTCGAAGCCGATGAAGCCGATGCCGGGATCGAGCTCGACATGGGTGCGCATGCGCATCGTGCCATGGCTGACGCAGCGCTCCACCGTCTGCTTCGCTCGCGCGTAGACATCATCAGCGGTGAAGTTGCGCTTCGCGGCCGCGGTCTCGCGCACCGCCTCGGCGACTGTCCCGTCGCGGATGGTGCAGCGGTCGAGGATGCAAGTCTTGTCGAGATGGATGTGCGTCTCGATGAAGCCGGGAACGACGAGGCAATTCTCCGCGTCGCGCTCCGCGCCGTCGGCTGGCAGCGACGGCGCGATCGCCGCGATGACACCATCGGAAATTCCGATATCGGCGCGGCGCAGTTCGCCCTGCTGCGCCAGCATCGCGTTGCGAATGATCAGGTCCATGCTGCCGCCAGGGATTCCATACGCGCGCCAAGCTGGCGGCCCGGCTGCGAAAAGGCAAGCGCCATGCCAAGGCCCGTCCGCCGCAACGCGCGGCCAGCGCTCGATACCATTCGTTTACAAATAGACGGCCGCCGGGAACCACTTGTTTGCCGGGGAAAAACTGCTATATTGATGCATGGAAAACGTGAACTCGTTCTGCTCAGGCCCGTCGTCAAGGCGGGCCGTTGCCGTTTTGGGGGTAGCTGTCCGATGACTCGCTCCAACCGTACGGATCACATTCGCCTGACCTCGCACCCGGTGCCAGGCGCCAAGCACAATTTCCCGCTCCACTGGGGCGCCGAGAGCGCGCGCGAGCGCGGCCCGATCATCGGCACGGTGTCGCGTCCGCAGGACCGCAACGTGATCGGCAGCCATGGCGGCTCCTACACGGTCTACCGCGCGCTCGCGGTATCATCTGGTGCGCTCGATCCGATCCGCCGTCCGGATCTCACCAACACCCATCCCGCCGCTACCATCGGCCCGTTCGCGCAGTGGCGCGATCCGGCGAAGATCGTCGCGCTCGATCCCTGGGGCCATCTGGTCGCCGAGAATTTCGGCGGCGAGATCGCGGAAGGAATCGATATCCGGCCGACGATCGCCGTGACCAAGGCGCGCATCGAGCTGCCGGAGCTGCATGCGGCGCTCGCGGCCAAGCGCCTCGTTCATGATGGCGATGTCGTGCACGCCAACAGCAGCGTGTCGGTGGTCAAGATCGCGATCGATCCGGTGTGGTACCTGCCCGGCGTGGCCGCGCGGTTCGGCACCAGCGAGACCAATCTGCGCCGCGGCCTGTTCGAGCAGACCGGCGGCATGTATCCGGAGCTGGTGACCCGGCCCGACCTGCAGGTGTTCCTGCCGCCGATCGGCGGCACCACGGTCTATCTGTTCGGCGACGTCGACAAGCTCAATGACAGCCGGACGAAGATTACATGTCGCGTGCATGACGAGTGCAACGGCTCCGACGTGTTCGGCTCCGACATCTGCACCTGCCGCCCCTATCTGATCCATGGCATCGAGGAATGTGTCGCGGCCGGGCAGAACGGCGGCCTCGGCATCATCGTCTACAACCGCAAGGAGGGCCGCGCCCTCGGCGAGGTGACGAAGTTCCTGGTCTACAATGCGCGCAAGCGCCAGGAGGACGGCGACGCCGCGGCGGCCTATTTCGAGCGCACCGAATGCGTCGCCGGCGTGCAGGATGCGCGCTTCCAGCAGTTGATGCCTGACGTCATCCACTGGCTCGGCATCAAACGCATCGACCGCTTCATCTCGATGAGCGACATGAAGCATGACGCACTGGTGGGCCAAGGCGTCGACATCGTCGAGCGCGTGCCGATCCCGGACGAGCTGATTCCGGCGGATGCCCATGTCGAGATCGCGGCCAAGAAGGCGGCCGGCTATTTCTCGCTGGAGCCGCAGAAGCCCGAGGCGCTCGGCGACACCGTCGGCCGGCCGCTCGAGAAATACTGAGCGAAGCCTGAGCTCATGGACGACGTCTCCTACCTCCTCTCGGCCCGCGCAGTGCGCGAGCGTGCGCATCAGATGCTGGCGCTCGGTCTTGCCGACAAGCTGTCGCATTTTCGGGTCGAGATCGGCAAGCTCGATGCGATCGCCGACCTCGTGCTGGACGTCACCAGCAAGGCCTATCCCGATGGCGAGGTGCCGTTCCACTCGCGCTGGCGGCATTTCGTGGTCGGCGGCGTCGATCGCTGGGCCGCTGTCGCAGACAAGATTCAGTGGAATGATGCGGCCTCACGGGCGCGCGCCGAGTTCGATCTCGCCATCACCAGCGTGCTGCTCGACGCGGGCGCCGGCGCGGCGTGGCGTTACCATGATGTCATAAGCGACACGCGTATCGGCCGCTCCGAAGGGCTGGCACTGGCGAGCCTCGACATGTTCGCACGCGGTGCGTTTTCGGCCGATGCAAGCCATCCGCTGCGGGCCGACGCCGCGAGGCTGCAGCACATCATCGTCGCCGATCTCGAACGCGGCTTCCAGGTGAGCGCCGACAATCCGCTGGTCGGACTCGAAGGCCGCGTTGCGCTGCTGCGCCGGCTAGGCGAGGTCACGGCTGCAAAGCCGGAGATCTTCGGTCGGAAAGATACCCCACGTCCCGGCGGTCTGTTCGATCAGCTCGCCGCTGGTGCGACCGGCGGCCACCTCCAGGCCGCTGACATTCTGCAGCAGGTGCTGCTGCAGCTCGGCCCGATCTGGCCGTCGCGGCTGACGCTGCAAGGCATCGCGCTCGGCGACTGCTGGCGCCATGCTTCCCTGGTCACCGATGACGCGACCAGCGGTCTCGTCCCGCTGCACAAGCTGTCGCAATGGCTGAGCTATTCGCTGATCGAACCGTTGCAGCGCGCGGGCCTGGTGGTCGAGAACATCGACGGCCTCACTGGCCTTGCCGAATACCGCAATGGCGGCCTGTTCGTCGATGGCGGCGTGCTGGTGCTGCGCGACCCTGCCGATGCCGCGCGCGCCCATGCAGTCGACTCGCCGCTGGTGGTGGAATGGCGCGCGTTGACCGTCGCCCTGCTCGACCGTCTGGCCTTGCTGATCCGTCAGCGCACCGGCCAGACCGCGGAGCAGCTGCCGCTGGCGCGAATCCTCGAAGGCGGCAGCTGGGGCGCCGGCCGCAAGCTCGCCTTCGCTCGCCGCCCGGACGGCTCGCCGCCGCTGACCATCATCAGCGACGGCACGGTGTTTTAAGGGGGGTTGAGGTTAAACTCATCGATCTTGCGCCTCCGTCATTGCGAGCGAAGCGATTTGTCCGCCATAGCCCGAAGGGCGACGGCGGAAGCAATCCAGGGCCAGGAAGGAAGTCTGGATTGCTTCGTCGCTCCGCTCGCAATGACGAAACTGATGAAGTGCCTGTAGGGTGGGCAAAGCGCAGCGTGCCCACCATTCCAAGCTGAGCTAATATCAGGTGGGCACGGCGCTTCGCGCCTTCGCCCACCCTACGCTTCGGAGATGAAAGCCATGGAAGGCGTCACGGTCGTCGATCATCCCCTGGTGCAGCACAAGCTGACCTTGATCCGCGACAAGTCGATCTCGACCAAGTCGTTCCGCGAGCTCTTGAAGGAGATCGGCATGCTCCTGTGCTACGAGGTCACGCGTGACCTGCCGCTCACGGAGGTCGAGATCGAGACGCCGCTGGCGCGGATGCAGTCGGCCAAGATCGCCGGCAAGAAGCTGGTGTTCGTACCGGTGTTGCGCGCCGGCGTCACCTTCGTCGACGGCATGCTCGACCTGGTGCCGACCGCGCGCGTTGCCCATATCGGCCTCTACCGCGAGCCGCAGACCTTCACCGCCGTCGAGTACTTCTTCAAGGCGCCGTCCGACCTGCAGGAGCGTCTCGCCGTCGTCGTCACACCGGTGCTCGCGACCGGCAACAGCGCGGTCGCCGCGGTCGACCGGCTCAAGGAGCGCGGCGCCAAGGACATCCGCATGGTCTGCATGATCGCGGCGCCCGAGGGCGTCGAGCGCGTCCGCGGCCTGCATCCCGATGTCGCACTGTGGACCGCCGCGATCGACGAGGGCCTCGACGACGACGCCTTCATCGTTCCCGGCCTCGGCGACGCCGGCGACCGCGCCTACGGCACGAGGTAGCAGCGGTCAGCCGGCGAACGCGGCCTGCGCCTCTGGCAGCGCCCAGATCCTCTCGATCGCAGCAGTACCTGCGGCCATGATGGCCGCCTCGTTGCCGTGGAGATAGCGACCGTCGTGGATCAGCAGCCGGCCGTCGACCATCACCTGGTCGATGTTGGCGCGGTTGGCGAGGGCGATCAGGCCGCGGCGGGGATCGTGCAGCGGCTGGAGATGCGGATGGGTCATGTCGATGACGGTGAGATCGGCGGTCGCACCCTGTGCTATTACGCCCAGATCAGGCCGCTTGATCATCGCGGCGGCGGTCGCCGTGACCGCGTCGATCAGTTCCGGCGCGCTCGCGGTCTCGGCGCTTCCCAGCGCGATCTTCGAGATCATCGACGCCGCGTTGAGCTCGCCGAGCAGGTCCATGTTGTAGCCGTCGGTGCCGACCGCCGTGCGTACGCCATGCGCGGCGAAGCGGCCGAAGGCGGCGGTGACGCCGGCGCGTGCGAAGACGCGCGGGCAGTTCAGCACGCCGGCACCACGCGCCGCCATCAGCGCAAGGTCCGCATCGGTCGAGGCATGGCAATGCGCCGCCAGCAGATCTGGACCAAGCAGGCCGAGCCAATCGAGATACTCGGCCGGGGTGCGGCCGTCATAGCGCTGCGCGATGGTCGCGACCTCGCCTGCGCTCTGCGCCATGTGCGTCGTGATGGGAATGTCGAGCTCGCGCGCCCGGCTCGCAGCCGCGCGCAACAGATCCGGTCCGCACGTATCGGTCGCGTGCGGGCTCATCGCGAGACGAATACGGCCGTCGCCCTGGCCGTGCCAGCGCCGATACAGCGCATTCCAGATTGCCATGTCGGCTTCGCCGTCATTGCCCGCGTAAGTCACGACGCCGGAGGCATCCGCCTTGGCATCTGATGTCGAGAACAGATAGGGCGCGCCATAGAAGCGCAGGCCCATCTCGAGAGCCGCATCGAACAGCTCCGGAATCGTGTTGCGGAACGGCTCCATGACCGTGGTGGCGCCGCCCTTCAGGAGCTGCAGCACCCCCATGCGGCCGATCGCCAGCCGCTCCTCCGCCGAGAGGATCTCGGCCCCGCGCTTGGACAGCGGCAGCAGCACCGTGTAGACGATGCTCTTGTTGTTGCGCCGGCCGTTGCCGTCCTCGGTGAGCGTGCGTGCGATCGCCTCGCTGAAGATGTGGTTGTGCAGATTCAACAGGCCCGGCAGCACGAAGCGGCCGGGCCGGTCGAACACCTCGTCCGCCGCAGGCTTATCGGCCGTCACGGCTGCGATCTGCTTGCCCTCGATCAGCACCCAACGGTCGCGCAGCACATCCTGCGCGCCGTCCTTGCGCGCCAGCACGTAGCTGCCGAAGATCGCGGTCGTGCTCATGCGTCCTTCGCTTCCGCCGCCTCATGACGCTGATAGTTCGCCGCGATCTCGGCCCCGGTCGTGATCCACACGTCCCGGCACGATTTGGCGTAGGTCAGGAACTCGCGCAACAGGCGGAAACGCATCGGCCGCCCCGAGACCTGCGGATGCAGCACGGTCGTCACCATCGCGCCCCAGTCGCGGACTTCGTCCAGCTCGTCCTTCCACATCGACAGCACATGCTCTTTCGGAAAGATCGAGCGCGGCGAGAACCGCGCCGACAGGCCGTGCATCCAGTCGTCATAGCTCGCGGTCACCGGGATCTCGATCGTGCCCGGCTTGCCGTCGGCGAGACGGTGTCGATAAGGCCTGACGTCGTCGCGGAACGACGAGGTGTAGATGATGCCCTGCCGCACCAGCGCTGTCAGCAGCTCCTCGCAGAACTCGCCGAACGGCGCGCGGTAGCCGATCGGACGGACGCCGAGCCGGCGCTGGATCGCCTCGAAGCCGCGCTCGATTTCCTCGATGATGAAGGGATCGCCGGGATCGGGCAACAGATGGTGATAGCCGTGATGGCCGATCTCGTGCCCCGCCTTCAGCACGGCTTCCGCCATCGCCGGATGCGCGTCGACCGACCAGCCCGTGATGAAGAACGTCGCCTTGAGATCGAGCTCGGCGAGCAGCTCAAGCAGCTTCGGCGTGCCGACGCGCGCCTCGAAGCCACCGAAGCTCATCGTCACCAGACGCGCGGCGTGCGCCGGATCCTTCGAGGTCCAGGCGCTCTCGGCGTCGATGTCGAACGACAGGAACATGGCCGCGCGATACGGCTCAGGCCACGGATAGTCCGGCGCCGGCGGCGCGGTGTTGGCGGGAATGAGCGGAATGCCTGCGAGCGCCTTACTGTCCGGCATTGATCAGCACCTTCTCGATTCCGTTATCGCTGAGCTTCCACTTCACCAGCAGCGCCTTGTAGCTGCCGTCGGCAATCAGGCCCTCCAGCGCGTCGCGCAAGGCCTCGCGCAGCTCCTCCGCCTTCACCGGCGTCGCCAGCCCCGTATATTGGTAGGCGATCGGCGCGCCGATCGGCACATAGGTGTTCGGCTCGAGATCCATGATGTAGGGCAAGGTCTCGTTGCCCTGCACGGCGGCGTCAATGCGGCCCTGCTTGAGCTGCGTCCGCGCATCGGCCGAGCCTTCCGTGCCGACGAACTGAATCGGGCTCGCGCCGCAGTTCTTCTCGCTCCAGGCGGCGATGTCCTTGGGGAACATCGTGCGCCTGCTGGCGCCGACCTTCTTGCCGCACAGCGCGGCCGGCTCCTTGAACTCGGCCGCGCGCGACGCCTGGACGAAGAAGCGCGGACCGCTGCGCAGATAGTCGAGGAAGGTCGCGGTGTCCTGCCGGCTCTTGTAGTCGGTCATGCCGGTCAGGATGATGTCGAAGCGTTGCGTGGCGAGGCCCGGCATCAACTGGTCGAAGCTGGTCTCCTGCCACACCGCCTTGACGCCGAGCTTCTTGGCCAAGGCCTCGCCGAGCTCGACATCGAAACCGGTCAGGGTCGCGGTGGCCGGATCCTTGAACTCCATCGGCGGATAGTTCGGCACCACCGCGACGCGCAGGCCGCTCTGCTTGATCTCGGCCGGCAGCTCTGCGGCGAGAGCCGCGCCCGCCACGGCCGCGCTCATGAACCCAGCCAACATGATCGACTTCAAACCCATCACCTCACCCCACTTCAGCTGCCAGGAATGCCTTTGTTCTCGCCTCGCGCGGCGCGCGCAGCACCTCACGGGCCGGGCCGCTCTCCACGATCACACCCTGATCCATGTAGACCACCCGGTCGGCGACCTCCCGCGCGAAGCCGAGCTCATGCGTCACCACCAGCATGGTCATGCCCGATGTCGCGAGTTCCTTCATCACGCTGAGCACCTCGCCGACCAGCTCGGGATCGAGCGCCGAGGTCGGCTCATCGAACAGCACCATCCGCGGCTTCATGGCGAGCGCGCGCGCAATGGCGACGCGCTGCTGCTGGCCGCCCGACAATTGCGATGGATAGGAGCCCGCCTTGTCGGCGAGGCCCACCCGCCGCAGCAGCGCCATGGCCTCGTCCTTCGCTTCGGCCGGTCCACGCTTCTGCACCTGCACCGGCCCCTCGATGACGTTCTCCAGCGCCGTCATGTGCGGAAACAAATTGAAGCGCTGGAACACCATGCCGCAGGCGAGGCGCTGCCGCGCGATCTCGCGCTCCGACAGCCGATGCAGCCGGCCATCCTGCTCGCGGAAACCGAGCAGCGCGCCGTCGAGCCAGATGCCGCCGCTGTCGGCCGTGGTCAGCTGGTTGACGCAACGGAGCAAGGTGGTCTTGCCGGAGCCGGATTGCCCGATCAGGCAGACCACCTCGCCCTCGAACACATCGAGCGAGACTTGCTTGAGCGCCTGGAATTCGCCGAAGCGCTTGCTGACCTGACGGATGGCGACGAGCGGCGTCATCAGCGTCCCCGCGCGATGCCGCGGGCAAAACGGCGTTCGAGCAGCATCTGCAGCGGCGTCAGGATCGAGACCACGAGCAGATACCAGAGGCCGGCGACGATCAGGAGCTCGATGACGCGCGAATTGGCGTAGTAGATGTTCTCGGCCGAGTGCAGCACCTCGGGATACTGGATCACGCTGGCGAGCGAGGTCGCCTTGACCAGGCCGATGAACTCGTTGCCGAGCGGCGGGATCACCACCCGCATCGCCTGCGGCAGGATGATCCGGCGCAGCGCCTGCAGCCGTCCCATGCCGATCGCCTGCGCCGCCTCGTATTGGCCGATGTCGACCGACAGCAGCCCGGCTCGCATCACCTCCGAGGTGTAGGCGCCCTGGTTGATGCCGAGCCCGAGCAGCGCGGCCAGGAACGGCGTCATCACGTCGACGGCACGCGCGCTCCACAGACCGGGAATGCCGATGGTCGGAAACACCAGCGCGAGGTTGAACCACAGCAGCAGCTGCAGGATCAGCGGCGTGCCGCGGAACAGCCAGGTGTAGCCGGCGGCGACCGACCGCAGCACCGGATTGGGCGACAGCCGCATGATCGCGACGACCACGCCAAGCGCGATGCCGAGCGCCATCGCCGCGACCGCCATGACCATGGTGTTGACGATGCCGCGCAGGATCACCGGGGCGGTCAGGAAGCGTTCGACGTAAGACCATTCGATCTGGCCTCTGGCGAAGGCGCGGCCGATCGCCAGCAGGATCACGACGATGACGGCAGCCGTAAGCCAGCGGCCCCAATGCGCCTCGCGCGCGATCCTGTGCGCCGACAGGTCGGGAAAGCCATCGGCCAGCACGTCGGCGCGGCTCATTGCGGCGCCGCGTTGAGCATCGGCTCGCGCACCGCATTGGCGCCGAGACCCCATTTGTCGAGAATGACCTTGTAGCTGCCGTCGGCGATCATCGCCTTGATCTGCTCGGTCACGACTTCGCGAAGCCCCGCATCATCCTTGCGGAACATGATGCCCTGGTAGCCGAAGGCGATGGGCTCACCGACGATGCGATACTTGCCGGTCTCCTGCGACTGCGCATAGGGCAAGGTTTCGCTGCCCTGCACGGCGGCCTCGATGCGGCCCTGCTTCAGCTGGTTGCGGACATCGATCGAGTTCTCCCCCGGCACATATTGCGCCGCCGGCTTGCCGGCGGCCTCGCAGACCGCCTTGCTCCATTTCTCGATCTCCTGCGGGAAGCTGGTCGAGCGCGTGGTGCCGATCTTCCTGCCGCACAGATCGGTCGCGACCTTGGCATCGCTCTCCGCCAGCACGAAGAATTGCGGGCCTGTGACCAGATAGTCGACGAAGTCGGCGGTCTCGCGCCGCGAGGCGCGATCGGAGATGCCGGAGATGATGAAGTCGGCGCGCCTGGTCTGCAGCGATGGGATCAGCTCGGCGAACGGTGTCTCGCTCCAGACGATCTTGACGCCAAGCCGCTTCGCCAGCTCGTTGGCCAGGTCGATGTCGAGTCCCTTCAGCTCGTTGGTGGCGGGGTCGTGATATTCCATCGGCGCGTAGGTCGAGTTGACCGTGAGCTTGAGCACGCCAGCCTGCTTGATCTCGGCGGGCAGCTCCGCGGCCCCCGCCGGAGCAAGCGAGGCGAGGATGACGAAACCTGCGAACGACGAACGGCGCACCCTGCGACACTCCCCCATGTGAACGGCTAATCGAGCGCGACCGGCTCGACCACGCCGGCGCGCTCGGTGATGACCTTGTACTGATCCGGCCGGCGATGCGCCGCGAAGTTGAACATCTTGTCCTTGCCCTGGCGGCACAGATCGAGGTCGATGTCGGCGACGATGACCTCATCGGCGAGCGTCGTCGCCTTCGCCACGATGCAGCCATCGGGATCGACGATGCAGGAGCCGCCGATCAGCCCGCTGCCATCCTCGTCGCCGGCCTTCGCCACCGCGATCGCCCAGGTCGCGTTCATGTAGGCGTTGGCCTGCGCCACCAGCGTCGAATGGAAGGTGCGCAGCGAGGCATCCTCGGTGGTGCCGCCATTGGGATCGTAGGCCGCGGAATTGTAGCCGACGCAGACCAGCTCCACGCCCTGCAGCCCGAGCACGCGCCACGATTCCGGCCAGCGCCGGTCGTTGCAGATCATCATCCCCATGATCGCGCCGCCCCATTCGCTGCCGGCGCGCACCGCTGGAAAGCCGAGATCGCCGTAGCCGAAATAGCGCTTCTCCAACTGCTGATACCTGGCGCCCGGCCGCGGCTCGACCGAGCCCGGCAGATGCACCTTGCGATATTTGCTGATGATCTCGCCGTCGGGATCGACCAGGATGGAGCTGTTGAATCGGCGTCCGTCCGGCGTCAGCTCGGCATAGCCGACATAGAAGCCGACACGAACCTCTCGCGCCCGGTCGAACAGCGCAGCGACGGCCGGGTTTGGCATCGACCGCTCGAAATGGTCGTCGAGCGCCTCGTCTTCGAGGATCCATCGCGGAAAGAACGTCGTGAAGGCGAGCTCGGGGAAAACCACCAGCTTCGCGCCCTGGCTGGCGGCCTGATCCAGCAGCGCAATCATGCGGGACAGCGTGTGCGTCCGGCTGTCGGCGCGCTGGGTCGGTCCCATCTGGGCGGCGGCGGCGCGGAAGATTCGGCTCAATGGTGCCTCCGATCTGTGCGCCATGCCGAACGATCAGGCGGAACGCCGCCTGGATGCGCGCACTGGAAGAAGGGATCATTTGGCGAAAGCGGCGTGGGATTTGCAATCTGCCCACACGGCCGCGCGCTATGATATTTTGGCCGAGACCATCACCGGGGCTTATAGGACGACCATGCCATGAACCTGCGCCAGCTGGAGATCCTGCGGGCCGTCATTCGCCATCACACCACCGTCGCCGCCGCCGAAGAGCTGGCGCTGTCGCAGCCCGCGATCAGCAACGCGCTCAAGGCGATGGAGGCCCAGGCCGGCTTCACCCTGTTCGAGCGCGTCAATAACCGATTGTTTCCGACGCCGGAGGCAATGACGCTCTATGAGGAGAGCGAGGCGATCTTCACCTTGCACGCCCGGCTGGAAAACCGCGTGCGTGACCTGCGCGAGCAGAAGACGGGTCATCTGTCGATCGTCGCCACGCCGCCGCTCGCCTACAGCATCATCCCGCCGACCTTGTCAGGCTTCCTGCGGCGCCGGCCGCAGACGCGAATGTTCTTCGACGTGCGCCGCTACGAGGGCATCATCGAGGGCGTGCTCGGCAATGTCGCCGAGCTCGGTTTCGCGCTCGGACTGTCCGACCATCCCGGGATCGCCCATGAGGTCGTGCACACCGGCGAAATGGTGTGCGTGATGCCAGCCCGGCATCCGCTTGCGGACCACGATGTGATTTCAGCGCGGGATCTCGCTGGGTTCCCGCTGATCGGCCTCGAACGCGGCACCCGCCTCGGCGAAGCCGTGCGCGAGAGCTTCCGGCAAGCCGATGCGGACTTCCAGCCGACCGTCGAAGTGCGCTACTGCAACACGGCCTGCGTGCTGGCTTCGACCGGCGTCGGTGTCGCCGTGGTCGACCCGTTCTCGCCGCGTCAGGGCGGGCCTGATCTCGTGGTACGGCCGTTCACGCCCTGCACCACGGTGTCGGCCTATGTGCTGTGGTCCGAGGCAAGGCCGCTGTCGAATCTGGCGAAGACGTTTCGAAACGAGGTGCGCAACGCGAGCCGGAGTCTCGCCGGTTGCGTCGACGCGATCGGGGCTCCGAGTCTCGCCGCTTCCGCGGAACGCGGCTGAGCTTGCCGTCCATGATTAAACCGGTGGACGTATCGTTTGCGGCCCATCATCCGAAACGCCTGCCTGCGGCGGGCTTCCCGGGATGATGCTCCGCGTCGCTGTCATCTTGCGGCTGGCGGCGGAGTTGTTGCAGTCGACCATGGCTCGCCCGCCCGCAATCGCGCCGCCAGCGCCGCCGCGCAGCCGGCGAGCAGCTTCTCGCCCTTTGCAGCAGATGCCTTGCGCGCATCGCCTGCGACGCCGGAGGTGGTGATGTCGGCGAACGATCTGAACATTTTCAGCGACGGCACCAGCGAGCCCATGATGTCGAAGCTCGGCCCAAAGGCCGCGTCGAGCCTCGCCGCATCGACGAGGCCGGGATGAACCACCATCATCATCGAGGTCTCGGCTTCGCAGGCATGCATCACGCCCTCCTGATCCTCGAGGACCTCGGCCATCATCTCCCGCCCTTCCATGAAATAGGTCGTCGTCGCGATCGGCGCATTGAGCTCGCGCGTCAATTCGCCGGTGAGAGTGGCCAGCGCCTGAATGTTGCCGCCATGGCCGTTGACGATCACGATGCGGCGGAAGCCGGCATTCAGGATCGAGCGACACAGGTCCCTAAGCACGGCGTGGTAGGTGGAGAGACTGAGGGTGAAGGTGCCGCCGAACGGAACGTGATGGTCGGCAAGCCCGCACCAGACGGTCGGCGCGACCACGATGGGATAGTCTGGAGCCAGCTCCAGCGCGGTGCGACGGCAGACCTCGCTGCACAGGAAGTCGTCAACGCCCGTCGGCAGATGCGGGCCGTGCTGCTCGGTCGAGGCCACCGGCAACAACACGATCGCGTCGCGCGCCGCGAGCGCGCGAAGCGCTGCGGCGGAAAGTCTGTTCCAGGCGGTTTCTGTCATGATGGCTGCTCGCATGGTCGGAGATGAGGAAGATTGGCTCATACCACCCGACACCGCAACGGCGCATCTTGCGCGCAGGCCGCGACAGCCGTCTGCGTGCACCCCAGCCACGACGCGGCTGCAGTTACAGCGCCCTCTCCCACAACGGGCGAGGGCGCAGTAACGGGCACCGCACCCTCGGCTAGATCAGGAGCTGCTTTCCATACACTCAAACATCGACAACGATTGCGATGACCTCAACAAGATGCAACGGCCTTGCGTCCTCACGACACCAGGACCCGCACGGCAGGCCGACTCACACCCGCGCCAACTCGATGTCGTGGGTCTGCTTCGTCTCCGCGTCGTACACCCTGATCTGCAACATCGGAAACCGGCGCTTCAGGTCATGCGCGCCGTTGTGCGCGCCCTCTTTTGTCTTGAACTCGGTCTTGATCTGACCATCGACCACGACGGCATAGCCGGTCAGCGGAAGGTCTTTGCCGGATTTGTCTTGAGCAGGCTTGTTGTGAACAGACTTCTCTTGGGCAGACTTGAGCATTGCGAGCCGACGTCGATTCGTGAGTTGAAGGGGTGTCGAGACGCGATCTCTCCGCCTCGGACGACTCCGATGTAAGGTGAGTCTGTCGCGACGAGCAAGCGAAGACGTGTTCTTCACAAGCAGGACGATTACGGTTCAACCTGACGGCGCAGCGCCGGCCCGCGATGATCTCGGGATGTTCACTGCGAACGAGTCGCGCGAGTTCCAGATTTGTGAGCTTTCCGGACGCTCGGAGTCATGCTCGCCACCGCGAACGACGAGCGCTGTGGTCGCATGTCTCTCAGTGCCCGCAGCGCTCACCTCGCGCCGCCTCGAAGGCATAAGCCCGATTCCAGCATGAGATGTGCGCTCCAACTGAGCGAGGTCACGCAAAATCCCGGCGCCATCGAATGAATGACTCAGCATGACCGCCATGCGCGAATTGCCCGTCGTGCCAGTCTGCCGCAGATAAACCGCTTGCGCCGTCGGGCAAATCGGGACGACATTTCGCGCATCCCGCCTCATGAAGAGGGGCGTGTCGCGAACGTCACGAGACGTGGAGTGCGGGATGCGATGGACGCGACGTGTCGCAGCGGGTGTCATGCCTGCGGACGAACGGCACGGCGCGGACGGCGAAATCGCATGGTCCTGGCGCCGCGACGCTGGCGTCAAGCTCGTGACGAGGTTTCAGCCTCACGCGGGTGACGGTGGCAAGACAGCCCGTTCACCGGGGAGAATGCGTATAAGCCGTAACACCATCGCGCAGGGAAGGCCGGGATGTCTCAGCCGAACCTGTGGTTCCTGCCCCGTGCATTCTTTCCGCACGGGGGCCATGGGGGCGGCGAGCTCCCGGCCTTCCCTGCGCCCTCTCACTTGAAGAGGGTGACGTCATGCAAGCCTCGGGCGTAACCTGCGCCGCGAGATCGCGATGTGCTGTCCTGCTGTTTGTCAGTGTGAACCCCGATCCCCGTGAGATCACGGATGCCGCGCCCGCCGCCCGGTATCCCTGTCGGCAGCTCGGCGCAGATGAGCGGGAACCGTCAACGGCGGCCCGGCGCGGTTGACCCTCCATTTACCTCACGATCGGCCACAACACTCGCGTTGATGCAGATCAACATCCTCGCTGAGAACGCGCCGCCTACTCACAAGGCTCCCTAGCGAATCAGTCGTCGCTGTTGCCTCGTTCGGCGTCCCGCGAACGGTCCTTGTGCAGCATTCACGGAGAATCACATGAGCGAGATCGGCGTGACGGCTCTGGATCACACCGTCCAGGAAACCAACATCTGGCTGAAGGCCATCGAGCAGCGCCTCGCGCTCTCGAGCCGACAGCAGGCCTACAACGCGCTGCGCGCGGTGCTGCATGTGCTGCGCGACCGCCTGCCGATGGCGACCGCCGTGAACTTCGGCGCGCAGCTGCCGCTGCTCATTCGCGGCATCTACTACGAAGGCTGGCATCACGCGGCGACGCCGACCAAGGACCGCCATCTCGAATATTTCGTCGATGACATCTTCCGTCAGTTGCCGCCACAATTTCCGGTCGATCCGCTCAGGGCCGCACGCGGCATCTTCGAGATTCTCTGGGAGAAGCTCGACCCCGGCGAGTTCGACAAGCTGATGGGTCATTTGCCGGTGCCGTTGCGAAATCTGCGCGAGCCGGCGACCTGAAGGGGGGCAAGCTCCCGAAAGGTGAGAAATAGCTCGCAACTCGCAACCAGCGTCCGACCTCAGTGGGCAATCTGCCGATACAGCGCGGGCAGTGCTGCAGGCAGTCGCCTGATGTTGCCGACGATGCCGTAGCCGCCGCGGCCGAACAGGGTCGGAAAATACGACTGCGCCGACGCGTCGATGGTCACGCCGAACACGGCGACGCCGCCGCGCCGCGCCTCCTGTACCGCCTTGCGCGTGTCCTCGATCGCGAAACGTCCCTCATAGTGATCGACGTCGTTCGGCTTGCCGTCGGTCAGCACCAGCAGCAGACGCTTGCGCTCGGGTCGCTCGGCGAGCTCGCCGGCGGCGTGACGCACCGCCGTGCCGATGCGCGTGTAGTAGCCGGGCCTAAGCGCACCGATACGGCGCTCGACCCGCCCGCTCATCGGCTCGCCGAATGCCTTCACGGTCTCCAGGCGGACCCATGAGTTGCGCCGCGAGGTGAAGGTGAGAATGCTGTGGCTGTCGCCGCAGGCCGACAGCCCATGCGCCAGCACCAGCAGCGCCTCCTTCTCGACGTCGAGCACGCGCACGCCGTCGATCCACGCATCGGTGGACAGGGAGACGTCCACCAGCAGGGTCACCGCGAGATCATGCGCGAGCGGGCGCATCGCCAGATGCACGCGATCAAGTCCGCCATGGCCGGCATTGAGATCGCAGCGCGCGCGCACCAGCGCGTCGATGTCGAGGTCGTGGCCGTCGGCCTGCGCGCGCATCACCTCGTGACGCGGCCGCAAGGTCTCGAACCTGCGCCGTACGCTGCGGATGCGCCGGCGCATCGCATCGTCCGGAGCCCACGCCTCGCCCGCCTCAGCGGCGTCGCCGGTCACGACGCGGCAATGGTCCGGCAGATAGGCGCCGCCGCGATAATTCCATTCGGGATACAGTCGGCCGCTGCCGAGACGGGCCGTGTCCACCGCCTCGGGCGGCAGGTCGAGATCGAATTTCAGCTTGCTCGCCGGACGCCCCTTGCGCCTGGCGATCGCGAGCTCATCGAGATCGTCGGCGGCCTTGCGGGCATCGTCATCGTCGGTATCGTCGGAAGGGCGATCGACATTGACCATCTCCGCCATCGCCAGGATCTTCTCGAAGCGGTTGAGAATGAACGGATCGCGCTTGGCCGTGTCGTCGCGCTCGCGCCGCGCAAAGCGCTTGCGGGTGTCGGGTGCCCCCTCCTGCTCCGCGGGCGTCTGCGTCTCGTCGTCCTCGCGCGCCGCGGCAACGGCATCGCGGCTCCAGCAATCGCCCCATAGCGGACACGGCAAGAACGGCCGATAGCCGGGCGGGGCGGCCTCCGGCAACGCGCCGCCGGCGATGACCGCATTCCACAGCGCGCCCTTGGGCGGCGCGCCGGCGCCGAGCAGCGCCATGACGATATGCTCGACCTGCTGCTCGAGCCGAGGCAGCGGCCGCCGCGGCCGCGCCGCAGCCAGCGCTTCGGCGAGTTGCGCATGCGTGCGCGCCAGTCCCGCAAAGCGCGCCAGCACCAGCGAGGTCGTCTCACAGGCCCGGCGCAGCGCCAGCAGATCATGCCGCAGCGGATCGCGCTCCGCGATCGGCTCGACCGCCATGGTCGCGAACCACGCCGCGAGCCAGTGATAGAGCTGTGCATTGAGCGCGCGATCCGGCAGCAAAGCGATGGTCTCCGGCAGGAACACGGTGGCGCCGTCGCGCCCGGCCTGATCGAGGCATTCGTCGCCGAGGCCAATGCGCTGGCGCCAGCCGAGCCGATGGCCCGACTTGCGCGCCCTGGCTCCGGCGACCTGCACGCCGCTCTCGCCGCCCAGCGCGCGGAACATCACGGCGATGCGGCCGCTGATCTCGTTCAGCGCGACGGCCTGATCCGGATGGACCGGATAGCTCGAGGTCGTGCCGACCATGCGGTGCCAGGCGCGGCCGACGGTCTCCTCCAGTTCGAGAAAGTCGAGCATGACTCACCCGATCACGGCACGCGCGACCTCGCGCAAAGCGGCCTTGACGTCGGCGTCATCGGTGAGCGGCTCGATCATCGCGGCGAGCACGGCGTCGGCGACGGGCGTGCCAGCCGCAACCAGGGTTGCGCAATAGACCAGGAGCCGGGTCGAGACGCCCTCCTCCAGGTCATGGCCCTGCAGCGCGCGGAGGCGATGCGCGAGCGCTACCAGCGGCCGAACGCGCTCCGGCGGCAGCCCGCTCTCGGCGGCGACCACCGCGATCTCCTGCTCGGCGGGCAGGAAGCCGAATTCGATGGCGATGAAGCGCTGCCGTGTCGACGGCTTGAGCGCCTTGTGCAGCGACTGATAACCCGGATTGTAGGACACCACGAGCATGAAACCGTCGGGCGCGATCAGCTCCTCGCCGGTCCGCTCCAAGGGCAGGATCCGGCGGTCGTCGGTGAGGGGATGCAGCACCACCGTCACATCCTTGCGGGCCTCGACCACCTCGTCGAGATAGCAGATGCCGCCCTCGCGCACCGCGCGGGTCAGCGGGCCGTCGGTCCAGACGGTGTCACCGCCCTTGAGCAGATAGCGTCCGGTGAGATCGGCGGCGGTGAGGTCGTCGTGACAGGCCACCGTGTGCAGCGGCAGTTCCAGCCGCGCCGCCATGTGCGCGACGAAGCGGGTCTTGCCGCAGCCGGTCGGGCCCTTCAGGAGCACCGGCAGGCGATGCCGGAACGCATGCTCGAACAGCGCGCATTCATTGCCGGTCGGCGTGTACGAGGGAAACGACGGGGCGGTATCGATCGCGTGCAGCGCGGGCTTCATGATCACTCTCCGAATCGGGGGATGCGGGCGGCGGCATCGAGGCCGCCGCCTGCGGGATTTCACTCCGCCGGCTGCAGCGCGCCGGGGATCACGGGCTCCTTGGCGCGGCCGGGCACCAGCACGGCCCAGACGAACATCAGCGCCGCGATCGCCACGAACACACCGGAGCCGAGCCGCACCCAGTAGAACATCGCGAGCTGGTCCTGCACGTCCATGTAGCTCTGGCCGAGCACGCGCTGCAGATGCACCTGGATGATGCCGGCGAAGGTCAGCGCAAAGGTCATCGTCATCATCGCCGTGCACATGATCCAGAAGCTCGCCATCGAGAGCCACTGATTGTAGGGCGCACGCTGGCGCAGTTGCGGCACGGCATAGGCCATCACGGCGAGGTTGAGCATCACATAGGCGCCGAAGAAGGCGAGGTGGCCGTGCGCAGCGGTGACCTGGGTGCCGTGGGTGTAGTAGTTCACGCTGGACAGCGTGTGCAGGAAGCCCCACACGCCGGCGCCGAGAAACGCCATGACGGAGCAGCCGACCGACCACAGCAGCGCGGCGCGATTCGGATGCCTGCGTCCCGCCTTGAGCGTCATCTGCACCGTGAAGATCACCATGGTGAAGAACGGCGCGACCTCGAGGGTGGAGAACAAGGAGCCGATCCACTGCCAGTAGCCGGGGGCGCCGATCCAGTAGAAATGATGGCCGGTGCCGAGGATGCCGGAGAACAGCGCGAGCCCGATGATCACGTAGAGCCACTTCTCGACCACCTCGCGGTCGATGCCGTTGAGCTTGATCATCAGGAAGGCCAGGATAGAGGCCATGATCAGCTCCCAGACCCCCTCGACCCAGAGATGGACGATGTACCACCAGTACATCTTGTCGACGGCGAGATTGGCCGGATTGTAGAAAGCGAACAGAAAGAAGATCGCCACGCCCCACAGGCCGAACAGCAGGATGTTGGTTACCGTGGTCTTGCGGCCCTTAAGGGCTGTCATGGTGACGTTGAACAGGAACATCAGGCAGACGACGACGATGCCGACCTTGATGATGAAGGGCTGCTCGAGGAACTCGCGGCCCTCATGGTAGTGGAAGAGATAACCGACCACGGCAGCCCCCGCCGCGCCGAAGAACATCCAGAACTGGATCTTGGCGAGCAGCGGGCTGTAGAGCTCGGTCTCGGTCTCCTCGGGCAGCAGAAAGTAGGTGGCGCCCATGAAGCCGATCAGCGACCACACGATCAGCGCGTTGGTGTGGATCATGCGGACGATGTTGAAGGGCAGCAGGACCGACAGCGTGTTCGGCAGCACGTAGATGGTGCCGGCGAGCAGGCCGAAGATGACCTGGGCGAGGAAGAGCGTCAGCGCGCCGTAGAAATACAGCATCGCGACCTTCTGGGTCTCATATCTCATCGCGGATCTCTCTCATGACGGGGGGGGGCGGGGTGCCGGCTCAGCCGGCCTTGTTCGGCGGCCAGTCCTGACGCTTGATCGTGTCGGCCCATTGCAGGAAGTCGGCGAGGTCGTTGAGCTCCTGGTCGGACAAATTGAACTGCGGCATCTGCCGGCGGCCGGGAGCGCCGGAGGGTTGCGACTGCATCCAGGATTTCAGCATCTCGCGCGCGGCGGCCGGGTCCTGTCTGCCGCCCCAGCGGTCCCAGACATTGCCGACCTCGGGCGCGAAATAGGCGCCCTCGCCGAGCAGGGTATGGCAATTGATGCAGGAGTTCTTCTCCCAGACGTGCTTGCCGCGTGCGACGCCGTCGGACAGCGTCGACGCATTGGTCGAGGTCGTGACCATGTAGTAGTGGCTGTGCGCTGTGAGCCCGAGGAAGATCGCAAAGAAGAAGGCCGAACCGCCGTAAAAGACGTTCCGCGCGGCCGACTTGGTCAGGCGTTCCGCCATGACACGTCCTTTCCGTTTGGTGAAGTTCGATGGTGTGAAAGCAATCTACCGGCAATGCCGAGGGGCTCTTTGTCGGAGCGCAACGAGCGCGGCGATGGCCGATCAGATGAGCGCGCGGATCGCGACCGCGAGCCCGGCAAGCGCAACGAGAGCCGCCAGCCACGTGGTGAGCAGGCCGCGCCACAGCGCGGGCGCATCGCGCAAGCCGAGAAAATCGAGCACGATCACCCTGCCCTTTGCCAATGCGAGCAGCAGTGCGGCCGCATCGACGAGCCATCGGCTCGGCAGCAGCAGCGACGCCGCAAGCGTCGCAATGGCAAGGGCCAGCAGTTGAAGCCAGGCCCGATCGAGACGGTCACGGAACATGGCTCAACCGACCAGATAGAGGACCGGAAACATGACGATCCAAACCAGGTCGACTATGTGCCAGAAGGCGGTCCCGGTCTCGACGCCATTGGCGGTGGCGCTGCGGCCGACGACGGCCAGGATGACGATGCCGAGCAGAACATGCAGGAGGTGAAAGCCCGTCAGTAGGAAGTAGAGGGTGAAGAACGGTGATGTCTCCATGCCCGCGCCGGCGGCGATCTCGCCGCCATATTCCGTCAGCTTGACGGCGATGAAAACGGCACCCAGCAACATGGCGAGCCCGAGCCAGCGTCGGGCGCTCCCGGTCGAGGCGTGCCGCGCAGAAGCAGCAGCTCGCGCGGCGGCCCAGCCGCTGGTGACCAGCACGGCCGTGTTCACAGCGGCCAGGCGGCTATCGAGCATCGCCTGCCCGACCGCGAACACGACGGGGTTGAGGGCCCGCGTCACCACGAAACCGCCCAGCAGGAGGCCGAAGGCGACGAGCTCGCTGAGGATCAGCACCCACATCATGGCGTCGCCGGGCAGACCATCCAGCACGCCCCAACGTTCCTCCTGCTCCGGCTCACAAGCGAGCGCCGACATCCCTGCCTCCGAGTTGAACGTCGAGAGGCTAGTCGGACCGTCAGTTGGACTCTTTGTCGGCGCGCAAACAGCGGACCCGCGAGGCACGCTAAGAGCCGGCATCGTCAGGAGCAGATCCCATGACCGAAGCGCAGCTCGGCCTCCTCACCGCGACGCCGATCATCATCGTCTTTGCCGGCGCGCTGTGGCGCATGGGCGTGCTGTCGACCACGGGGACGGTGTCCGCGGTCGCGCTCTCCGTCGCGATCGCCTTGGTCCTGTTCACCACGCAATAGCCTGCCTGGAACCTTTGCCGTCCTCGCACGTCAGTTCGTGCGGAGGTGCCGCATGGACGACAAGCGATTCGCAGAGCTGCTCGGAAACGCCGCCATCGGCGTCTGGGGCGACATGCCGCGCGACATCCAGGAGGCGCTGTTCGAGACGGCGATGCGCGGTCACGACGATCTGAGGCACGAGCTCGCCAAGCTGCTTCACGACCGGCATCCGCGTACGCAACATCCGCCGCGTCCGGCTTGAGCGGTCTCAGTCGGGATGATCATCAGCCCGGAACTGTGACGGCTCGTCGTAACCCTTGCGGCTGCTGTAGAACAACAGCACCATCAGCCCAATTCCCACGATGAGCGAAAACACCACGCCGAGCGTGAGCGCGATCCATCCTTCTCGCGGCATCGGATCGCCCGGCAGGGTCAGCCCCTGATAGGCGAAGACGATGGCGGCTGCGAGAATCAGCAGCAATGCGACGGTGATCGCGATCGGTCCTGCACGCATTGGCGATCGTGCTCCTGGCAGCGAGAACCAAGCCCGCCCGCGATCGTTCCTCGGCGATCCCGGTAACGGCGCACGGCGATAGTTCCGAAATGTGAGAACGGGTCGTCCCGCTTCGCCTGACCTTGCGCTGCCGCAATCACCGCGCTGCATCCAATCGCGGCATCATCTGCTCAAAGGATGACGCGCTCGCCCTCGGCCTGGTGCATGCCGCATGGCTGCTCCCGCCCGGGATCGCTAGGCGCCCGGGAACTTAGCTGATACCTCTATCGGCTTCCCATCGGCAGCAAAGGACAAGGACCGGAGATGGACAACCGCAGCGAGATCTGGCGCGGCGTCGACGCGATCAAGACCCGTTTCATCGAGCTCAGCGACCGGGTGTGGAGCATGCCCGAGGTCTGCTACACCGAGGCCCGCTCGTCCGCCGAACACCTCGCCGAGTTGAAGCACCAGGGTTTTCGCATCACCGAGAAGGTCGCGGGAATCCCGACCGCGCTGATGGGGGAATGGGGCGAAGGCGGCCCGATCATCGCCTTCATGGGCGAATACGACGCCCTGCCCGGCCTCAGCCAGGAGGCCGGGGTCGCCGAGCACCGTCCGGTCGAGACCGGCGGCCATGGCCACGGCTGCGGCCACAATCTCCTGGGCTCGGCGGCGCTGCTCGCGGCCACCGCCGTGAAGGACTGGCTCGCCGCCAACAAGGTTCCCGGCCGCGTGCGCTACTATGGCTGCCCGGCCGAGGAAGGCGGCGCCGCAAAAGCCTTCATGGTGCGCTCGGGCGCGTTCGAGGATGCCGACATCGCGATCACCTGGCATCCGTCGAGCTTCTGGGAAGTGGTGATGACGCCCTCTCTCGCCAACACGCGCGCGGACTTCATCTTCACCGGACGCACCTCGCATGCGGCCGCCTCGCCCCATCTTGGCCGCAGCGCGCTTGACGCGGTCGAGCTGATGAATGTCGGCGTCAACTACATGCGCGAGCACATGCCGAGCGACGCCCGCGTGCACTACGCGCTGCTGGACGCCGGCGGCATCGCGCCCAACGTCGTGCAGGCGCATGCACGGGTGCGCTACTCGATCCGTGCCCGAGACCTGCCCGGCATGAACGAGCTGGTCGAGCGTGTGCACAAGATCGCACAAGGTGCGGCGCTGATGACCGAGACCAAGGTGGAGATGAAGATCATCTCCGCGGTCTCCAACATCCTGCCCAACACGCCGCTCGAAGAGGCGCTGTATGGGATCATGGAGGAGCTCGGCCCGCCGCATTTCGACGCGACCGACAAGGATTTCGCCGGACAGATCCAGGCGACCCTGACCGACAAGGACATTGCCTCGGTCTACTACAGCATCGGCTTGGACCCGACCGACAAGCCGCTGGCCGACTTCCTGGTGCCGCTCAATGCCAAGCGCAATCCGCAGATCGGCTCGACCGACGTCGGCGACGTCAGCTGGGTGGTGCCGACGGTGCAGGTGCATGCGCCGACGGTAGCGATCGGCACGCCGTTCCACACCTGGCAGGTCGTCGCGCAAGGCAAGACGCCAGCCGCGCACAAGGCCATGGTGCAGGCTGCCAAGGCCATGGCCGGCCTGGGCATCAAGGCGCTCAACGAACCCGCCTTGATTGCAGCTGCCAAGGCCGACCTGAAAAAACGGACGATGCGCACACCTTATGTCAGTCCGCTGCCTGCCGAAGTGGAGCCGCCGCTGATGATGTCGATCGCCTGAAACGTCAACCTTGGGGGGGAACACAATGGCGAAAACGGCAACAAAGAAGAAGCCGGCGGCGAAGACCGCCAAGCCTGCTCCGAAGCGCGCGGCCGTGACCGCCACGGCCAACAAGAAGCACGTGAAGGCCAAGCCGCAGCACAGGCCACAAGCGAAGGCAGCCGCGCCAAGACCGCGGCTGCCGAAAGGACCGGTCTGGCAGTGGTCGGCGGTCGACACGGCAGCTGCGATCCGCGCCGGCGCGGTCTCCTCGGTCGAAGTGACCGAGGCGCATCTCGCGCGCATGCATGCGGTCAATCCGAAGCTCAATGCCGTCGTCGTCGATCTCTCCGAAGACGCCCTGAAGGCTGCGCGTGCGGCCGACAAGGCGCGCGACAAGAGCGGCCTGCTGCATGGCGTGCCGGTCACGATCAAGGAGAACGTCGACTACGAAGGACGGCCGAATCCCAACGGCGTTCCATCGCAGATGGGGATCATCGCGCCGTCGGACGCTCCGGTCGTGCGCAACCTGAAGCAGGCCGGCGCGATCGTGCTCGGCCTCACCAACACGCCGGAATTCTCGTTCCGCGGCTTCACCGACAACCCGCTGCACGGGCTGACCTTGAACCCGTGGGATCCAGAGATCACCTGCGGCGGCTCGTCGGGCGGCGCCGGAGCCGCGGTCGCGGCGGGCATCGGCACCATCGCGCATGGCAACGACATCGGTGGGTCGCTGCGCTGGCCGGCACATTGCAATGGCATCGTGACCATCAAGCCGACGCAGGGCCGCATCCCCGCCTACAACGAGAGCGCTGCTGCCGAGCGGCCGATGCTCGCACATCTCATGTCGTCGCAGGGGCCGCTGGCGCGCAGCGTCGCCGACGTCCGGCTGGCGCTGGAGGTGATGAGCCGGCGCGATCCGCGCGATCCGTGGTGGGTGCCAGCGCCACTGGAAGACGTGAAGCCGAAGCGGCCGGTCAAGGTCGCGCTCGCCAAGATCCCTGACGACATGGACGTCGATCCGTCCGTGCACGCGGCGCTGCGGCAGGCAGCGGATCATCTGGAGCGGTCGGGCTACCGGGTCAGCGAGGTCGAGGTCCCCGACATCTCCGGCGTCTGGCAAACCTGGTGCGACATCATCACCAACGAGGTGGTGGTGATGCAGGAAGCCAAGATGCTGGCCGTGACGTCGGAGGATTTCCACAAGGCCTGGGGCGGGATGCGCGCCAAGGCCGAGATGCTCGACCTCGCCGGCTGGATGAATGCGACCGCGCAGCGCTCGACGCATATCCGTGCCTGGCAGCTGTTCTTCGAGGACTACCCGATCGTGCTGGCGCCGACCACGGTCAAGCCGACGCCCGGTCCGCGCGACGACACCATCAGCCCCGAGCGTGTGCGCGAGATCTTCTTCAACGAGATCCGCTTCATCTCGGCGATCAACGTGCTCGGCCTGCCCGGCGCCGTCGTGCCGGTCACGGTCCAAGACGGCCAGCCCATCGGCGTGCAGCTGATCGCCGGCCGCTATCGCGAGGACCTCGCGCTCGATGCCGCCGCAGCAATCGAGAAGCGTGCAGGAATGCTGGTGCGGCAGCTCTGGGAACGGATGGTTTAGTCCCGCTCCGGCCCGAGGATCGTGGTCCTCGGGCCGTCATGTTTCCGACACTGCCCGGCATCGATTGTCGAAAGTCGAACACTGACGCGCATCGCGTTCGCTCGAGATCGCCTCGGGTTGACGGGAACTGGCCGACCTGTCTATTTTGATGTATACGAATGGATATAGCTCGGCGTCGGCACTGGCCCATGCGTCGGAACGGGACTTGCAATTCACCGAAACGAACCCGCCTCGGTGGATATGAACAAGGACAATGCGATGAGATCGACACGCTCCCTCACCGCCGCTCTGTGCGCGGCGGCCATTCTTTTGACCTGCGCGACTGCGTTCGCCGGCAGCGCCAACGTCGCCGTGGCCGCCAACTTCACCGAGCCCGCCAAGGAGATCGCGGCGCTGTTCAAGGCCAAGACCGGGCACGAACTGGTGATGAGCTTCGGCGCGTCCGGACAGTTCTACACCCAGATCAAGGAGAACGCGCCGTTCGCGATCCTGCTCTCCGCCGACGACGAACGGCCGAAGAAGCTGGTCGACGAGGGCCTCGGCGTCGCCGGGAGCCGTTTCACCTACGCCATCGGCAAGCTCGTGCTGTGGAGCAAGGACCCCAACGCGGTGAAAGGCGAGGAAACGCTGAAGGCGAACGCGTTCAACAAGCTGTCGATCGCCAATCCCACCGCGGCGCCCTATGGCGCCGCCGCGGTCGAGACGCTGAAGGCGCTGAAGCTCTATGAGACGATCCAGCCCAAGATCGTCCAGGGCAACACGATCTCGCAGGCGTACCAATTCGTCGACACCGGCAATGCCGAGCTCGGCTTCGTCGCGCTGTCGCAGCTGATGCCGAACGCCGGCGGCTCGCGCTGGCTGGTGCCGCAGAATCTCTACGGCGAGATCCGCCAGGATGCCGTGCTGCTGAAGGCGTCCGCCGGCAACGAGGCCGCCACCGCATTCCTGGCCTTCCTCAAGACCCCGGCAGCCCGTGCGGTCATCGAAAAGTTCGGCTATGCTCTGGATCCGAAGTCGGGCACCTGAGCATTCGGATTCATGAACCTCCACGTCTCCGCCGATATCTGGCAACCGATCCGGCTGACGCTCGAACTGGCAGCGCTCGCGACGATCGTCCTGATGATCGTGGGCACGCCGATCGCATGGTGGCTGGCGCGGTCGCGGGCGTGGTGGAAGGAGGCGGTCGCGGCACTGGTGGCGATCCCACTGGTGCTGCCGCCGACGGTTCTCGGATTCTACCTGCTGGTCGTGCTCGGCCCCAGCGGACCGGGCGGCGCTCTGGCTTCGCTCTGGGGAGCGCGCACGCTGGCCTTCACTTTTCCGGGCCTGGTGATCGGCTCGGTCCTGTTCTCGATGCCGTTCGTCGTCCAGCCGATCCGCAACGCCTTCGAGGCCATGGGCGAAAAGCCGCTGGAAGCGGCCGCCACTCTGCGCGCCTCACCCTGGCGCGTGTTCTGGACCATCGCGGTGCCGCTGGCGAGCCCCGGATTTCTCACCGGCGCCATCCTCGGCTTCGCCCATACCGTCGGTGAGTTCGGCGTCGTGCTGATGATCGGCGGCAACATTCCCGGCAAGACCAAGGTGCTCTCGGTTGCGATCTACGACTATGTCGAGACCTCGCAATGGACCGAGGCCTCCGTGCTGGCGCTCGGCATGGTCGTGTTCTCGTTCTGCGTCATTCTGACGATGATGCTGATCGAGAAGAAGATGACGCGCAGCACGTCATGAGCACGGTCAGGGTCAATTTCCACGGCACGCTCGGTCGCTTCGAGCTGAACGCGCGCTTCGAGGTTCCGGCGCGCGGCGTGACCGCGATCTTCGGTCCGTCCGGTTGCGGCAAGACCGCGGTCATGCGCTGCATTGCCGGCCTCAACCATCTCGCCGGCGGGCTGTGCTCCGTCGCCGGCGAGGTCTGGCAGGACGAAAAGCATTTTCGTCCCGTGCATCAGCGTCCGATCGGCTACGTCTTCCAGGAAGCCAATCTGTTTCCGCACCTCTCGGTCCGCCGCAACCTGATGTACGGCCATCCCGGCTCGAGCAGCGCAGCCGCGATCGGCTTCGACGAGGTCGTCGCGCTGCTCGGCCTTGGACGGCTGCTCGACCGCTCGCCGCGCCACCTGTCCGGCGGCGAGCGGCAGCGCGTCGCGATCGGCCGCGCGCTGCTCAGCCAACCGAAGCTGCTGCTGATGGACGAGCCGCTGTCGGCGCTCGACCAGATGACCAAGGATGAGATCCTGCCGTATCTGGAGCGGCTGCACGCCGCCCTCGACCTGCCGATCCTCTATATCAGCCACGACCTCGCTGAGGTCGAGCGGCTTGCCGATCAGCTGGTGCTGATGCGCAATGGCGCGGTCCTGGCTTCGGGCCCCTTGTCCGTGCTGCAGGCCGACCTGTCGCTGCCGCTCGCGCTGTCGCGCGACGCCGCCGTGAGCCTCGACGCCACCGTCACCGCCCAGGATACGGCCGATGGCATGGCGACACTCGAAGTCCCCGGCGGCCAGTTCCTGCTCCCGGCCGAGCCCCTCACGCCGGGGGCGCGCCGCCGCCTGCGCGTGCTCGCTGACGACGTCAGTCTCGCGCTGGAAACGCCGAGCCGCAGCACCATCGTCAACGTGCTCCGCGCCAGAATACTCGAGATCCGCAGCCAGTCGGACCACCGCGTCACGGCCTTGCTCGGACTCGGCGAGGATGGTCACGGCGCGCGGCTGCTGACGCGTGTCACCCAGCGCTCGTGGAATGAGCTCGGCTTGCGGGCGGGGCTTGCGGTCTATGCCCAGGTCAAGGGTGTCGCGCTCGTCCGCCGCGAAGAGCCTATCGCCTGAATCCAAACACCTGGCCTTCGGCAACATCGCGCGATGTTGCATACGTGACAATAGCCCCCCTCATGTTATATCGTAAACAATACAACTTCGGATGAGACAAAGCGGCAGGCGCTTTGATTTCGTCAATGCAATGAACGAGTTGAGCGGCAGGACATCGTCTGGCCCGGTGCTTGCTACCTGGATCTCGCAACAAGAGGTCATCAGCATGAAAGCCGCCGTCACCTGGCATCCGAACGCGCCCAAGCCGCTTGCGCTGGTGCTGGGCACCAACGAGATCGCCTCCGCCGTCGCGGCCAAGCTCAATCATGCCCGCTTCGCGGTCGTACTATGCCATGACGCCTTCCCGCCGGTGATCCGGCGCGGCATGGCCTTCCATGATGTCCTGTTCGGCGAGACGCGCGACCTCGACGGCGTGATCGGCTCCCGCGCCGAGAGCATCACCGATGTCGTGCGGATTCACCGTGAGCCAGACCAGGCCGCCGTGACCGGGATGCATCTGACCGACATCATCGCCTTCCGCTATCCAGCCGTCATCGTCGACGCCCGCATGCAAAAGCATCTGGTGACGCCGGATCTGCGCGGCGTCGCCGGTATCGCCGTCGGCATCGGACCGCGTTTCGCGATCGGGCACAATTGCGACGTCGCGATCGAGACTCATCCCCGCGAGACCGGCACGATCTTGGCCCATGGCACGACGCGCAATGCGGACGGCAAGGCACGCGATCTCGGCGGCGCCGGCCGCGAGCGTTTCGTCTATTCGGACCAGGAGGCCGTCTGGCACACCCCGCTCGACATCGGCACCCGGGTCTACAAGGGCCTGCAGCTCGGCTCGCTCGGCGGCACGCCGGTGCTCGCACCGCTCGACGGCGCGCTGCGCGGCATCGCCCGCGACGGCGTACGCGTGCCGGCCAACGTCAAGCTGCTCGAGATCGATCCGCGCGGCCGTCAAGCGGCCTGGACCGGCATGGACGAGCGCGGACAGGCCATCGCGGCGAGCGTCGTCGCGGCCCTTCACCAGATCATGCAAACCGGTCGGAAGGCGGGCCGCGTCTCCGCCAACGTATGAGGAGGACTGCCATGGGTGTCGCTGACGTCGGGACTTGTCAGATCGTGGCGCTGCAGGGCGCAGCGTCCAGCGTGATCCAGGAGATGCTCGGCGATTTCGCCAAGCATCTCTCGGAGAATGGCCTGCGTGTCTCCGGCGTGATCGAGAGCAGCGCCGACAAGGCCAGGCCGTGCAAGGCCATGATGCTGCGCAGCCTCGACGATGGCCGCGTGTTCGCGATCTCTCAGGATCTCGGCCCGGAGTCGCAGGCCTGCAATCTCGACCCGGAGGGCCTCGTGCTCGCCTGCGCCGCCGTGCAGCAGTCGATCTCGCGGGGCACCGACATCGTGATCCTCAGCAAGTTCGGCAAGCAGGAAGCGGCAGGAGGTGGCCTTGCCGATGCCTTCGGCTCCGCCATCGCAGCCGGCCTCCCGGTCATCACGGCGGTCTCACCGGCGATGATGGACGCGTGGACGCGCTTTGCCGGCGCGTTCGCCGAGCACGTTGACGCCGATATCGCGCGCCGGCCGGGCTGGATCGAGGCGCGGTACAGCCGCTGGGTGACATCGCGAGCCACCCGTGACATGGTTGGCTCTCAACGCGAGCGGATCGGAATGGGATGAAGCGCGAAGCTCAGATCGCATTGACCATCAACTTCGGCAATGGCGGCAGCCTGTGCCCGGAGGATCTGCTGCTGATCGATATCATCCGGAGGGAGCGCTCGATCCTCGGCGCCGCGCGCGCGAGCGGCATCTCCTACCGCAAATGCTGGCTGATGGTCGATGCGCTCAACCGCACCTTCGAGACGCCGGTGTTCGAGACCCATCCGGGGCGCCGGGGCGGCGGCGCGGAGATCACGCCATTCGGCGAGCGGCTGATCGCGCTGTACCGCTCGATGGAGCGGCGCACGCGCACAGCCACGGCCGCCGCGCTCGGCGAGCTGCAGAAGGCTACGGATCCCCGCTATCAGAAGCGGGCCAGCGGCGCGGCCGAGGCAGCTCCGAAGGCCGAACCGCGCCGGGTCCGATCGCGACGCTCTTGATCATCGCCCAGGCGGACAGATCCGGCTCCAGCGCCAACCGCTCGACCGACTCCAGCGTCACCAGCGCATGCAGCCTGGTCGCGCCGAGATCGAAGGTGACCCGCACGTAAGGCGGCTCGAGCGGCAGGATCTGCTCGATCCGGCCCGGCAGCCGGTTGGTGATCGACACGTCCATCGGCCGCGACAGCGCGATCGAGACGTCGCGGGCCTCGATGGTCACCGAGACGCCGGCGTCGATCGCCGCGTCCACCATCGGCACGCGCAACTCGCCATCGGCAAAGAACAGCGTCGACATGCCATATTGCGGATCATGGCGCAGCACGCGCGCGGGAACCGTCGTGCTGAGAACGACGGACGAGGCTGAAGACGATGCAGACTGGCCGGTCATCGCGCAGCAGCCTCCACGGCCTCAAGGCCGGTCGTGATCATACAGCACGCGGACGCGGATCGTGCCTTCTACCGCGCGCAGCTCCGACAGCAGCGCCTCGCCCTCGCCGCCGACCACGTCGGTTTCGAGCACGACATAGCCGACCTCGGGATCGGTCTGAAGATATTGCGCGAGGATGTTGATATTGTGCCGCGCCACCGCCTCGTTGACCTGGCGCAGCACGCCCGGCACGTTGCGGTGGACATGGATGAAGCGCGTGCCGGTCGGGCGTGCCGGCAATTGTACCTGCGGGAAGTTGACGGCGCCGAAGGTCGAACCGACGTCGGAATAGTCGATCAGCTTGCGCGCGACCTCGCCACCAATTCGGTCCTGCGCCTCCTCGGTGGAGCCGCCGACATGCGGGGTCAGGATCACGTTGGGCAGGCCCTGCAGCGGCGAGACGAACGGATCGGCGTTCGATGCCGGCTCCGCCGGGAACACGTCGACCGCGGCGCCGGCGAGCTTGCCCTCGCGCAGCGCGCTGGCCAGCGCTTCGATGTCGACCACGGTGCCGCGCGAATTGTTGATCAGATAGGCCCCGTCCTTCATGTGACGGATCTGGCGCTCGCCGATCATGTTGGCGGTCGCCGGCGTCTCCGGCACGTGCAGCGACACGACGTCGCTCATCGCCAGCAGCTCATCAAGGCTCTCGACCGGCTCGGTGTTGCCGTGGCGGAGCTTGTCGGTGAGATCGAAGAAGATCACCCGCATGCCCATGGCCTCGGCGAGGTTCGACAGCTGCGAGCCGATGTTGCCATAGCCGATGATGCCGAGCGTCTTGCCGCGCACCTCTCGGCTGCCATTGGCCGACTTGTCCCAGCCGCCGGCATGCGCCGACACCGAGCGCGGGAAGATTCGGCGCATCAGCATCACGACTTCGGCGATCGTCAGCTCGGCGACGCTGCGGGTGTTCGAATAGGGCGCATTGAACACGGGGATGCCGAGCCGCTTCGCGGCATCGAGATCGACCTGGTTGGTGCCGACGGAGAAGCAGCCGACCACCATCAGCCGGTCGGCGGCCTGCAGCACGTCGGCGGTGAGATGCGTGCGCGAGCGAATGCCCAGCATGTGCACGCCCGACAGCATACGCTTCAACTCCGCCGAACCGAGCGCCTTCGGCAGCCGTTCGATTTCCGTATAGCCGTTGGCCTCGAACATGCGGACGGCCGAGTCGTTCACGCCCTCAAGGAGCAGAACGCGGATCTTTTGCTTGGGCAGCGATAGCGGCATGGGCCTGGCCTGATTCAGTCGTGGGTGTGGCGTAGTGTAGCGGTTGTTACAGTCGCGATGCGTTGAAACTTGGTGAATGCGACGCGGCAGGAACGCTTTCTGTCGCTTTCCCAGGGTCTTGTCCACTCCGCACCGGCATTTTGGCCTGCGATGCAAAATCAGCGCCTGGCATACCGGACGCACCGCACGGTCCGCACTGCAACAACCGGAGATCGCTGTTTTGGCTGCTGACAAACCATGCGAGCAGAGCTAGCCTTTCTTCCAATCACAAAATCATCGGGAGGTCAGCATGTCAGACGGGGTTGTCGAGACACGCGCGTCGGAGGCGTCGGGCCGTGAAACGCAGACGGTCGATGTCGCCGTCGTGGGTGCCGGATTTGCGGGGCTGTACCTGCTGCACCGCCTGCGCGAGGCTGGCTTCTCGACCGTGGCGCTGGACACCGCAAACGACGTCGGCGGCACCTGGTACTGGAACCGGTATCCCGGCGCGCGCTGCGACATCCAGACCGTCGACTACAGCTACACCTTCGATCCCGAGCTCGAGAAGGCCTGGCAATGGTCGGAGAAATACGCCACCCAGCCGGAGATCCTGCGCTATCTTGGCTTCGTCGCCGACCGCTACGATCTGCGCCGCGACATCCGCTTCGGCACCCGTGTCCTCGGCGCCTCCTGGGACGATGCCAAGGAGCGCTGGCTGCTGACGACCGACAAGGGCCCCGCCGTCTCCTGCCGCCACTACATCATGGCGACCGGCTGCCTGTCGCAGCCGAAGCCGCCGGAAATCGACGGTGTGCACGACTTCAAGGGCGAGATCTACTTCACCAGCCGCTGGCCGCACGACGGCGTCGACCTCCGCGGCAAGCGCGTGGCCGTGATCGGCACCGGCTCCTCCGGCATCCAGTCGATCCCGCTCATCGCCGAGCAGGCAGCGCAGCTCACGGTGTTCCAGCGCACGCCGAACTTCGCACTGCCTGCGCATAATGGTCCGCTCCCGGCCGATCGCGCCGCGCAGCTTGCAGAGGATCGCAACGGGCTGCGCCAGCAGGCGCGCTGGTCGATGACCGGCGTGCCGATTCCGCCGGCCACCGAGTTCAGCTGGCAGATGAGCGAGGCCGAGCGCCGCGAGCGCTTCGAGAAGCTGTGGGCCTCTGGCGACCTCGTCGGCATGCTGACGCAGCTCTGGGCCGACCAGGGCGTCGACCCCGACGGCAACGCGCTGCTCGCCGATCTCATCCGCGAGAAGATCCACGAGATCGTCAAGGATCCCGAGACCGCTGCTGCGCTCACGCCCCATGACCATCCGTTCGGCGCCAAACGCCCCTGCCTCGACACCAACTACTATCAGACGTTCAATCGCCCCAATGTCACGCTGGTCAATCTGCGCCAGGAGCCGATCACATCCATCACCGCTGATGGCATCAAGACCGACAGGCGCAGCTTCGACATCGACGTCATCGTGTTCGCGACCGGCTTCGACGCCATGACCGGTGCGATCCGCGCCGTGCATCCGATCACCGGGCGCGGCGGCAAATCACTGGAGGATGTCTGGGCCAACGGACCGCAAACCTATCTCGGACTCACGGTCGCGGACTTTCCCAATCTGTTTCTGATCACGGGTCCCGGCAGCCCGTCAGTGCTGTCGAACATGGCGGTCTCGATCGAGCAGCATGTCGACTGGGTGGTCGACCGTCTCATCACCCTTCGCGAGGACGGCTTCACCACCATTGAGCCCACGGAGACCGCGCAGGCCGGCTGGGCCCGCCACATGGCAGACTGCGCGACCGTGACGCTGCACCGGCTCGCCAACACCTGGTACACCGGCGCCAACGTGCCGGGCAAGCCGCAGACGCTGATGCCTTACACCGGCGGCGTCGGCCCCTATCGCGGCATCTGCAACGAGATCGTCAGCCGCGGCATGCTCGGCTTCAAGCTGTCAGGTCCGAACGGCGCGTCCCAATGCAATGACGGCGAGATCGTGCGGCTGCAGCCGGATGTCCGGCTGGTGCTGAACATGCTGGCCGAGATGAACCTGCCGCCGATCGAATCAATGGGCGCGGCCGGCGCCCGTGAATTCGTCGCGCAATTCAACGCGACGAGGCCGCCTGGACGTCCCGTTGGCGAAGTCAAGGATGGCACATTGCAGGGCGCTGATGGTCCCCTGGCCTACCGGCTCTATCGTCCGGCGACGCCCGGCCCGCATCCGATCGTGGTGTACTTCCATGGCGGCGGCTGGGTCCTCGGCGACGAGCAGTCGGACGATCCGTTCTGCCGCGACATGTGCCGCCGCTCCAACATGATTTTCGTCAGCGTGAACTATCGCCATGCGCCCGAGCACCGCTTCCCGGCGGCGGCTGAGGACGGCTATGCGGCGACGCGCTGGGTGGCCGAGCACGCCGCCGAGCTCGGCGGACGCGAGGGACCGGTGCTGGTGGCAGGCTGGAGCGCCGGCGGCAACATCGCGGCGGTCACCTGCCAGCTCGCGCGAGATCGCGGCGGGCCTGATATCGGCGGCCAGCTGCTGCTGTGCCCGGCCACCGACTGCAGCTTCGATCGTCCGTCCTACACGGACAATGCGACCGGCTACTTCCTGACGCGGTCGCTGATATACTGGTTCTGGGACATCTACTGCTCGCCGGCGGATCGCACCGATCCGCGCGCATCGCCGTTGCGGGGCAAGCTGCAGAGCCTGCCGCCGGCCTACATCGTCACCTGCGAGTTCGATCCGCTGCGCGACGAGGGGGTTGCCTATGCGGAAGCCCTCGCCGCCGCGGGCGTGCCGGTCGGACAGCTCAAGGCGCACGGCCACTTCCATTCGTCGTTCATGATGGTCGACGTCGTCATCACCGGCGTCGGCGGCCGCATGCGGATGGCGGAGGCGCTGCAGGCGTTCACCCAGTCTGCGGAAGAAGGCGAATCGCTGGAGATCAACGCCGCCGCGAGCTGACCAGCGGAGGCTGCGGCCGAGCAGTATCGCAACGGCCCGCAGCCTTGCGGGCCGTTGCTGCGACGCGCAGCTTGCGTCGGATCGCCCACGCTGTCACCGAGACGACGAGCCACGCCGTTGTTGCGGCGGCGAAGGCGGTCGCGACGCTTAGCTGAACCAGCGTGGAGAATACGGCCGCGAACGCCAGCATGCCGAGGCTGCCGAGCACCGCGCCTACGGTGTCGAGCGCAGCCGCTTCGCGTCCGCGCCGCTCGCCGAAGAATCCCTGTTGGCGCTTGCGCCTGATCTCGTGCGCCTCGATCAGGGTGACGCTGGCGCAGAAGATGGCGGGCAATGCCAGGAAGAGGCCGCCGATCGCAGGACCGAAGGCCTTGGCAATGAGCCCCGTGGCGGCTGTCGCGGCGCCGCCCAGCGCGAAGCGGATGACATATTCGTGCCACTTGCCGTCCTTCAGCGCCGAGGGCGAGATGCGGATCAGCATCACGCGCCTCCGGAGAAGACCGCCTGGAGTCCGAGCGCCGCCACCAGCCAGACGACCGTCGCGAGCAGGCTCGCAGTCGACGCGCGCAGATGCAGCCGCATCAGCAGTTGGCACACGATCATGCTGTAGAGACAGAGCGCGACGGCGCCGAACATCATCGAACGGCTCTGGACCGCCGCGTAGGCGGCGTCATGTGTGACGATCGCAATGCCAAGCGTCGCCAGCGCAACCGAGGGCGCGGCTCCGAACAATCCGGCAAAGCTCTTCGGACGCAGCCCGTCGCCAATCATCGCGAATGCCGAAACGATGACGCCGCCGATCAGGAAGCGGATGACGTATTCGGTCATGTCCGGCTTGCTCCCGGTGGTTGGTAGCCGGTCCACGGGCGCAAGCTGCGCTCGAGGGCAGCGCCGAGCATGAATCCGACAACGACGTCGCTGGCCCAATGCGCAAGCAGCATCACGCGCGTGATGCTGAGCCCGACGGCAGCACTCCTCACCGCAATCCTTGCGCGTGCCGGCAGCGGACCGGCGGCGGAGTAGAGCGCACCCATGTGCAGCGCATGTCCCGAGGGAAAGGCGTCCTGTGCATGGCCGGACGGCGCCACGCCGTGGAGATGGCCGCGCAAGGTGGTGCGATCCGGCCGGGTCTGATCGAAGATGGCCTTCAAGGCATGCGGCAGAGCCGAAGCCGCAACCGTGACCACCAATGCATGAGTGGTCGTCGCACGAACGCGGCTGCTTTGGCTGCGCGTCACCAGCCAAGCCACCGATGTCAGGGCCAACCACACCTTCTCGTCCGCACCCCACGCGAGGCCGCGTGCGAGCTTTTGCAGCCACGGCTCCGTGGTTCGTGCAGCTACGTCCGCAATGATGCGGTCCGCCTTGGTCGGCTCGACGTGGATGGCCGTGGCGGAACTTTGCTTGCGAAAGGGCACCGAAATTGCCGGTGTGATCTTCTTCCCGATGGCGCGGATCATGGCACTTGCGAAGGACGAACAATATGTTCACCTACAACGCCGAGCCCTCACAACGGGTTTCGGGAACAGTCACGAAACTGTCACGAGTTACCAGCTCAGCTCTGACCGCGAATAGCCTCGTCATACGCCTCGACCGAGGCTCGAGCTGTCTCCCGCACATCGCTCGCGCTCATGCCCGGCTTGTACAGGCTCGAGCCGAGACCGAAGGCGCGCACGCCGACGGCGACGTAGGAGGCGAGCGTCTTGTCCGACACACCGCCGACGGCGCCGACCACGACGCCTTTCGGCAGGACTGCAAGTTGCGCTGCAATCCCCGACGGACCGAGCACTGACGCCGGAAAGTATTTCAGGGCCGAGGCGCCGCAATGCAAAGCCAGAAAGGCCTCGGTCGGCGTGAAGACCCCGGGCATGGTCACCATGTCATAGGCCTGCGCCGTCGCCAGCACTTCGACGTCGACGTTCGGGCTGACCATCAGGCGCCCGCCGGCCTCCGCAACGCGCACGCAATCCGCGGCATTGACGACCGTTCCTGCGCCGATCAGGCAGTCCTTGCCGAACCGAGATGCCAGACGCTCGATCGAGACGAACGGTTCCGGCGAGTTGAGAGGAACCTCGATCAGCTCGAAACCGGCTTCGATCAGGACATCGACGATGGCCTCGGACTCGTCGGGTTTGATACCGCGCAGGATCGCAACGAGCGACCGCTTCACATGCGGCCAGGCGACGGACTGTGTCATTTCAGAAACGCGCTCCCCAGATCTGCCGCGCGGCCTTGAGCAGGCCGCGGCGTGACGCCTGTTCGGCATCGCATTCATTCACATCGAAACCAGCAGCGGCCAGCGCCTCGCGATAGAGGCGGCCGAGCCGGCCCGCTCCGATCAACCGGAGTGGAAGCTCGGCGCCGAACCGCGCGCGCGCATCGGCGATTTCGCTGCCGATCAGAATCCCGGAGAGCCTTGCAGCTCCATCGGACCGCCGCTCGAAGCCGAGGAGCTGCGCCGCGCGCAGCCGGAACAGCGCGTTCGTCAGTGCCGTCGGCGCGGCCAGCGCCGCCGCGAGGCTCTCGCGGAACGCCGTGTCGTGCTCGACGGTCGAGGCTTCCGGTTCGACGGCATGCATGAGGATGCTATGCTGAGAGACCACCGCGAACAGCTCACCGGTCATGTAGGTGGCGAAGTCGATCACCACGCCGGCATCGATCTGGATCCATTTGCTGTGGGTGCCCGGAATGCAGACGATCCCGGTGAATTCCGGCTCGGTGACGCCGAGCAGCTGGGTTTCCTCGCCGCGCATCACGTCCGGCCGGTCCGCGCGAACCTGCGCCAGTCCCGGCAGAATTCTGACGTCGCGGTCGGCGTCGACACTGATCGCTCCGGCATACAGCGCATCCAGACGGGTGGGCGTGTGCAGATACGGCGCCTCGACCCAGCCTTGCCGCGCGCCGGCCATGCCGCAGATCAGCACCGGAACATCGGCCGGTGCGGCAAGCATCGCCAGATGATCACGCAGCACCGGCGCGAAGCCTGATGTCGCGCAATGCAGCATGCCCTCGCCACCACGGCTCTCGGCAAGCTCCGTCCCGTCTCCGGCCACAAGCCAGGCACGGAAACTGGAGGTTCCCCAGTCGACGGCGACAAAGGCCGGCGTTGCTGACGAATAGACGGCGGTCACATCCTGCTCCCGAACACTTCCACATCTGGCAATGGCACGCCGGGCGGGCCACGCAAACAACAAATTGCATCATGCACGATTATGCACGTTGTTATTCTTGTTCATGCATGGTAACAAGCGGCATGTCAGACCTTCCACTGGCGCGCCGCGACCAGATCGCCGGCCGCCTCTCTGCGGGGCAAGCGGTCATCGCGACCGCCCTCGCCGACGAATTCGGCGTCTCCGAGGATGCGATCCGGCGCGATCTTCGCGCGCTTGCCGCCGAAGGACGCTGCCGCCGCGTGTACGGCGGCGCATTGCCCATCGCCGGCGGCATGGCACCGATGGCGGCGCGTATCGGGCAAGATCGCGAACGCAAGCTGGCGCTCGCCCGGTCGGCCGCCCGCAGCATCGCGCGTGGGGAGTTTCTCTTCCTCGATAGTGGCAGCACCAATCTCGCCCTCGCTGAAGTCCTGCCCGATGATTTCGATCTCACCGTCGCGACCAACGCCATCGACGTTGCCGCAACCGTGCTGCATCGGCAGGACCTGCAGTTGATCGTGATCGGCGGCTCCGTTCACCCCGCAGTCGGCGGCTGTGTCGACGCCGACGCCATCATGCAGGTGCAGCGCTTGAACATCGACCGCTGCTTCATCGGCGCCTGCGCTGTATCGGCGCAAGGCGGCATCAGCGCGGTTGATCCGACTGACGCAACGTTCAAGCGAACGCTGCTGTCGCTGAGCCGCGTCAGCGTCGCAATGGTCACCAACGAGAAGCTCGAGACCCGAGCCCCCCACCGTATCGCCGGCGCCAAGACGATCAGCCAGCTCACCGTCGAGCATGATGCGCCGGCGGCCCGACTCGCCCTGCTCAGACGGGCGGGAGCTACCATCATGACCGCCACCCCGCCCGGATGACGGCGCCTTCGGAGTTTCAGGAATCTTCCAGATGAGTTCGGATCACCGCGCGGCGCGGCTCGCGACACGCCTGGCTTTTTTCGTCGCCGGCTTCGGCATCGCCTGCTGGGCTCCGCTGGTGCCGTTCGCCAAGCAGCGGCTGGGGGTCGACGATGCGACGCTCGGGCTGCTGCTGCTCTCGCTCGGCGTGGGCTCGGTCGCATCGATGTTGGCGGCAGGTCTCCTGAGCGCCCGCTACGGCAGCAAGCCCGTCGTCATCGTCAGCGGCATCGCCTTGAGCATGCTGCTGCCCCCGCTGACGATCGCCTCGACGCCAGCCACGCTCGGGCTTGCGCTGTTCGCCTTTGGCGCGGCGCTCGGCTCGCTCGACGTCGCCGTGAACATCCAGGCGATCGACGTCGAGCGGCTGAGCGAGCGTCCGCTGATGTCCGGCTTCCACGCGCAGTTCAGCATCGGCGGCTTCGCAGGCTCCGGCGTCATGACTGCGCTGCTCGCGTTCGATGTCGCGCCGCTGCTCGGCACGCTCGCCTGCTGTGCGCTCGCCCTGGCCACGATGACCGTGGCTGCCCCACGACTGATAGCGAGCAAACCGGCGCAATCGGGCCCTCTGCTCGTGCTTCCTCACGGCGCAGTGCTGCTGCTGGCGGCGCTCGCCGCGATCATGTTCCTGGTCGAGGGTGCGATGCTCGACTGGAGCGCGCTGTTGCTCGCCGGGTCGGGCCGCCTGCCGGCCGCGCAAGCCGGGCTGGGCTACATCATGTTCTCGATCGCAATGACCGCCGGGCGTCTCGTCGGCGATGCCGTGGTTGCACGGATCGGCGATCGCGCGACGTTACTGGGGGGCAGCGTCATCGCGATCACCGGCTTCGTCGTGCTGCTCGCGGTTCCCTGGATTGTTGCTGCCATGGCCGGCTTCGCGCTGATCGGCTTGGGTGCATCGAACCTGGTCCCGGTGCTGTTCCGCCGGGCCGGCGCGCAGACAGCGATGCCGGTCGGGCTGGCCGTCGCCGCCGTCACCACCGCCGGCTACTCCGGCGTACTGCTTGGGCCCGCCGGCATCGGCTTCGTCGCCGCGGCCACCAGCCTGCCGGCCGCGTTCTGGATGTTGGCCGCACTGCTCGTCATTGTGCTGCTGAGCGCACCACGCGTCGTAGCTGCGCCAAATTAGGAACGAGCCCGGTGCTTGGCTTTGATACGCATCTCATGCCCCAGCCAAGAGCAGAATCGGACGCGCACCCAATATCGTTACTCTCATTCTCATCATCGTCGGCGCGGCCTAGACGGCAATCCTGGAATCCGCGTTCGCGGCCATCGTAGCCTGCCCGCCTGCCCCGCTTCGTGCGCCGCCCCGCAACGCAGGTTGCAGACATCGCCTCCCTTGCGAAGCTCGTCCGGACGGCTCAGGATCGCCGGACAGACAGCGGAGCAGTCTAGTGGAGATCGCTGGCGAGGCCCCTGCGGACGAAGACGGATTTGCCGACACACAGGCGCGCGACGCGCATTTCCTGCGCCACAGCTTCTCTGTCGCCCTCCGCTCGATGTCACACGGCAATCACCCGTTCGCCGCCATTCTCGTCGATGCTGACGGCAGGGTCCTGATCGAAAGTGAAAACGGCTACCTGCCAGCGCGCGATGCCACAGCGCATGCAGAGCGACTGGTCGCGACGCAGGCCTGCACGTCGATTGCCCCCGAGATCAGAGCTGTGGCTACGCTGTATTCGTCGGCAGAGCCGTGCGCGATGTGCGCGGGCGCCATCTACTGGGCCGGCATCGGACGCGTGGTCTACGGCCTCAGCGAGCGGCGGCTACGCGACCTTACCGGCAACCATCCGGAGAACCCGACGCTCGACCTGCCCTGTCGCGAGGTGTTCGCGAGCGGCCAGCGCGCAACCGAGATTGTCGGCCCCTTGTTGGAGGAGGAAGCCGCGGCGCTGCATGAAGGAGCCTGGGACAAATGAAGCAGGCGCCGCGACCGAGCCGCGGCGCCCTCTTCGAGTGCTTCGATCCGTATCAGAACTTCACGGTCACGCCCGAGTAGAGCGACGACTCGGTGCAAGCGCCCGTGGCGACGCGGGTGCCGCCGCCACCGGCGACGGAACAGCCGACCGCGTTGTTGTGGTCGAGGCCGAACTTGTTCTGCCAGTAGCGATAGGCCACCCAGACGTCGATCATGTGGCTCTGCTTCTCACCCCACATCGCCTTCGACGCATCGAAGGTCAGGCGGATCGGCTCGGAGTTGAACTCGACCTTGGTCGGATAGACGCCGTTCGCGACGCTGGCCGGGAGCGGCTCGGTATCGGTGCCCTTCTTGCCGTACCAGCCGGCGCGACCCGAGATCGAGAAGAACTGCATGCTCTCAGGCAGGAAACCGAGATCCATGTAGTAGTTGGTCTCGACGGCCCAGGTTGGCTTGAACGAGGTGTTGCCGTCGGAGATGCAGGGGTTCGACCAGCCGGCGCCGCACTGCGAGAACGAGTTGTGGTTGGCGAACTCCCAGTACATCAAGGGAGCGACGTTGAAGTAGCCCTTGTAAGGCAGGTTGAACGCGAACTGCAGACCGGCGACGACGTCACGCTTGGCCGCGCCGAAGTAGCGGTTCTCGGTATTGGCATCCATGCCCACTTCGAACGAGATGTTCTGCAGCGGCCCCACCGTGAAGGCCTTGGTGTTGAAGATCTGGTTCCAGCCGAAGGTCGAGCGGAACAGGCCGTAGATCTCGGTCGCACCGGCGCAGCTCGCCGGCGTGAACGCGAAGCCCGCGTTGGGCGAGACGATGCCGCCGGTCTGCGTGCAGGGCCCCGCCGGGTCGTTGTGGTCCGACTTGAACAGCGAGATCGTGAAGAAGTTGGTGCCGTAACCCCAGACGTCGAAATGGGTGAACGAATAGACCTGCTTGGCGGTCTTGGCGTTGAACGTGCCGTTGCCGTTGACGCTCCATGCACCAGGCTGGCTGGCATTGAAGATGTAGGAGTAGCTGACGCGATTATCGACGACGAGGAAGAACGGCACCTCGGCCGGAGCCTTCTTCGCGATCGCCTTGGCGGGCAGGTCAGCAGCCCCTGCGACACCGACTGAGCTAAGCGCTACCGCGCCCAGCGCGACGGCCGCCGCGATTGTTTGACGTAACGACATTCAGAACACCCCCAGTTGACAAGCGCCGATTCCCGACTTGCATGCACAGTTGCGCCGTTCGACCGGCTGGAGAAGCCTCAACTTTCTCCAGGACTTGCCCGCAGTTTGATCAAGGTTCCGCCGTATTGCAGCGGCGACGACAGCAGATGCTGGCCTGAACATGGGACGATTGGCCGCGGCCGCGATGCTCCCAAATTCCGATCTTGCTGCTTCACATTGCAGAAGTTTTTCCGAAAGCCCCCCGCGTGGCCTTCCGCGCGCTTTCGCGAGCAAGCCTGCGCGCAAGCGCGCCCCTGACGCGCATTGGATGACGCTGCTCATCCAACGTGCAGCTTGCTGCGGCGGATCGATTTCCGGCCAGTGTCTCAAAAGTGCCACAGAGCTTTATCGATCACAGCTGATTGCAGCGTACGCTGCTTGCAACCAAGGGCGCGCTGCATTCGCCGATCGCCGCGCGATGGGCGCTTGGACAAGAGTTGGGCAGAGGATGGCGCTTTTCGCCTCTTACGCGCCGCGGAAAATTAGATCACAATTGAGGCATCTTCGTTCCCCTGCCCCCACGACGCAGCAAATGCCTGAACCCGCGCCGGCCGATCCGAACCCTATGCCTCCGCTCCTGCAGACGATCGGGTTGACCAAGCGCTATGGCGACTTCCTTGCTAACGACGAGATCGACATCGAGATCCGGCCACGCGAGATACACGCCTTGCTCGGCGAGAACGGTGCCGGCAAGTCGACGCTGGTGAAGACGATCTACGGACTGGTGCAGCCGAGCGCCGGTGAGTTGCGCTGGCAGGGTGTGCCCATCAAGCTGTCCGGCCCGGCCGAGGCGCGATCCCTCGGCATCGGCATGGTGTTTCAGCATTTCTCCCTGTTCGACAACCTCACCGTGGCTGAGAACGTGGCGCTCGGGCTCGACGGCAAAGAGCCATTCAAGGCCATGTCAGCGCGGCTCGCGGACGTCGCGCGCGACTACGGACTGCCGCTCGATCCGAAGCGCGAGGTCTGGCAATTGTCGGTCGGCGAGCGGCAGCGCATCGAGATCGTGCGGGCGTTGATGCAGAGTCCGAAATTCCTCATCCTGGACGAGCCCACCGCCGTGTTGACGCCGCAGGAGGCCGACCAGCTGTTCGTCGTGCTGGAGCGACTAAAAGCAGAAGGCCGCGCCATCCTCTACATCAGCCACAAGCTCGAGGAGGTGAAGCGGCTGTGCGACACCGCCACCATCCTGCGCAGCGGCAGGAAGGTCGCGACCTGCAATCCGAAGCTGGAGACGGCTGCCTCGCTGGCCCGCATGATGGTGGGGACCGAGATCAAGGAAGTGAAGCCGCCGGCCGAGCGGCGCACCACCGTGCCGCGCCTGGTCGTCAATGATCTCACCCTCGCCCCCAGCGAGCTGCATGGCGTGGGCCTCAAGAACATTTCCTTCGAGCTGAAGGGCGGCGAGATCCTCGGCATCGCCGGTGTCGCCGGCAACGGCCAGGACGAGCTATTTGCTGCGCTGTCCGGCGAACGCCTCGTCAAAGAGCCCGGCACGATCATCATCGAGGGCCTCGCTTGCGGCAATCTCTCGATCAGCCAGCGCCGCAAGATGGGAGCCGCCTTCGTGCCGGAGGAGCGGCTGGGGCACGGCACCGCCCCGCGGATGAAGCTGTCGGAGAATGCGCTGCTGACGGGACACGCTGCCAGCGACATGGTCCGGCACGGCTTCATCAACGCGGCAGCGATGCTGCGGACCGTCGATCGCACCACCGAGACATTCGATGTCCGCAAGGCGAAGCGCGATCCGGAAGCGGCGAGCCTGTCCGGCGGCAATCTGCAGAAGTTCGTCGTCGGCCGCGAGATCCTGCGCACGCCGGCGGTGCTGGTCGTCAACCAGCCGACCTGGGGCGTCGACGCCGGCGCCGCCGCGATCATCCGCCAGGCGCTGATCGATCTCGCCAGCGCGGGCGCTGCCGTCCTCGTGACCAGCCAGGACCTCGACGAACTCATCGAGATCGCCGACCGCATCGCCGTGATGTTTCACGGGCAGCTTTCGAAGGCGCTGCCACGCGCGGAGGCGACGCGCGAAAAGCTCGGCCTGTTGATGGGCGGCGCCAGCATCGAGAAGGAGGCCGCGCATGCAGCTCGTGCTTGAGAAGCGCGCCGAGCGCTCGCGCATCATTGCGCTGGTTTCGCCGCTGATCGCGATCGGGCTGACGCTCGTCACCGTGAGCGTGCTGTTCGCCGTGCTCGGTAAGAACCCGATCACTGCGCTCGGCGTCTACTTCATCGCGCCGCTCACCGACGGGTATTCGCTGCAGGAGATCGCGGTGAAGGCCACGCCGCTGGTGATGATCGCGATCGGCCTGTCGCTGTGCTACCTCGCCAACGCCTGGAACATCGGTGCCGAGGGCCAGTTCCTGATCGGGGCCGTAGCCGGCAGCTGGATCGCGGTGAAGACGCAGGGCACCGAGGCGGGACACTGGGTGCTGCCGGCGATGCTGGTCGCAGGTGCCGCGGCCGGCGCCCTCTATGCGCTGATCCCGGCACTGTGTCGCGTCAAGTTCGGCGCCAGCGAGATCCTCACCAGCCTGATGCTGGTCTACGTCGCCGATCTCCTGCTCGACTATCTCGTCCGCGGCCCCTGGCGCGACCCCGCCGGCTTCAACTTCCCCACCACGGCGGAGTTCGATCCGGTCGCGACCGTACCCGTGCTGATCGAGGGCGGACGCCTGCATCTCGGCAGCATCATCGCGCTGATTGTCGTTGCCGGCGCCTTCGTGCTGCTCGAGCGCACCATCAAGGGGTTCGAGATCCGCGTCGTCGGCGTGGCGCCGCGTGCCGCGCGGTTCGGCGGCTTCAATGCGAACCAGCTCATCCTTCTGACGTTCGCCGTGTCGGGCGCATTGGCCGGTCTCGCAGGGATCATCGAGGTGGCGGGCCCCATCGGACATCTGCAGCCCGGCATCTCGCCGGGCTATGGTTTCACCGCGATCATCGTGGCCTTTCTCGGGCGGCTCAACCCGGTTGGAATATTCATTGCAGGGCTTTTCCTCGCGTTGACGTTCATTGGCGGCGAGCAGGCCCAGATCACGATGAAGATTCCACTCGATGTGACCAAGGTGTTCCAGGGCATCCTGCTGTTCTACGTGCTCGCCTGCGATTCGCTCATCCTCTACCGTTTCAAGCTCGTCTTGGCCGCGCGGCAGGTGCAAAGTGGTGCTGGTTGAAGCAATCATCCTGTCGGTGCTCGCCGCCTCGACGCCGCTGCTGCTGGCGGCCACCGGTGAGCTGGTCACCGAGCGCTCGGGTGTCCTCAATCTCGGCGTCGAGGGCATGATGATCGTCGGCGCGGCCTGCGGCTTCGGTGGGGCCTGGCTGTCCGGCTCGATCATCGTCGGCGCGCTGTGCGGCATCGTCGCCGGCATGCTGATGTCCTTAATCTTCGCGTTCATGACCCTTGGCCTCGCCGTGAACCAGGTGGCGACGGGCCTCGCGCTGACCATCCTCGGCATCGGTCTGTCCGGCCTGATCGGCGCGCGCTTCGTCGGCGAGCGCATCAGCACCGCGCCGCACCTCTCCATCCCCGGCCTCAGCGACATCCCGCTGGTCGGCCGTATCGTGTTCGGCGAGGACGCGTTCGTCTATCTGTCGCTCGCCTTGATCATCGCCGTCTGGTGGTTCCTGTACCGCACCCGTGCCGGCCTGGTGCTGCGCGCCTGCGGCGACAACCATGTCTCCGCCCACGCGCTCGGCTATCCCGTGCTGCGCATCCGTTTGCTCGCGGTGTTGTTCGGCGGCGGCTGCGCCGGGCTTGCCGGCGCCTATCTGCCGCTCGCCTACACGCCGTTCTTCATTCCCGGCATGACCGCGGGGCGCGGCTGGATCGCGCTGGCGCTGGTCGTGTTCGCATCCTGGCGGCCGGGCCGCCTCGTCATCGGCGCCTATCTGTTCGGTGCGGTGACGATCCTGCAGCTGCATGCGCAAGGCGCCGGCGTCGGCATCCCCTCGCAGTTCATGTCGGCGCTGCCGTACCTCGCCACCGTGATCGTCCTGGTGCTGCTGTCGCGCGCCCGCACCGGCGGCTCCACCGCGCCGGCGGCGCTGGGGACGGTGTTCGTGCCGGATCGCTGAAGCAATCATCCGGAGCGCCAGCGATGGGGCGCGACGCTCTGGCTCACGAGGTTTCCCCCCGACTGTTTGGAGATATTGACGATGATGAAAAGGCTTCTGGGGGCTGCCGCCGCGTTGGTGCTGGCGGGAAGCATCGCCGGCGTGGCGCACGCCGCCGACAAGCTGAAGATCGGCTTCATCTACCTCGGGCCGATCGGCGACCTCGGCTGGACCTATCAGCATGAGCTCGCGCGCCAGGCGCTAGTGAAGGAGCTCGGTGACAAGATCGAGACGACCTATCTCGAGAATGTGCCGGAAGGCCCCGACTCCGAGCGCGCCATCGAGCAGTTGGTCCGCGCCGGCAACAAGCTGATCTTCACGACCTCGTTCGGCTACATGGATCCGACCCTGAAGGTCGCCAAGAAATATCCCAACGTGCATTTCGAGCACGCCACTGGCTACAAGCGCGACAAGAACATGTCGACCTATTCGGCGCGCTGGTATCAGGGCCGCTACATTCAGGGCATCATCGCCGGCAAGATGTCGAAGACCGGCGTACTCGGCTATATCGGCTCGTTCCCGATCCCGGAGGTCATCTCGGGCATCAACGCCACGATCATCGGCGCGCAGACGGTCAACCCGAACATCAAGGTCAAGATCATCTGGGCCAACACCTGGTTCGACCCGGGCAAGGAAGCCGACGCCGCCAAAGCGCTGATCGACCAGGGCGCCGACATCATCATGCAGCACACCGACAGCCCGGCCGCGATGCAGATCGCAGCCGAGCGCGGCAAGCTCGCCTTCGGCCAGGACTCCGAGATGATCAAGTTCGGCCCCAAGGCGCAGCTCACCTCGATCCTCGACACCTGGGGCCCCTACTACATCGCGCGCGTCAAGGCCGAGCTCGACGGCACCTGGAAGTCGGAGGACACCTGGGGCGGCCTCGATTCCAAGATCTTCGAGATGGCGCCCTACACCAACATGCCCGATGACGTGAAGAAGCTGGCGGAGGAGACCCAGGCGGCGATCACCGCCGGCAAGCTGCACCCGTTCAAGTGCCCGGTGCTCGGCCAGGACGGCAAGGAGATCGAGTGCAAGGGCGGCGACCATCTCGCCGACGGCCAGATCCTCGGCATGAACTTCTACGTCAAGGGCATCGACGACAAGGTGCCGGGCAAGTAATCAAGCTGGAGCTGCCGATCACCCTGCAGCTCTGCTGCGGCAGGGTGATCGGTACTCACATTTGAGTTGGACCTTTTGTTACGACGGATGATGAGGTAGATCGTTACCCGAATGCATCGTGTGGTACGGCCGCATCGTCTGGGTCGAGTCCAATGATGCTCCGCCTTGCGATGCCTTGACAGCCGTAACCGGGAGTTCCAACTGTGAACAGATCTATCCTGCTCGTTGCCGTCTGCACGTCGGCGCTACTGACGACTCCAGCCGCTTTCGCCAAGACCCTGGTTTTCTGCTCGGAAGGCAGCCCGGAGAACTTCTATCCCGGTGTCAACACAACTGGGACATCGTTCGATGGCAATGAGCCAATCTACAACCGCATCGTCGAGTTCGAGCGCGGCAGCACGCAAGTCGTGCCAGGTCTCGCCGAGACCTGGACGATCTCGCCCGACGGCACCACCTACACGTTCAACCTCCGCAAGGGCGTGAAGTGGCATTCGACCTCCAAGTCGTTCAAGCCGACACGCGACTTCAATGCCGACGACATTCTGTTCTCGATCGAGCGGCAATGGAAGGAGGATAATCCCTATTTCAAGGTGACGAGCCCGAACCATTCGTATTTCGGCGACATGGCGATGCCGAAACTTTTGAAGTCGGTCGAGAAGATCGACGATTATACGATCAAGGTGACCCTCAATCAGCCGGAAGCCCCTTTCCTCGCGGATCTCGCGATGCCGTTCGCCGCGATCCAGTCGAAGGAATATGCCGACGCGATGCTGAAGGCCGGTACGCCCGAGAAAATCGACCAGGATCCGATCGGCACTGGTCCATTCTACCTCGTACAGTATCAAAAGGACGCCGTGATCCGGTACAAGGCGTTTCCCCAATATTGGGGCGGCAAGGCCAAGATCGACGACCTCGTCTATGCGATCACGCCGGATGCATCCGTTCGCTGGGCCAAGCTGCAGAAGGGCGAATGCGACGTGATGCCCTATCCGAACCCGGCCGATATCGACACGATCAGAAAGGACCCGAACGTCACCGTGCTGGAGCAGCCGGGCCTCAACGTTGGGTATCTCGCCTTCAACACGCAGAAGAAGCCGTTCGATGACGTGCGCGTGCGTAAAGCGCTCAGCATGGCGATCAACAAGCAGGCGATCATCGACGCGGTCTATTTGTCGACCGGCATCGCGGCAAAGAACCCGATCCCGCCGTCGATGTGGTCCTACAACGACGCCGTCAAGGACGATCCCTATGACCCCGACGCGGCCAAGAAGCTTCTCTCCGATGCCGGATTCCCGAACGGCCTGGAGACCGATCTGTGGGCCATGCCGGTGCAGCGTCCCTACAATCCGAATGCCAAGCGCATCGCCGAGCTGATGCAGGCCGATCTCGCCAAGATCGGCGTCAAGGCCGAGATCAAGTCGTTCGAATGGGGCGAATACCGCAAGCGGCTGCAGGCCGGCGAGCACCAGATGGGCATGTACGGCTGGACCGGCGACAACGGCGATCCCGACAACTTCCTGCACACCTTGCTGGGCTGTGCTTCGGCACAATCGGCATCGGGGTCGAACATCGCAAAGTTCTGCTACAAGCCGTTCGACGAACTGGTCGTAAAGGCCAAGACCGTCAGCGACCAGGCCGAGCGTGCCAAGCTCTACGAACAGGCCCAGGTGGTCTTCAAGGAGCAGGCACCGTGGTTCACGATCGCGCATGCGGTGCAGTTGAAGCCTGTCAGCAAACGCGTGATCGACTTCAAGCTGTCGCCGTTCGGACGCCACAGCTTCTACGGCGTCGACGTCAAGGATTAGCGGACCTCAGGGCGAAGCAGCTTTCGCTGCTTCGCCGCTTCCGCTTCGCTGCCCTCCCGAAGACCTTCCGGGGAAAGTTGACAGAGCTCTGCATGTTGCGGTTCGTCTTTACCCGGCTCAGCCTTGTGGTCCCGACCTTCATCGGCATCACGTTGCTCGTGTTCGTGCTGATCCGCCTGATCCCCGGCGACCCTATCGAGACGATGGCGGGCGAACGCGGCATCGATCCGGCCCGCCTCGCGCAATTGCGCAAGGATTACGGTTTCGATCAGCCCGTGCTGGTGCAGTATGGTCTCTATCTGTCGCGGCTGGCGCACGGAGATTTCGGCCGCTCGATCGTCACCCATGAGCCGGTGATTGCCGAATTCCAGACCTTGTTCCCCGCGACGGTCGAACTGTCGGTCTGCGCGATCCTGTTTGCGCTGTGCGTGGGGCTGCCGGCCGGCATCATCGCCGCGGTCAGGCGCAATTCGATTTTCGATCACGGCGTGATGGGGATCTCGCTCACCGGCTATTCGATGCCGATTTTCTGGTGGGGACTGCTGCTGATCCTGCTGTTTTCGGTGCAGCTCGGATGGACGCCGGTGTCGGGCCGGATCGCGGTGCAGTATTTCATCGAGCCGGTGACCGGCTTCCTGCTGATCGATACGCTCCTGGCCGGTGATGTCGGCGCGTTTCGTTCGGCCCTGTCGCATCTCGTCCTGCCGACGATCGTGCTCGGCACGGTGCCGCTCGCGGTGATCGCCCGCATGACGCGATCGGCCATGCTGGAGGTCCTCGGCGAGGACTACATCCGCACCGCCCGCGCCAAGGGGCTGCCGCCGTTCCGCGTGATCGCGATTCACGCCTTGCGCAATGCGCTGATCCCGGTGGTGACGGTGATCGGGCTGCAGGTCGGCGTACTGTTCACCGGCGCCATCCTTACCGAAACCATCTTTTCCTGGCCGGGCGTGGGCAAATGGCTGATCGAGGGCATCAACCGCCGCGACTATCCGGTGCTGCAGGGCGGCACGCTGCTGATCGGCGCGATCGTCATGACCGTCAATCTGCTGGTTGATATCGCCTATGGGCTGATCAATCCCCGCATCCGGTACACGCGATGAGCGCCGAAAACCTCCCAGCCAACATCGTTGTGGCGCAGCCAGAAGCGCCGCCGTCGCCATGGCTGGAGTTCTGGCAGGACTTCAGGAAAAACGCAGGGGCCGTCGCGGGCCTCGTCGTGATCGCGGTCCTGGTCCTGCTCGCGGTGTCGGCCGATGTCGTCGCGCCGCATTCGCCTGTTCTCACCAACAACGCGGCGTTCCTGAAGCCTCCGTTCTGGCAGCAGGGTGGATCGCTCACCTATCCGCTCGGCACCGATGCGATCGGGCGCGATATTCTGTCCCGTCTCATCCATGGTGCGCGGCTGTCGCTTCTGATCGGCATCGCGGTGGTGACGTTGTCGGTGATATCGGGCACGATTCTCGGCCTGATCGCCGGTTTTTTCCGCGGCGTGACCGAGGTCGCGATCATGCGACTGATGGACATCACGTTGACGCTGCCGAGCCTTCTGCTCGCGATCGTCATCGTCGCGATCCTCGGGCCGGGCCTGATGAATGCCATGCTGGCTGTCGCGATCGTGCTGCTGCCGCACTACGTGCGGATCGCGCGTGCCGCCGTGATCAGCGAGGTCTCGAAGGACTACGTCATCGCGGCCAAGGTCGCGGGCGCCGGCCGGCTCCGCCTGATGTTCAAAGAAGTGCTGCCGAATTGCGCGGCCCCGCTGATCGTGCAGGCGACGCTCGGAATTTCCACCGCGATCCTGGACGCGGCTGCGCTCGGTTTTCTCGGTCTCGGCGCGCAACCGCCCTTGCCCGAATGGGGAACCATGCTGGCGGACGCGCGCGAATTCGTGCTGCGGGCCTGGTGGGTCGTCACGCTGCCGGGCCTGGCGATCCTGCTGACCGTGCTGGCCTTCAACCTGCTCGGTGACGGGCTGCGCGACGCGCTTGATCCCAAGCTCAAACGATAATCTGCGCAAGAGAGTGAAGGCGATCCGATGCCGCTTCTCGAGATCGAAAATCTGTCGGTCGCATTTCCATCGCGGAACGGGATGGTCCGTGCCGTGGATGGCGTCAGCATCGCGCTCGACAAAGGCGAGGTGCTGGGCATCGTCGGCGAGTCCGGATCCGGCAAGAGCGTCGGCATGCTGGCCCTGATGGGACTGGTGCCCTACCCCGGTCGCGTTCAGGCCGACAAATTGGTGTTCGAAGGACGCGATCTGCAGACCCTGTCCGACCGCGAGCGGCGCGCGCTCACCGGCAAGGACGTCGCGATGATCTTCCAGGAGCCGACGACGTCGCTCAACCCCTCCTTCACGATCGGCTATCAGCTGGCCGAGACGCTGCGCATTCACGAGGGGATGGATCGCAAGGCCGCGCGTCGGCGGGTGATCGAGCTGCTGGAGCAGGTCGGCATTCCCGCCGCCGAGAGCCGGCTCTCGTCCTATCCGCACCAGCTCTCGGGCGGCATGAACCAGCGCGTCATGATCGCGATGGCGATCGCCTGCAATCCGAAGCTCCTGATTGCCGACGAGCCGACGACGGCGCTCGACGTCACCATCCAGGCCCAGATCCTCGATCTGCTGCTGTCGCTGCAGCGCGACCGCGGCATGGCGCTGATCCTCATCACCCACAACATGGGCGTGGTCTCGGACACGACCGAGCGCGTAGCGGTGATGTATGCGGGACAGATCATGGAGCAGCGCCCGACCTCGAGCCTGTTCGCCTCGCCCCAGCATCCCTACACGGCCGCCTTGCTGGCGGCGCGCCCGGAAGCGAGCGACGGGGGACGGCTCGCCACCATCCCTGGCGTGGTGCCCGGAGCTTACGACCGGCCGCCCGGGTGCCTGTTCAGCCCGCGTTGCATCTATGCGACGCCGCTGACCGATGCGGTGCGTCCCGAGTTGCGTCCCTGGAGCGATGGCCTGGTGCGTTGTCATTACCCGCTCGGCGATCCCACGCGCGAAGAGCGAATCGAGGCCGACCGGCATGGCGCCGGTGCGCCGAGCCAGGCCCACGAGGCCCTGTCATGACGGCGCTCGTCACCGCGGACAGTCTCAAGCGCAGCTACGAGGTCAAGCAGGGCCTGTTCCGCGCCCCCGCGCATCTGCAGGCCGTTGGCGGCGTGTCCTTTGCCATTGAGGCCGGCAAGACGCTGGCGGTCGTCGGCGAATCCGGTTGCGGCAAATCGACTCTCGCGCGACTGGTCACACTCATCGAGAAGCCGGACGCCGGCACGCTCATGCTCGACGGCCTCGACGCCGTCGATCCTCCGGCCGGCGCCTCGAGGACCTTGCGGCGTACCGTGCAGATCGTGTTTCAAAATCCATATGGCTCGCTCAACCCGCGCAAGCGCGTTGGCGCCATCCTCGAGGAGCCGCTGATCATCAACACCGACCTCACCAAGCAGGAGCGGCGCGCGCAGGCGCTCGACATGATGGCGAAGGTCGGGCTGCGTCCGGAGCATCATGGCCGCTATCCGCACATGTTCTCCGGCGGCCAGCGGCAGCGCATCGCAATCGCGCGCGCCCTGATGCTGCGGCCGAAGCTCTTGGTCGCCGACGAGCCGGTCTCCGCGCTCGACATGTCGGTGCAGGCGCAGGTGCTCAACTTGCTGGCCGATCTGCAGCGTGAGCTGGGGCTCGCTTATCTCTTCATCTCGCACGACCTCGGTGTTGTCAGGCACATCGCCGACGACGTGCTGATCATGTATCTGGGACTGGTCATGGAGCACGGGCCGAAGGAGCGCATTTTCGCGCGGCCACTTCATCCCTATGCGCAGGCCCTGGTCGACGCCACGCCGGGCCTAGGCCGCAAACGTCAGCGGATCGTGCCCAAGGGCGAGTTGCCGTCGCCGCTCGACCCACCGGCCGGCTGCGTGTTTTCGACCCGCTGTCCCCATGTGACGGATCTCTGCCGCGCGCAGCGCCCGCCGCTGCGCCCGCTCGACGGCCGCCTCGTCGCCTGCCATTACGCCGAGCGCTTCCTGGACCCACAGCCGGCCTGACAATCGTCTTCACCCCGCCTGCATCTGAGCTGCCGCCGCGCTGTGGCGCCGGATCAGCCGGGTGACATCGAGCCCCGGAATGGCGCCGTCGATCACGGTCCAGCGGCCGCCGACCATCACGCGATCGGCGCGATGCGCGCCACACAGCACCAGCGCGGCGATCGGATCCCCTGAACCCGAGAAGCGCAGCTCGTCGAGCTTGAACAGTGCGAGGTCGGCGGCCTTGCCGACCGCAATCTCGCCGAGCTCGGGCCGGCCGACGCAGGCGGCCGAGCCCTTCGTCGCCCAGCGCAGCGCATCCTTGTGGCTGATCCGGCTAACGCCGTAGCGCGCCCGCTGCAGCAGGAAAGCGGAGCGCACCTCCTGCATCAGGTTGGAGCCGTCGTTCGACGCCGAGCCGTCGACGCCGAGGCCGATCCCGACGCCCGCCTCCTCCATCTCGCACACCGGGCAGCAGCCGGAGGCGAGCAACTGGTTCGAGCAGGCGCAGTGCGTGATCGTCGTCCTCGCCTTGCCGAGCCGCTTCATCTCCTCGGCATTGAAGAAGATGCCGTGCGCAAGCCAGGTGCGCGGACCAAGCCAACCCTGCTTTTCGAGATAGTCCAGCGGACGACAGCCGAACATCGCCTCGCAGAAGCGGTTCTCGTCCTCGGTCTCGGCGAGATGCGTGTGCAGCCGCACGTCGAGCTTGTCGGCGAGCGCAGCCGTCTTCTGCATCAGCGATCCCGTCACCGAGAACGGCGAGCACGGCGCCAGCGCGATCTGCACCATCGCATCCGGCCCGCGCTCGTGATAGGTGGCGACCACGCGCTCACTGTCGGCAAGGATCGTGTCCTCGTCCTGCACCACGCTGTCCGGCGGCAGCCCGCCGTCGCGCTCGGACAAGTTCATCGAGCCGCGGGTCAATAGCACCCGAATGCCGAGCCGCTTCGCCACCGCGACCTCGATGCCAACTGCATCTTCGAGCCCGGCGGGGAAGACGTAGTGATGATCTGTCGTGGTCGTACAACCCGACAGCATCAGCTCGGCCATCGCGACCGTGACCGCCGCATCCAGTGCCTCCGGCGTCAGCTTCGCCCAGATTGGATAGAGCGCCTTCAGCCAGGGGAACAGCTCGCGGTCCATCGCGGCCGGCAGCGCGCGCGTCAGCGTCTGGTAGAAGTGATGATGGGTATTGATCAGCCCGGGGATCACGACATGCGCGCTGGCATCATAGGTCGCCGCATCAGCGGTGGCCGGCTCGGCACCGGCAGGCACCAGCTCGACGATGCGGCCGTCCTTGACGACGACACCGCGCGCAGCATCCTCGGCGAGAATGGCGAGCGGGTCCTTGATCCAGATCGGCGTCGTGCTCATGGCTGCCTCGTCTCGTTGATTGGGCGTTTGCGTGTGCCGGTAACTTGCAAGCGGAAGGCCAGCGTCATCCTATTGCCAGTTGGCGCTGGTCTTGCAAGGATTCCACCCGCGATAGGCTGCGCCCACGAGCTGGCATCACCATGGATCTGAACACCATCACGGAGGTCGTGCGCCCGAGAACGCGGGCCGAGCTGCCCAGCTGGCAGGCAGGCGATGCCTGGCTGGCCGGCGGCACGTGGCTGTTCTCCGAACCGCAGGCGCAGCTGTCGCGGCTGATCGATCTCAGCGAGCTCGCCTGGCCGCCACTCACCATCAGCGATCAGGGCCTGTGCATCGCCGCGACCTGCAGCGTCGCCGCGCTGGACGCGCTGCCCTGCCCGGCCGACTGGATCGCGGCGCCCCTGATCGATCAATGCTGCCGCGCGTTCCTCGCTTCCTTCAAGATCTGGAAGACGGCGACCGTCGGCGGCAATCTCTGCATGTCGCTGCCGGCCGGGCCGATGATCTCGCTGCTCGCCGCGCTCGAGGGCGTCTGCACGATCTGGAGGAGTGACGGCAGCGAGCAGCGCATAAGGGTCACCGACTTCGTCACCGGCAACAACAGCAACGTGCTCGCACCTGGAGACCTGTTGCGCCAGATCGACATTCCGCTGGCCGCGCTCAAGCGCCGCACCGCCTTCCGCCAGATCGCACTCACTCCGGTCGGACGCTCCGGCGCGCTGCTGATCGGAACCTCGGGCCGCAACGGCGACCTGCTGCTCACCGTAACCGGATCGACCGTCAAGCCGCTGCAGCTGCGCTTTGCCAGCATGCCCGACGCAACCTTGCTGCGCGCGAGCATCTTCGGCGACATCCCCGATACGTCGTATCATGATGATGTTCATGGCAAGCCCGCCTGGCGCAAGGCAATGACCCTGCGCCTCGCCGAGGAGATTCGCGCCGAGCTCGCTGGCGGCGCGCGGTCATGAGCGTGATCGTCGATGGCAAGGAAGTCGATGCTGCCCCGCGCCCCGGACAGTGCCTGCGGACCTTTCTGCGCGACGCCGGCCATTTCGGCGTCAAGAAGGGCTGCGACGCCGGTGATTGCGGCGCCTGCACCGTGCTGCTCGATGGCGAGCCGGTGCACAGCTGCCTGATCCCCGCCTTTCGCGCCGAGGGCAAGGCGGTCACGACTGTCGAAGGTCTCGCCGCCGATGACGGCCTGCATCCGATGCAGCAGGCCTTCCTCGATGCGCAGGCGTTCCAATGCGGCTTCTGCACCGCCGGCATGATCGTCACCTGCGCCTCGCTGAACCAGGCGCAGAAGAAGGATCTCGGCGCGGCGCTGAAGGGCAATCTGTGCCGCTGCACCGGCTATCGCGCCATCGAGGACGCGCTGCTCGGCCTCACCCATGTCGAGGATGTCACGGCCGGCGAAGCCTTCGGACGCAGCCTGCCGGCCCCCGCCGGCCCCGACGTCGTGCGCGGCCGGGCACGCTACACCTTCGACACCACGGTCGAAGGCCTGCTGGACGTCAAACTCGCGCGCTCGCCGCACGCGCATGCGCGTATCGTCGCCATCGACAAGAGGGCCGCGCTGGCGGTGCCCGGCGTGCATGCGGTGCTGACGCATGAGGATGCGCCGGCGACGCTGTTCTCCACCGCGCGCCATGAGCAGGCCTGGATGGATCCGGCCGACACCCGCGTGCTCGACGACGTCGTCCGCTTCATCGGCCAGAAGGTCGCCGCCGTGGTCGCCGACAGCGAGGCCGCCGCCGAGGAAGGTTGCCGACGCCTCGTCGTCGACTACGAGATCCTGCCTGCCGTGGTCGATCCCGAAGCCGCGATCGCGCCCGGCGCGCCCGTCATTCACGCCGGCCGCACAGCTGCGCATCGCATCGCGGACGTCAGCCGCAACATTGTCGCCGAGACCCACGGCGAGCTTGGCAACGTCGCCGCCGCGCTCGCGTCTGCCGCCGCGACCTATGAAGGCACCTTCACCACGCAGCGGGTGCAGCACGCCGCCCTGGAAACGCACGGCGGTCTCGCCTGGCTCGACGACCACGGCGTGCTCACCGTCCGTTCCAGCACGCAAGTGCCGTTCCTGACACGGCGGGCGCTGTGCGAAATCTTCGACCTGCCTTCCGACCAGGTCCGCGTGTTCTGCGAGCGCGTCGGCGGCGGCTTCGGCGGCAAACAGGAGATGTTCGTCGAGGATATCCTCGCGCTCGCCGCGCTGAAGACCAACCGTCCCGTCAAGCTCGAATTCACCCGAGAGGAGCAGTTCATCGCGACCTCGACGCGACATCCGATGCGTGTCACGGTCAAAGCGGGCGCCGACAGCGACGGCAAGCTGACCGCGCTGCAGCTCGATGTAGTCTCCAACACCGGCGCTTACGGCAATCACGCCGGGCCCGTGCTGTTCCATGCCTGCGGCGAGTCGATCTCGGTCTACAATTGTCCCAACAAAAAGGTCGACGCGATCGCCGTCTACACCAACACGGTGCCGGCCGGCGCCTATCGCGGCTACGGCCTGCCGCAAACCACCTTCGCGGTCGAAGCCGCAATCGACGAGCTCGCGCGGCAGCTCGGCATCGACGCTGTCGAGATGCGACGCCGCAATATCGTCAGGCCCGGCGATCCCATGCTGGCGCCGCCGGCATCGGAGCACAGCGACGTGCTGTACGGCTCCTACGGGCTCGACCAGTGCCTCGATCTGGTCGAGCGCGCGATGGCCGAGACGACGCCGACGCCGGAGCTGTCGGCCGAGTGGCTGACGGGCGATGGCATCGCGCTGACGATGATCGATACGGTGCCGCCTGACGGCCACTTCGCCGACGCCGCCATCAGCCTGCGCGACGACGGCGGCTTCGTGCTCACCGTCGGCACCGCCGAGTTCGGCAATGGCACCAGCACCGTGCATCGCCAGATCGCGGCGACCGTGCTCGGCACCACGGTCGGTCGCATCAGCCTCAGACAGTCCGACACGGCGCATGGCGGCCACGACACCGGCGCCTATGGCTCGACAGGCACCTTCGTCGCTGGACGCGCGACCCAGGCTGCCGCCGAGGCGCTGGCCGAGACGATCAAGCGGTTCGCGGCCGACAGGTGGAACGTCGCTCCCGGCGCCTGCGTGATCGCCGATGATGCAATCACGTGCGGCGCACACCGTCTCGCTTTTGCCGAGCTCGCGAACGCCAGCGGATCGCCGCTCACCGCGAGCGGCAGTTCGCAGGGCACGCCGCGCTCGGTCGCGTTCAACGTCCAGGGCTTTCGCGTCGCCGTGAACAAGCACACCGGCGTGGTCAAGATCCTCAAGAGCGTGCAGGCTGCGGATGCTGGCCGCGTCGCCAATCCGATGCAGTGCCGCGGCCAGATCGAGGGCGGCGTCGCGCAGTCGCTGGGTGCTGCGCTCTACGAGGAGATCGTGATCGACGAGACGGGCCGCGTGATCAATCCGCGCTTCCGCGACTACCATGTGCCGTCCTATGCCGACGTGCCGCGCACCGAAGTGCTGTTTGCCGACACCAGCGATACGATCGGCCCATTGGGGGCGAAGTCGATGAGCGAGAGCCCCTACAATCCGGTCGCCGCCGCGCTCGGCAACGCGCTGCGCGCCGCCACCGGCATCCGCTTCACCGCCGTGCCGTTCAAGCCGGACCGGCTGTTTCCGCAGTTGCAGGAGACATTCGGCGAATGAGCCAATGATGGCGACGATCCGGGGACGGGCATGAGCGAGACATTTCGTCCGGTCGACGAGCGTCCGGCGGCCACCAGCTCCTCTGCGCAGCACGTCCGAGGTGGGAGATGGCTGCGCTAGGGCTTCGACCGGCGATCGTAGGACCAGCCGAACAGGCCGCTTCGCTCGGTCTCGGGCTCCGGCTCGGCTCCCGGAGCAGATTGCGTCGGCTGCGCGGCCGCCTGTGGCGCGGCAGGCGCGACCGGCTTTGGAATGGTCTCGCACTTCATCGAATAGACCAGCTTGCCGTCCTCGGTGCGCCCGATCGGCGCGCAGGCATCGGCGCGCCTGGCGGCTGCCGGCTTCGGCGCGGGCGCTGTCTGCGCCAAGGTGGATTGCACCAAGGCGGGCTGCGCCATCACCAGAATGATCAGGACCGGTCTCTTCATCGCGTCCGCCATGCGTCGTTACCGGATGCATTGAACGCAATCGCGCGGTCGAAGTCCACCAGATCAAGCGCGCATGAAGGCCTGTCTCCTGTGCACGGCCTGCCAAAGCGATGCGCTGGAAATCACACGGGATCGATGCAACAGATGGGGCGCAGGCGGCCGTCCTTCGGCGCGTGCTGCACAAAGGAGATGAGCGCACGATGTGGGCCTCGATCATATCGGAATGGCTGAGCCTGATCTTCCGCTGGCTGCATGTGGTCGCGGCGGTGGCGTGGATCGGGAGCTCGTTCTACTTCATCGCGCTCGATCTCAGCCTGAAGCCGCGTGAGGGCCTGCCGACGGGCGTGATGGGCGAGGCCTGGCAGGTCCATGGCGGCGGCTTCTACCACATCGTCAAATATCTGGTGGCGCCGGCGCAGATGCCGAGCGAGCTGACCTGGTTCAAATGGGAGGCCTACACCACCTGGCTGTCCGGCTTCGTGCTGATGATCGTGGTGTATTATCTCAACGCCGACCTGTTCCTGGTCGACAAGTCGATCCTCGATCTCACGCCCGTTCAGGCCGGCCTGTTCAGCTTCGGCTCGCTGGCGCTGGCGTGGCTGCTGTACGAGGGCGCCTGCCGCAGCGGCCTTGCCAGGCACGAGCTGCCGTTCGCGATCGGCGGCTACATCTTCCTCGTCGCGCTCACCTACGCCTTCACCCACGTGCTGAGCGGCCGCGGCGCCTTCAATCAGATCGGCGCGATCATCGGCACCATCATGGTCGCCAACGTGTTCGCGGTGATCATCCCCAACCAGAAGAAGATCGTTGCCGCGTTGCTCGCAGGTCAGGCTCCGGACCCCAGGCTCGGCAAGACCGGCAAGGAGCGCTCGGTCCACAACAACTATCTGACCCTGCCGGTCGTGGTGCTGATGATCAGCAATCACTATCCGCTGCTGTTCGGCACCCACTACAATTGGGCGATCGTCGCCATCGTGCTTGCGCTCGGGCCGGTGATCCGCCACTTCTTCAACGCGCGTCACAAGGGTCATCCGTCGCCATGGTGGGTGTGGGGCGTTGCGGCCGCGGGCATGATCGGCATCCTGCTGTTGTCCGCGGCGGGCCCTCGCGACGCCAAGACGACGATGAGCGCGCCGCCAACATTCGCGCAGGTCGCGGAGATCGTGACCTCCCGCTGCAGCATGTGCCACGCCGCCGAGCCCGTATGGGACGGCATCGTCGCAGCCCCCAAGGGCGTGCGGCTCGACACTGCCGACAACATCCAGCGCAATGCACGGCTGATCGCGCGCAACGCCGCGTGGTCGAGCGCCATGCCGCCCGGCAACGTCACCGAGATCACCGGCGACGAGCGCGCCGTGCTCGCGGCGTGGGCGGGTGCGCAATAGCCGCTCACCTTCACTGTCCTCTTCACCTGTCAAACAGCTCGTTCGCCGAGCCTGCACCCGCGCGAGCTCATGCGCCCTGGCAACGGTTCGACTTTCAATCACCGCGGTTCTCCAGGAGAAGACGTGCCACGTCGCTCCCGCGGCGCGATCAGCCCGGGTTGCGTATATCGTTCGCCCTCACGGGCACGGGGCATGTTCTCGGCGCGCAACAAGCACTCGACCCATCGTTCCGGCATTCGCCGACAACGCAGCCGTCGGCTCGGTCATTGCGCGGCGGCGTACTTGCAGATGCTCGCTTCGGTTCCCCACGACGCATGCGTGAAGCCGACGCTGGGACAACCGGATTTTCACAACGCGCAGTTGAGCTGCGATCCGAGCAACGACGATTGAGCTGGAGCACATCCGATTGTCGTCATGACCTTGCGGCAAAATTTACCACCCATTGGGACGCGGCTTGGCTGCAGAAAACATGGCGCTAGAGTGGCGCCCACAATCAGCTATCAGCGAAACGCTCCATCATGTCGATCTCCGTCAAAGGCCGGCTGGCCATTGTCGCGCTCATCGCGCTTGCCTGCTTCGCAAGCTCGGTGCTGAAGCTCTATCTGGGGCTGCTGTGCATCTCGCTGCTCGTGAGCTTTGCCGTGGTCGGCGTCGTGGCCCGGCTGGTCGAAGGGATCGCCAGCAAACGCAATCGGAGCGGCGAGCAGCGGCTGGCCCATCGCCGCGATCGCCCTGCTCTCGTCGAGGGCCCGCAGCCGCTGTCGATGACGACGATGGATCATGTCGACACGCCATCGCCAGCGGGGCCCGTGCGATGAGCGGGATGCATACGGCCGCGCCTGCCTCGTCGTTCCGTCTGATCTGCAGCATCGTCGGCGGCACCGAACGACCCTCGCGGTCGTCGATCATCCGTCTCGCGATCGAGCGCTGAAGGACAGGCATTATCGGACACCGGAGACTGGCAAATGGTGCTACGAGTTCGACCGCTGGAACGGCAAGGACCAGATCATCCTCTCGGCCAAGCCGATCGAGGACACAGCGACGCCGCGCTCGGTGGCGATCCATCGGAAAAGGAGCGAGTGGCCGTTCAGGTCGCCGCACTGATCGCGTCGATACGGCGTCTGTACCTCAGCCCTTCGGCCGCTTCCGCTTCGCCTCCAGCGCCGTGAGATAGGTTGCCATCATCTCCGGCAGCGCGGCGACCACGACGTCGCGACTGCGCGGATCCTGCTCGCGCGTGAACAGCAGGGTACCGAGCACGACGGCATCGAGCGTGGTGGACGCCTGTTGACCCAGTTCGTCGCCGAGCCTGGCACGCATGACGCGGTCGATGAGGGCCCTGAACTCGGCATGCATGGTCTGATCGTGCAGATCCAGCGTCGCCAGCGCATCTGGATGGCGAACGAAGTAGCGAATCGCCCAGCCGATTAACTGCTCGATGACCTGCGGCGGCGACATCGCTGCCCATTCCGCATCGCTTCGCTGCAGCACGCGATCGAACGCCGGCTGCAGCTCGGCATCGTGACGCTCGGCGAGCGCATCGAGCATCTGATCCTTGTCACGGAAGAAGTGATAGACCGAGCCGATCGACGCGCCGGCGCGCTGGGCTGCGGCGTGCATGCCGACGGCGCCGATCCCGGCCTCGGCGATGATGGCGGCCGCCGCGTCGAGCAACTGCTCGCGGCGCTCACGGCCGCGCGCCTGGCGGGGCGCACGAGCCGCAGTGCGCGCGGGGTCATTCAGGTCGGTCGCAGCTTTCCGTCGCACGTTCGCGTCATGCCTTCGTTCATCGCGGCGGCAGCGATGCCGATGTCCCAACGGGAGCGCCCGACAAGCCGCATAGGGGTAATTGGAAACCGCCACGAGAATGTTACTAGACGATATATTCTAGATTTGATTGTCTAATTCATGCACTGTCAAGAGGATGGTGTTCAACTCTCGCGTGAACCTGCTTCCTTGCAACGGCAGGCGGCTGAGCGAATTCTGCGGGCTGCTTGCGACCAACAGGCGCTTCTGATCCGGCGCGCATGCGCGGCGGGACAGGGACGACCGTCACCACCCAACCGAGCCGAAGATACGACCATGTCTCCATTCGCAGGATTCCCCTTCCTTCGGACGTCGGGCTCACGGCTGCTGGCCGTGGCCGGCTGTGCTGTCGTCAGCCTGCTGCTGGCCGGCTGCGAGCAGAAGACGGCCGCAACGGCGCCGCCATCCCGGCTGGTGCGGACCGAGGTGGTCAAGCTGTCGGAGCGGCGGCAATCGATCACGCTGACCGGCGACGTCCAGGCGCGCGTGCTCGCGGACCTGTCGTTCCGGGTCAGTGGCCGCGTCACCGAGCGGCTGGTCGAGGTCGGCGCACACGTTAAGGCCGGCCAGTTGCTGGCCAAGATCGACCCGGCCGAGCAGCAGGCCGATCTCGATTCCGCGGAGGCCGCCGTGACGGCTGCGGAGTCGCAGGTCAAGGTCGCGACCTCCAACTTCAACCGGCAGCAGACCTTGTTGTCGAGCGGCTTCACGACACGGGCGACCTTCGACCAGGCCCAGGAGACGCTCCGCACGGCGGAGGGTTCGCTGGAGTCCGCCAAGGCGCAGCTGGGCACGGCCAAGGACGCCCTGACCTATACCGAGCTGCGCGCCGATGCCGACGGCACCATCACCGCGCGCAACATCGAGGTCGGCCAGGTTGCCCAAGCCGCGCAGTCGGTGTTCACGCTGGCCCATGACGGCGCCCGCGACGCCGTGATCGACGTCTACGAGGCTGCGCTGTCGCTCAAGTTCGATGACAGCAAGGTGGCGCTTTCACTGCTGTCGGATCCCTCGGTCACCGCCAAGGGCACGGTGCGCGAGGTCTCGCCGACCATCGATCCGAAGTCCGGCACGGTCCGCGTCAAGATCGCGATCGAGACTCCGCCACCTGAGATGACCCTCGGCAGCGCCGTCAGCGCCACCGGCTTCATCAAGCCGGAGCAGCGCATCGTACTGCCATGGAGCGCGCTGACGGCCGCAGGCAAGACGCCGGCGGTCTGGCTGGTCAATGCCGCCGACAAGTCCGTGTCGCTGAAGCCGATCACGATCGAGGATTATGAGACCGGCGCGATCGTCGTCTCGGCCGGATTGAAGCCCGGCGATCGCGTCGTGACCGATGGCGGCAAGCTGCTCAGCGTCGGACAACAGATCACATTCAACGAGGAGAAGCGGTCGTGATGACGCCGATGCGTTGTGTTCTTCCGCTCGGCGCGCTCGCTCTGCTCGCCGGCTGCAACCAAAAGGCCGCCGCTCCCGAGCCGGTCCGGCCAGTGCTGTCGATGAAGATTGAGCCGCAGGCGGCCAACGGCTCGGCCGTCACCGGCACCGTCGAGCCGCGCTACAAGTCTGATCTGAGCTTCCGAGTCCTTGGACGGCTGATCTCACGTCCCGTTTTCGTCGGCGACATGGTCAAGCAGGACCAGGTGGTGGCGGCGATCGATCCCGCCGCGCTCGAGCTCGCCGTGCGTGCCTCGGCCGCCGAGGTCTCGCGCAGCCAGGCGCAACTGACCAATGCGACCGGCACCGAGGGCCGGCAGCGCACCCTGCTGGAAACCGACGCCACCACCAAGGCGACCTTGGAGAGCGCGGAGCAGTCGCGCGCAGCCGCCCAGGCCTCCGTCGTCAAGGCGCAGTCCAACCTCGCCAAGGCGCGCGAGCAGCTCGGCTACGCCCAGCTCAAGGCGGATTTCGCCGGCATCGTCACCGCGGTCGGCGCGGAAGTCGGACAGGTCGTCTCGCCGGGCGTGAGCGTCGTCACCATCGCGCGGCCCGACATCCGCGAAGCCGTCATCGATGTCGGCGACGACATCGCCGGCGGCCTGCAGGCCGGCACGCCGTTCACCGTGCGGCTCCAGGTCGATCCCGGCGTCAGCGCGGCAGGCAAGGTCCGCGAGATCGCGCCGCGCGCCGATGCAACCACGCGCACGCGCCGCATCCGCATCACGCTCGACAACCCGCCGGAGATCATGCGCCTCGGCACCACCGTGACCGCCACGCTGGACACCGAGCAGAAGACCGTCATCCGGCTGCCGCGCTCGGCCGTGCTGGAGCAGAACGACAAGAGCTTCGTCTGGCTGATCGATGCGGCCAGTAAGACCGTCAAGCGACAGGAAATCACGATCGCCAGGAACGAGGACGGCAGCGTCCGCGTCACCGGCGGCCTCGACGCCGGACAGCGCGTCGTCACCGCCGGCGTGCACAGTCTCAAGGATGGCCAGTCCGTCCGCATCGATCAGGAATCTCAGCCGTGAAGTCCTTCAACCTCTCCGACTGGGCGCTCGAGCACCGCTCGCTCGTCTGGTATTTCATGATCGCGTTCATGGCCGCGGGTCTCTACTCCTACCTGCATCTCGGCCGTGAGGAGGATCCGTCATTCACCATCAAGACGATGCTGATCCAGGCCAAGTGGCCCGGCGCCTCCGCCGAGGAGATGACACGCCAGGTCACCGACCGCATCGAGAAGAAGCTCGAGGAGCTGCCGGCGCTCGACTATACCAAGAGCCTGACCGTGCCCGGCCAAACCACCGTGTTCGTCAACCTGCGCGACACGACCAAGGCGCGCGATGTCGTTCCGACCTGGCTGCAGGTGCGCAACCTGATCAACGACATCAAGGGCGACTTTCCGTCCGGTGTGATCGGGCCGGGATTCAACGACCGCTTCGGCGACGTGTTCGGCAACATCTACGCCTTCACCAGCGACGGGCTGAGCCAGCGCCAGCTCCGTGACCGCGTCGAAGAGGTCCGCGCCAAGGTGCTGACCGTGCCCAATGTCGGCCGCGTCGACATCGTCGGCGCGCAGAACGAGGTGATCTATCTCGAATTCTCGCCGCGCAAGGTGGCCGCGCTCGGCATCGACCAGCGCACGATCCTGACCGCGCTGCAGGCGCAGAACGCGGTGTCGCCGTCCGGCGTGCTGCAGGCCGGCCCCGAGCGCGTCGCCGTGCGCGTCTCCGGCCAGTTCACCTCCGAGGAAAGCCTCAAGGCGATCAACCTGCGCATCAACGACCGCTTCTTTCCGCTCACCGACGTCGCCACCATCACCCGCGGCTATGAGGACCCGCCGACGTCGCTGTTCCGCTTCAACGGCCAGCCGGCGATCGGGCTTGCCATCGGCATGAAGGCGGGCGCCAACCTGCTCGACTTCGGCGAGGCGCTGAAGGAGGAGATGGCGAAGGTCGTGGCCGACCTGCCGGTCGGCGTCGGCGTGCATCTCGTCTCGGACCAGCCCAAGATCGTCGAGGAAGCCGTCGGCGGCTTCACCAAGGCACTGTACGAAGCCGTCATCATCGTGCTGGCGATCAGCTTCGTCAGCCTCGGCGTGCGCGCGGGCCTCGTCGTCGCGATCTCGATCCCGCTGGTGCTCGCGATCACCTTCCTGTTCATGAACTACACGGGCATATCCCTGCAGCGCATCTCGCTGGGCGCGCTGATCATTGCGCTCGGCCTCCTGGTCGACGACGCCATGATCGCGGTCGAGATGATGGTGGCGAGGCTCGAAGTGGGCGACAGCCTGCGCAAGGCAGCGACCTATGTCTACACCTCGACCGCGTTCCCGATGCTGACGGGAACGCTGGTCACGGTCGCCGGCTTCATTCCGATCGGCCTCAACAACAGCGCCGCCGGCGAGTTCACCTTCACGCTGTTCGTCGTGATCGCGGTGTCGCTGGTCGTGTCGTGGATCGTCGCCGTGCTGTTCACGCCGCTGCTCGGCGTCTCCATTCTGCCCGCGACCTTGCCGAGTCATCATGCCGAAGGCGGCCGGCTGACGCGGATCTTCCGCGCCATGCTCAATGCCTGCATGCGGCACCGCTGGATCACGATCATCGCCACGGTGCTGATCTTCGGCCTCTCCGTGTTCGGCATGCGCTTCGTGCAGCAGCAGTTCTTCCCCTCCTCCGACCGCAATGAGCTCGTCATCGACTTCAACCTGCCGCAGAACTCCTCGATCGCCGAGACCAATGCGCAGATGGCGCAGTTCGAGCAGGAGGCGCTGAAGGGCGATCCCGACATCGACCATTGGTCGACCTATGTCGGCTCCGGCGCGCAGCGCTTCGTGCTGTCGTTCGACGTGCAGCCGGCCGACGTGTCGTTCGGCCAGATCATCATCGTCACCAAGAGCCTCGAGGCGCGCGACCGTGCCCGCGCCAAGCTGCAGGCCTATCTGACCAAGACGTTCCCCGGCACCGACGCCTATGTGCATCTGCTCGACATCGGCCCGCCGGTCGGCCGCCCGGTGCAGTATCGCGTCAGCGGGCCCGATGTGGCCAAGGTGCGCGAGATCGCGCAGGAATTGGCCGGCGTCCTGCGCGGCAACAGCCATCTCGGGGCCGTCATCTTCGACTGGATGGAGCCGGCGCGCGTCGTGAAAGTCGACGTGCTGCAGGACAAGGCGCGCCAGCTCGGCGTCACCTCGGAGGACATCGCCAACGCGCTGAACGGCGTGCTCGACGGCACCTCGATCACCCAGGTGCGCGACGACATCTATCTGATCGACGTTCGCGGCCGCGCCCAGGCCAAGGAACGACAGTCGCTGGAGACGCTGCGCGATCTGCAGCTGTCCGGATCGAACGGCCAGTCGATCCCGCTCGCGGCGCTGGCGACCCTGCGCTACCAGATCGAGCAGCCGGAGATTTGGCGCCGCTCGCGGCAGCCGACGCTGACCCTGAAGGCCAGCGTGATCGATCAGGTGCAGCCCAACACGGTCGTCGATCAGCTCAAGCCGGCGATCACGGCCTTCGACGCCAAGCTTCCGGCCGGCTACAAGGTCGCCACCGGCGGCAGCGTCGAGGAGAGCGCCAAGAGCCAGGCGCCGATCATCGCGGTCGTCCCGATCATGCTGTTCACGATGGCGACCATCCTGATGCTGCAGCTGCAGAGCTTCCAGCGTCTGTTCCTGGTGTTCGCGGTGGCGCCGCTGGCCCTGATCGGCGTCGTCGCGGCGCTGCTGCCGAGCGGCGCGCCGCTCGGCTTCGTCGCCATCCTCGGCGTGCTCGCGCTGATCGGCATCCTGATCAGAAACTCGGTGATCCTGATCGTGCAGATCGAGCATCTGCGCGAAGAAGGACGGCCGCCGTGGGAGGCCGTGATGGAGGCGACCGAGCACCGCATGCGGCCGATCATGCTGACGGCGGCCGCAGCCTCGCTGGCGCTGATCCCGATCGCGCGCGAGGTGTTCTGGGGCCCGATGGCCTATGCGATGATGGGCGGCATCATCGTCGGCACAGTGCTGACCTTGCTGTTCCTGCCGGCGCTCTACGTCGCCTGGTTCCGCATCAAGGCGCCGGACAACACCGCGGCTCCGGAGGCCACGCCGCACGGCGCGTAAGACGCCGAATGGCGGGGAATCGCAGATAATTGCATGGGATAAGCCGTCCGCGTGGGTTAAACGCCACGCGGCGGCCGGTTAGATTCGGCCTTCATGGAAGGATGCGAATCATGACCGATCCTCAGATCGTCTGCCCCTCCTGCCGCACCGAGATCAAGCTGACCGAGCAGCTCGCAGCGCCCTTGATCGCGGAGACGCGCCGGCAGTTCGAAAAGCAGCTGCAGGCGAAGGAAGCCGATTTCGGCCGCCGCGAGGCGCAGCTCAAGGCGGCGCAGGAGCAGATCGCGCAGGCCAAGGCCGCGATCGATCAGCAGGTCGCTGTCAAGCTGAAGGCCGAGCGCGCCGCGATCGCGCAAGCCGAAGCCGAGAAGGCGCGCCAGGCCGTCGCGGATGAGATGGGCAATCGCGATCGCCAGCTCGCCGAGTTGCACGAGACCATCCTCAGCAAGGACGCCAAGCTCGCCGACGCCCAGAAGGCGCAGGCCGAGATGATGCGCAAGCAGCGCGAACTCGACGAGGCCCGCCGCGAGCTCGATCTCACCATCGAGACCAAGGTGCAGGAGAGCCTTGTTGCCGTGCGCGACAAGGCGCGGCTGGAGGCCGAGGAGTCGCTGAAGGCCAAGGTCGCCGAGAAGGAAACCCAGATCGCCGGCATGCAGCGCCAGATCGAGGAACTCCGCCGCAAGGCCGAGCAAGGCTCGCAGCAACTGCAGGGCGAGGCGCTCGAGATCGAGCTGGAATCGCAATTGCGTGCGCGCTTCCCCCGCGACCTTGTCGAGCCGGTGCCGAAGGGCGAGTTCGGCGGCGACGTGATCCATCGGGTCGTGGCCCCCAGCGGCCAGGTCTGCGGGGCGATCCTGTGGGAATCCAAGCGCACCAAGAACTGGAGCGATGGCTGGCTGGTCAAGCTGCGCGACGACCTGCGCGCCGCCAAGGCCGACATCGCGCTGATCGTCTCGAGCGCGCTGCCCAAGGGGGTCGACGGCTTCGACCTGATCGACGGCGTCTGGGTCGCCGAGCCGCGCTTCGCGCTGCCACTGTCGCTGGCACTGCGGCAGTCGCTGATCGACGTCGCCTGCAGCAAGCTCGCGCAGGAGGGCCAGCAGACCAAGATGGAGATGGTCTACGCCTATCTCACGGGCCCCCGTTTCCGCCACCGCATCGACGCCATCGTCGAGCGCTTCACCGAGATGCAATCGGACCTCGACCGGGAGCGCAAGACCATGATGCGGCTCTGGGCCAAGCGCGAGGAGCAACTGCGCGGCGTGCTGGATTCGACGGCGGGACTGTATGGCGACCTGCAGGGCATCGCCGGCCGGGCGATGCAGGAGATCGAGAGCCTCGACGTGCTGCTGATCGAGGGCAAGAGCGAGGCGGCGGAGTAGCGCGCGCCGGCCGCGCCGATCCGAGGCGTGCCAGCACCGCACCACGTTTATGCTTTCCTACGCGGCCGCGTCTGGCATTCCTGTGGCCGCTACTGCTTCGCCATCTGCGTGCTCGCCTGTGGGTCCCTTGGCACAGCACCCTTGTCGACCCATTCCGGCGGGGCGCCCAGGCGGTTGGCGACCATACCGATGACTCCAGGATCCCTGCCGAACGCCTCACACGCCGCGTTCTTCGGCTTGCCGCCGAGGGCCGCGCCGATCCGTTCGATCGACGGCAGCTTCGGCACCTTGCCGAACGGGGTCTCGCCGGTCACCAGCATCTGGCCGAAATCGGCGCTGAAAGAACCTGCCAAATCGTAGGCATCGCCGGCCTGCGACAGCACCGGCGAGTTGGTGAACGAATTAGCGCCGCGCGCCCACACCATTGCGGCCTGCTGCCGGCCCTTGCGGTCGAGCGCTTCAGCCTCGATCGTGAGACTGCCGAGCCCGATCGGCAGCCGCGGCACCGGAACAGGAACGCCGAGCGCGCCCGGCACGGCCGACACGACCTTGGAGGCCCCGGCGGCAACCGGATCGGTCGGCGTCGCCTGGGTGATGAAGGTGCGCGTCGTCAAATCGGCCCTCTGATTGGGCGCCACGACCGTGAAGCGTTCGCTCAGGTTGAGGCACAGCGCGCGGTCGACGGCGTTGGCGACGAGCTGCCGCTGCTGGTCCGTCAGCACCGCGCCGGCCTGGCCCGAGAAGGTTGTCGGCATGATACGCACGGTCTGCGCCGCGAGCACATTGTCCTTGTCGACGTTGAGCAGCGACTTGGCGAGCACGCCGTTCGATTCCGCCAGCGACTGATAGGATGCGAGCGCGCCGCTCTGCGTCATCGGCGCGGTGGCGCAGCCCGACAGGCCGAGGGCCGCGCACAGCATCGCCAGGCGGATGGTGGCCGGGGTACATGATCTCACGAAAGCCGCGACGTCGATTTCGACCATGCCCGGACCGCCTCACGCCGACCAATCTGCGCGCCCCTCGCGAGCGGCGCCATGTTTCTCCTAGGAAAATCCGGACAGCGTGGGGCGGAAGCATGGAGAGATGTTACGCAACGCCACCAACCAAGGAGAGAGTGCGGCAAGCGCGTCCGCGGTCCGCCACCTGCGCCGGCGGACTCAAAATCCGCTGGTGATGGCGACGACGCCCGACACGGCCAGGACGGCGCCCAGCCAGGCGGCCGGCGCGGGCCTGAGCCCGGTGCTCCACCACAGCAGCGGCAGGATCATGACAGGGGTCGTCGACGACAGGCTGGAGACGATCCCGACGGGCCGGCTGGTCAGCGCAAACAAGACGAGTGTCATGCCGACGCCCATCCCGAGCACACCGCTCAGCGCGGACCGCATGACGACCGATCGATCCACTGCGAACGAGCTGCGGAAACGCGGCATAACGGACAAGGCGACCAAAGCAGCCAATCCGATCGCAGCGCGAATTGACGTGGCCAATGCCGGATCCAGACCCGCGGCCATCACAGGACGCGCCATCAGGACAGCGGCCGCCGCGAACAGCGCGGCCGCCAGACCGAACAACAAACCTGCTCCGACCGAGCCGTGCGCTTCCTGAGCGACCGCGACAGGCTGTCGAAAGACGATCGCGACCCACACGCCGCTCACGATACACCCCACGCCCGTCATCTTGATCGTGGACAGCGTCTCACCGAGCAGGAGATAGCCGAGCACGGCCGCGAATGCGGCCCAGCTGGCGTAGACGACGGCGGTCAGGCGCGGCCCCAGCCGGGCCAGCGCCGCATAGAAACAGGAATCCGCGACGACGACGCCGAGCAGGCTCGATGCTGCCAGCATCAGCAGCTGATCACCGGGCGGCGCGGCCCAGTGGCCTCGTAGCGTCACCAAGGCCAGCATGCTCAAGAGCGCCGCCGCAAGGCGGATCGCGTTGAACCTGACGGGACCGAGTTGGCGGACGGCCGACGGCGCGATGATGTTGCTGACGGCGATGCTGAAAGCGGCCGCCAGCGCGGCCAGATCGTGAAGCATCATCGGCGGCACGCCGGTCGGCCGAACACCTCACGCGGCACGGCCAAGCCAGGCGCGCATCTTCTGGGCCAAGGTGAGGCGCGGCTCTCCCGCCGATGTCCCGTTGCCGACCGGATCATCGGCAGCTTCGCGATCCGCATCGGAAGGCTGCGGCTCGGAGCTGCCCGTCTCTCGTGTCGGCACGGCGCCGGCTGCGCCGCCACGCGTCGCCGGACGGTCCGGAACGAGCGATTTGATCGCGGCCACGACAGCTTCCACCCGCTCGACATCCTCGGGCACGCGCTCCGCCTCGGCGGGCTGCGGCGCGATCGTCGCGCCGACCTCGGACAGCGCCTCCGTCTCCGACCGGTCCGGCCGAGCCTCCGGCGCCGCTGCTGTGGCCGCCGCTGCCGGCGTTGGTGCGATCTCCGGCGCGGGCGCGTCGTGCTCGGCTGCGGTGACGACGGCGATCTCTGCAGGCGGCGCAGGCGGCTCGCTGACGCGGCTGCGGCGCTTCTTCGCCACGGCAGACTTTTCGGCGACGGCGGCCTTCTCCGCCACGATCTTTTCAGCTGCCGGCGGGGTCTTTTCCACCGTTCTGGCCACCTCCGGCGCCGGCTTCGCCCTGGTCTTGCGGATCAGGCCTGCGAGCGCGTAGGGCCCGACCATCTCCAGGAACGTCCTTTCATGATCGCGCGACAGCCGCGCGACCGCGGCATCGAGCAGCAGCCAGTCGACGGCGCGGACGTCGTCCATCAGCGGCTGCGACGGCTCATCGGCCGCTTCCATGCGCCAGTAATGCACGACCTTGGAGCGCGTGCCGGTGTCGACGACCAACGTGCCAAGGAATTCGTGCACGGTCACCTTGTGGCCGGTTTCCTCCAGCACCTCGCGCTTGGCGGCGTCGCGCGGCGTCTCGCCGTCGTCGAGCTTGCCCTTGGGCAGCACCCATTCGTCGCGCTTGCGCAGGCGCACGACCGCGATGCGCGGCGGCTGTTCCCGCCGCAGCACGATGCCACCTGCCGCCATGATCGGCGCTCTCGCCATCGCCTCTCCCGAGCCGCAACGACCGCAACTCCCGCGGTCCGATTCGCCAGTTGAACGCTCCGATATAGGACTGCGCAACGACGAAATCGAGATTCCGCGGGCGCGGACCTGACATTCATCCGGCGGCGACGCGCCTGCGCCACAGTGGCTGTCCGGCCCGGATGCGGGCGCCCTCCGTCACATTGGGGCAGAACGTGAAGTCGCCGGGCGCGAGCAGGATGATCGTCGAGCCATGCTCGAACCAGCCGAGCTCGTCGCCCTTGCGCACATTGTTGTTACAGGTGTAGGCGAGCGGCCGCTCGGTCTGCGCGTTCAATACGCGGTCCAGCGCATGCAGGCGGATGCTCGCGACCAGGATCGCGGCGACCGGCACGATCGTGAACGGCTCGCCGGAAGCGAGGTGCGTGCGGATGACCGCGCGCTCGTTCTTGCAGAACAGCCGCTCGACCCGCTTCAGCGCGATCGGATTGACGTTCCAGACGTCGCCATGGATCAGGCTGACATGCTCGATCGTCATGTCGGCCGGCGCGTGGAAGCGGTGATACATGCTCGAGGTGAGACGCAAGGTGACGAAGCAGCCGTTGCGATGGGTCTCGACCACGGCGGGATCAGCGACGAGTTCGCGCAGCGAATAGGGCGCGCCCTTGATCTGGTAGAGCTCGCCGTCGCGGATCAGGCCGTGGGCACCGATGATGCCGTCCGACGGGCTGGTGACGATGGTGGAATCGGGATCGAACGGCCGCAGGCCGGGCTTCAGCTCGCGCGTGAAGCAGGCGTGCAGGCTCTTGAAGTGGCTCTCCTTGGCCTCGGAGAGATCGAGGTCGGAGAACAGCTTCCACAGCGCGATCGAGGCGTCGCGGACGAGCGGAGTCTCGATCTTGGAGAACCAGCCCATGAAGCGGGTCAGCGCGGCGCGCGGCACGCGGTTGGTGAGCAGGAAGTTGAGGTCTTCCTGTTGGGTGACGGAGGCGATCAGGCTTTTGACTGTCATGAATCTGTCAGCAGGAGGGGTTAGCGCTGGTGGACATGATGGAAAACTCGATTCCTTATGTATCGCTCGCCGTTGGCGCTGCCGTGACGGCCGCCGTCGCCCCGAAGGTCAAGGCCCGCATCGAATTGTCGCGCGCCAAGCACCGCTCGCTGGCCGGCCATTCCAAGATGTCGCGCCGGATCTCGAAGATGATCCCGCGCTATGAGTTCGACATCGACGACTTCTTCCGCTCCGACGGCGCACCGCCGGATGTCGCGGCCCGGCGGCAGGATGGCTTCTTCCGGCTCGGCACGCTGTTCCAGGAGAAGTTCGCCAAGAGCCGCGCGCTGACGGCGGAAGCCGCGAGCCGCATCTCCGATCTGCAGTTCACGCAGTCCTACCGCGTGCCGTTCCAGTACAGCCGGCTGGTCAAGGAGCAGCTCGGCGCCGGCTCGTTCATGCAGGCCTCCTCCGGCGTGACCCTGACTGATCTCGACGGCAACCGGTTCTACGATCTCACCGGCTCCTACGGAGTCAACATCTTCGGCTACGACTTCTACAAGGAGTGCATCGCGGCCGCCGAGCGGCGGGCGAGCGCGCTCGGCCCGGTGCTCGGGCTCTATCATCCGGTCGTCGCGGACAACGTGAAGCGCCTGACCGAGCTGTCCGGCATGGATGAAGTCTCGTTCCACATGTCCGGCACCGAGGCGGTGATGCAAGCCGTGCGGCTCGCCCGCTACCACACCGGCCGCAGCCATCTGGTGCGCTTCGCCGGCGCCTACCACGGCTGGTGGGGCGACGTGCAGCCCGGCGTCGGCAATCCGATCGCGCCGCACGAGACCTACACCTTGGCCGAGATGTCCGAGCGCACCCTGCACGTCCTGCGCACGCGCCGCGACATCGCCTGCGTGCTGGTCAATCCACTGCAGGCGCTGCATCCGAACGGCAATGCGCCTGGCGATTCCGCGCTGGTCGACTCCTCGCGCAAGGGCCGCTACGACCGCGCGGCCTACACCGCCTGGCTGAAGCAGCTGCGCGAGGTCTGCACGGAGCGCGGCATCGTGCTGCTGTTCGACGAGGTGTTCCTCGGCTTCCGGCTCGCGCCGGGCGGCGCGCAGGAGTATTTCGGCGTCGCAGCCGACATGGTGACCTACGGCAAGAGCCTCGGCGGCGGCCTGCCGATCGGCGTGGTCTGCGGCAAGCGCGAGCTGATGCGCCGCTTCCGCGACGACCGCCCGGCCGACATCTGCTTCGCCCGCGGCACCTTCAACTCGCATCCTTACGTGATGGCGGCAATGGACGAGTTCCTGAGCCGGCTCGACAGCCCGAACTTCCGCGCCATCTACGACGGCCTCGACGAGACCTGGAACGGCCGCGCCGCGCAACTCAACGCCGCACTGGCCGAGCACGAGCTGCCGGTGCGCGTGTCCAATCTGCAGTCGATCTGGCTGGTCGAGTACCCCGTGCCGTCGCGCTACAATTGGATGCTGCAGTACTACCTGCGCGCCGAGGGCCTGGCGCTGAGCTGGGTCGGTACCGGCCGCTTGATCTTCAGCCTGAACTACACCGACGCCGATTTTGCCGAGGTGACCAGGCGCTTCGTCACGGCAGCCGAGAAGATGAAGCAGGACGGCTGGTGGTGGAACGACGGCACCCTCACCAACAAGACGATCAAGCGCCAGATCCTGAAAGAGATGCTCGGAGCCGTGGTCGGGCGCTGAGGTTGCTGTCACCCTCCCCCGGATGAGGCGGGGTGGGGTGATCTCTCGACGCAGTTCAGTGCTCGTGGAGAGATCACCCCACCCCGACGCCCGCTGCGCGCGCGTCGACCCTCCCCCTCCAGGGGAGGGTGGCACCGCCGCTTCGGCTTCGGGGGCGATCGATCTCACTTTGGCCTTCCCACAAACACCGATGCCCGGGACCGGCCCGGGCATCGCGCAACTCAAACGCAGCGTCCGGCTCAGGCGTGCTGCTCTTCGAGGCTCTCGCCCATCAGGTGCAGGCCGGGGTCGATCAGCTCGCCGCGCAGCAGCGCCAGCGGGGCCGAGCGATACTGCATGAAATCGTTGAACGGGTCGGTGATGATCTTGGTCATCCAGACGAGGCCGGTTTCGACGTCACGGATGAAGAACAGGTGCACGGTGCGGAACAGCAGCCCGCCGATGCCGATCACGAGCCACAGCTTGGCGGTCTCGCGCACGAAATCCATCGCCGAGGTCCAGGGCGGCAGCAGGCCGAACAGGGTCGGCTGCAGATAGAGCACCACGGGAGCCGCGGCCCAGATCGACATCAGCACGACCTTGCGCTGCAGATTGTAGCCGACCTTGATCTCTTCCTTGTGTTCGTGGGTCGCCTGGTTGACGTGGTCGTAGCCCTTCGGCTCGAAGAAGAAGTGGCCCGCCTGGCGCGAGGTCATCGATATCAGCCAGCCGATCAGCGCCGAGACCAGCGGATCGAACACCATCATGACATAGGCGATCATGAAGCTGAGCGCGCTGACGAAGTGGAGGCTCTGGTTGATGCGGCTGTGATGATAATAGCGGTGGTCGTCCCAGCGCTGGATCCGCAGCTGCTCCAGGAAATGCTTGATCATGGTTGCTCCGAAGAATGAGTTGCAGGTCGTGTACAGGGATTCGGTGTAGATCGTGTGACATCATCAAGATGTCACACGATCGGACGCAGCGAGACGTTGGGGACTACGGAGAACGCCGCAGCGGCGGCAGAGGGCTGCCGCGGCTTAGGCCGCGGCGGCACGCTCCAGCTTGCGGAAGCGGACCAGCGAGAAATGGCCGAGCGGCGGGATCAGGCGGCGCTCGACCAGCTCCATGCGCTGCGCGCCGGCGAGCCAGCGCATGTAGCGCGACCAGCCGAACTCGGCGGTGCGGAAGCCGAGACGGCGGACCACCGGCTGCAACGCCTGCTCGATGACGCGGCGCAGGCCGTCGTCGGCGCTGACGCGGGTCAGGATGATCAGCTCGCCGCCCGGGCGCAGCACGCGCGCGAACTCGTCGAGCGCGACCTCCGGGTTGGGAACGGCAGTGACGACATATTGCGCCATCACGACGTCGAAGGAGTCGTCGGGGAAGTCGAGCTGCTCCGCGTCCATCACCGCAAGGCCCTCGACGTTCTTGAGCCGCTGGTCGGCGACGCGGCGCATCGCCTTGCCGAGCATCGCCTCGGAGATGTCGGTGCCGAACACGCGCACATGCGGCGCATAGAGCGGCAGCGAGATGCCGGTGCCGACGCCGACCTCGAGCACGCGGCCGCCGAGCTTGTTGGTGGCGCTGATCGCAGCCTTGCGACCCTTCTCGAACACGCCGCCGAACACGAGGTCGTAGATCGGTGCCCAGCGGTCATAGGCCTGCTCGACCTGCTCGCGATCGAAGTCGAGCTCCCGCGCGCCGTCGAGCTTCATGGTTTCTGCCATCGTTACATCTCACTTGGTTTGGAATTGATGGAGTGACGCAACATCTGCCGTCAGCCGCGCACGGCGCTCTGACCGGCCAGCACCGGGGTCGGACGCACGACGCGGGACGGCTGCAGCACGGCGAGATTGCCGATGAACTGGCGCGCGCTGTTCTCCCAGGAGCGGTCGAGCGCAAATGCGCGGCAGGTCTCCCGCGACATCGTCAGCGCCTTCAAACATGCTGCGCGCAGATCCCAGTCGATCGCCCCGATCGGATGATCGGCGATGACGTCGAGCGGACCGGTCACGGGGAAGGCCGCGACCGGCGTGCCGCAGGCCAGCGACTCCAGTTGCACCACGCCGAACGTATCGGTCAGGCTCGGAAACACGAACACGTCGGCGGCGGCCATGTGCGCGGTCAGATCCTTGCCGGTCTTCTCGCCGAGGAAATGCGCCGTCGGAAACCGGCGCTCCAGCTCCGCCTTCTGCGGGCCGTTGCCGATCACGACCTTCGAGCCCGGCAGATCGAGCGACAGGAACGCCTCGAGGTTCTTCTCGACCGCAACGCGGCCGACCGTCATGAACACCGGACGCGGCAGATCGAGCGTGACAGGCTCATCCGGATTGAACAGTCTAGTATCGACACCGCGCGTCCAGAAGCCCAGCTTCTTGAAGCCGCGCGAAGCGAGATCCTGCTTCAGCGAATTGGTCGCCACCATGGTCATCGCAGCCGCATCATGGAAGCGGCGCATCACCCAGTAGCCGACGGCATCGGGGATGCCGGTGCGCACCGAGACATATTCCGGAAAGCGCGTCGTGTAGGACGTCGTGAACGGCAGGCCGTGGCGCAGACAGTAGCGGCGCACCGCCCAGCCGATCGTGCCTTCGGTGGCGATATGAATCGCATCCGGCGCGGCGGCCTCGATGCGCCGGGCGATCTCGCGGCCGTTGGTCACAGCGAGCCGCAGGCCCGGATAGGTCGGCACGCCGAACGATGGAAAGCCTTCCGGCGTGAGGAAGGTAATGTCGGCGCCGAGGCCGGCGGCCGCGCGCGCCAGCGAGGTGAGCGTGCGCACCACGCCATTGACCTGCGGGTGCCAGGCGTCGGTTGCGATTAAGATCCGCATAAGGCGATCCGGAAAGTTGCAGCGATTCTGAACGGCCGCAAATTCCGACATTGTTATTTCAGGCGTGTGACGTCATCGAACTGTCGAAGGGTCTTTTTGCCCGCCCGCCGCTATTTTCCCCGCGATCCGTGGCGGCGTCGCACAGGCGCTGTCGTGAAACCGTCATGAAACAAACGGTTAAGCCGACGAAACCGTTTTGCGTGCAGCGCGCAAACGCAACGAAACTTTTCTCCCCTATGAGTTGCAGCATCAGGCATGGGTCGAAGCGCCACAAAGAATGATGACAGGCAGCCGATTTTGACGACGCCGGCCGAGACAATGGCGGCGCGCACCAAGCGATCAAACAAGGGGACGTCCATGTTCACGCCAGGCACAGTCCGTTCGCCATCCCGCATCCTGTTCGGTGCGCTGATCGTCGGCACGATCGTTGCCACAACGCCGACGCTGGCCGCGCCCCCGGCCCCGCTCCCCTTCCCTTTCCTGCTGCAGCCGCCAGTGGCGACCTACGAGCCGCCGGCAACGACGCCGCAACTGATCACGCCGCGCGAGGACGAGGCGACCGCCTATGAGTTGCCCCCGCGCCTGCGCCGCCAGGTCGTGAGCTACGCGACCCGCGAAGCGCCCGGTACGATCATCATCGACACACCAAACAAGTATTTGTACTACGTGCTCGGCAACGGCCAGGCGATGCGCTACGGCATCGGCGTCGGCCGTGACGGATTCACCTGGTCGGGCGTGCAGTCGGTGACCAGGAAGGCCGAATGGCCGGACTGGACGCCTCCGCCGGAGATGATCGCGCGTCAGCCCTATCTGCCGCGTCACATGGCCGGCGGTCCCGGCAATCCGCTCGGCGCCCGCGCGATGTATCTCGGCGGCACCGTCTACCGCATTCACGGCACCAACGCGCCCGAGACGATCGGCACGCATGTGTCGTCGGGCTGCATCCGCCTGACCAATCAGGACGTGATCGACCTCTATTCCCGCGTCGGTGTCGGCGCCAAGGTGATCGTGCTGCCGATGGAGCGCCGCGCCGATCTCGGCCGCATGACCCGCTGACCTGCGCGGGCCGCACTGCTCGTTCCTTCTCCCGGATCCTCCCTGACTGGACCGCCGAGGCCCGAAAGCCGCGGCGGTCATTTCTTTGCGCGCATTTCGCCATTCACCATCACGGCCGATTGATGGTGGCCTGCTTCATCGGCTGCCCTGGCGCGCCTCCGTCCGGCCCTGTAAGCTCGGCAATCTTGCATTAACCGCGATCTCGCCGCTTCCGGCACGAGCCGGCCCGTGGCAACTGGAGTCCGTGGATCCGACATGAATCTTCCGACGCCGCGACCGGATTGGCAAAGCAGACCTCATCCGCTCGCTCCGAGACCGCAGCAGCCACGGCGGCGCTCGCCGCCCCGACTGCGGATGATCCTGATCGGCGCCGCCGGCCTTGCCGCCGTCGTGCTGATCGGCATCATCATCGCGGAGGTGTTTCTGTTCTCGGGCAGCACGCCGGCGCCGCAACTGACCCAACTGCCGCCGCTGCCGCCGGCCACGCGCAACTCGATCATCATGACGCCTGTGTCGATCTCGCTCGGCGCGATTCGTGACGCCGCCGAAAAGGCCGCGCCGCGCAACTTCTCCGGCAAGGCCGACAACCCCGTCAACCAGATCCTGCAGAACGCCGACATCGGCTGGACCGTCACCCGCGGCGTCATCGCCGCCACCGGCACCCAGGACACATTGTCCCTGGCGACGCCGCTCTCGGGCCGGCTGAACGTCACCGGATCACTGTCCGCCAAGGCGACCGGCGCGCTCGGCGATGCCATCGGCGGCCTGCTCGGCTCGGATGCCGCCAAGCAGATCGGCGGCATCAACATCAAGAATCTGAACGCCACCGCCGACATCAAGGGCAACGTCCTGATCGCGATGCGGCCGCGGCTCGCCGCCTCATGGTATGTCGAGCCGAATTTCGCCGCCCAGGTCAATCTCGGCGACACCGCGCTGACCGTGGCGGGTGCCCGCGTCAACGTGCCGGCCCAGATGAAGCCGATCATCGACAAGACCGTCAATGAACAACTCAGCGCGCTCAGCGACAGGCTGCGCAAGGACCCGACCATCCGACGCGTGGCGCAGGCGCAATGGGCCCGCGCCTGTCGCTCGGTGCCGCTGCAGGGCACCGCGCCCGGACTGCCCGCCGTCTGGCTCGAGATCAAGCCGACGCGCGCGTTGGCCGCGCAGCCCGCGATCGATGCCAACGCAGTCAGCGTCACCATGGGAATCGAAGCGGAGACCCGGGTCACGGCGGCCGAGACCAAGCCGGAGTGTCCGTTCCCCGATAAGATTACGATCATTCCGCCCACCGCCGGAACTATCAATGTCGCGGTTCCGATCGACGTCCCCTTCACCGAGCTCAGCAAGCTCGTCGATTCGCAACTTGCGGGGCGGACATTCCCCGAGGACGGCTCCGGCCCGGTCGCGGTCACCGTCAAGCATGCGACCGTCGTGCCCTCGGGCGACCGGCTGCTGATCTCGCTGCAGGTCAAGGGCAAGGAGAAGGAGAGCCTCTTCGGCTTCGGCGCCGATGCGACCGTGCACATCTGGGGACGCCCCATGGTGGATCAGGCGCAGCAGATTCTGCGGCTGTCCGACCTGCAGCTCGCCGTCGAATCCGACGCGGCATTCGGCCTGCTCGGCGCCGCCGCTCGCGCCGTGGTGCCGCATCTGCAACGCGCGCTGCTGGAACGTTCGGTGGTCGATCTCAAGCCTTTCGCCGACAACGTCCGCGATAAGATCGCCACGGCGGTCGCCGAGCTGCAGAAGAACGAGAACGGCATCCGCGTCGATACGGACATCAACAATCTCGCTTTGACCGACATCGCCTTCGACGCCACCACGCTGCGCGTGATCGCCTCGGCGGAGGGCACGATGTCGGTTCGAGTCAATACATTGCCAGGACTGTAACGGCCCGTTGCTACGCCTGGACGACGACGCCTTGCCGAAGCCGGCGGCAATTCGTGATCCTCGACGGCCGAGGCCACTTCAGGAGCAGGATATGGGAAGCCAAATGGATGGCGCCGTTAGTCTGGCGATCGACAAATAGACGGACGCGAGGCATGACGGCTTCGTCATCATTCCGCTTCACGACCGATCTGGTATTATCATCCGCAAGCGCATAGCCGGACCGTCATGCGCGGCGCGGACGCGAGACGGGACCGTGGCTCTCCCGCCACTGCGCGGGCTTGACGCGCTCTCACGAAAGCCGCAACACGGCGCAGAGAGATGTCGTCGGGCCCTTTCCGCGCGCCCGTCGCAGGAAACATTCCGTAACAAAATTCTTCGCAAAACGCCGCGATTCTAGGTCACTTGTCGGTATGGCCCAGACACAACCACACATTCTTGTCGTCGAGGACGACCGCGAGACGCGGACGCTGATCGCAAAATATCTGCGCAACAATGCCTGCAACGTGACCACCGCGACCGACGGCCGCGAGATGACCCGCATCATGGGCGACCACCGTGTCGATCTCCTGATCCTCGACGTGATGCTGCCCGGCGAGGACGGCCTGACCTTGTGCCGCAAGCTGCGCGCGGAGTCGCAAGTGCCGATCATCATGCTCACCGCGCGCGGCGAGGACGTCGATCGCATCCTCGGACTGGAGATGGGCGCCGACGACTATCTGCCGAAGCCGTTCAATCCGCGCGAGCTGCTCGCCCGCATCAACGCGGTGCTGCGCCGGCAGGCGGCCGCGATGACGGCGAGCGCAACCGAAGGCGCGACCGCGCTGAGCTTCCTCGGCTGGACGATCGACTTCCGGCTGCGCGAGCTGCGCAATCCCGAGGGCGCGCGCGTGGCGATGACCAGCGCCGAGTTCGATCTGCTCCGCACCTTCTGCGAGCGGCCGGGCCGCGTGCTGTCACGCGACAGCCTGCTCGACCTGACGCAGGGCCGCAGCGCCGGCTCGTTCGAGCGCTCGATCGACGTGCTGGTCAGCCGCATCCGCCGCAAGATCGAGCCAGACCCGCAGGAGGCCACCATGATCAAGACCGTGCGCTCCGGCGGCTACATGTTCACGCCCGTCGTCGAGGTGGTGACCGGCCCGCAAAGCCATTGACCATCGGATCGAATGGCGATGTCATGATGTCGTTCGGCTTTCTCAACCTCAAGGGAATCCGCGGCCAGATCACGGCGCTGGTGGCCATTTCGATCGTGGCGCTCCATGCCATCATCACGGCGACGTTCCTGATCTATCGTGCCGAGCAGCCCGACCCCGAAAACGAGGTCGGGCCGTTTCAGCTCGCGACGGCCATCCGCATTCTTGGCCGCGCCCCTGCTGCCGAACGACCTCGGCTGATCTCCGACATCGCTCGTGCCTATCCTGAGTTCGAGCTCAAGCCTCACGCGGGAGCTCTGCCGGGTGATCCCGGTCGCCTGCACGAGCCGGCCGGCCCCGACGTCGGCGCCGGGAGCGGTGGCGACGAGCGCCGCCCGGCCCCTCCGGAGATGGCTGACGGACGGCCTCACGGTCCAGGCGGCTTTCACGGCCTTGGCCCAGGCTATCGCATCTTCATGCCGCCGCCCGGCTCCCAGACGCGCACCGTCATCTTCGCTCTGCCCGATGGCAACATGGTCTCGGCCCGAATGGTCGACCGGCCGCACCGGCCGCCGTTCTGGGGTGCGCCCTGGCTGACGACGATCATGTTCGCGCTGATCAGCATGACGCTGCTCGGCCTGTGGGCCGCGCGCGCACTGACATCGCCGCTGTCGGGCTTCGCGAAGGCCGCCGAGAATTTCAGCCTCGACGGCGATGCGCCGGAATTGCCCGAGCGCGGACCGGAGGAGATCCGATCGTTGGCGCGCGCTCTCAACCGGATGCGCCAACGCATCACGGCGCTGATGAACGACCGCACCAAGATGCTGGCGGCCATCAGCCACGATCTACGGACACCGCTGACCCGCATGCGGCTGCGCTGTGAGTTCGTCGAGGACGAGCTGCAGCGCAGCCGCATGCTGGCCGATCTCGATCAGATGCATGCGATGCTGGGCTCGGTGCTGTCGTTCCTGCGCAACGGCCGCAAGCTCGAGCCGATGACGCTGGTCGATATCGCGAGCATCCTGCAGCTCGTTGCCGACCAGTTCGCCGACGTCGGCCACAGCGTCACCTATATCGGCCCGGCGCACGCAATGGCGACGGTGCGGCCCGACGACCTGATGCGCTCGGTCACCAATCTGGTCGAGAACGCCGTGAAGTACGGCAAGGAAACGGTCATCAGGTTAACTGCGTCGGGGAAGCGCCTGACGATCGATGTGGAGGATGACGGACCCGGGATCACCGATGCGCGCAAGCCCGACATGCTGGAGCCGTTCGTGCGCGGCGACGATGCCCGCAACATGGACGAGGCCACCGGCTTCGGGCTTGGCCTGTCGATCGCAAAGGCGATCGTCCAGGCTCATGGCGGCGAACTGTCGCTGCACGATCGCAGGCCGCACGGGCTGATCGCCCGCATCGAGCTGCCGCTCGGCCAGACCACCTTGCGCCCCGCAGCATGACGCGCGAACGCGCCCGGACAAGCCGGGCGCGCCGCGATCGAGACGAGCAGCTATTTTCGTCGGCGATGCCGTTACTGGGAGTACTTGAACTCGGGCATCGACTTCAGCTGGTCCTTGGTCGCGTTGATCATCGCGTGATCGGGATACCAGCGGTTCTTCGTGGAGCTCATCGACGAGGACGAAGTGCCGGTGGCCGCACCAGTCGTGGTCGTGGCCGGCGGCGTGGTCGAGGACGTGGTGCCGGAGGCCGGGGCATTCGACGCAGTGCTTGCCTGAACCGGCTGATCCGAGAACTTGATCTGATCGAACGAGACGGCGACGAGGTGCTCGCCCATTCCGAGGAAGCCGCCGACGCCAATCACGACGCCCTTGACCGCGCCGCTCTTGTCGACCAGCAGGTCGTCGATCGAGCCGACATTCTCGTTGTTGTTGTTGTAGACCTTCACGCCAACGAGCTTCGAGCTGCGCCAGTCGCCCTGATACGATGCCGCCGTGGTGCTGGCATGGGTCGTGGTCGTCGTGGTCGAGGTCGTGCTCTCCGCAGCGAAAGCCGCCGTCGCGAGCAACAGGGAACCGGCGAGGCCGGCCGCAACAGTTTTCATCACCATGTGGTGTCTCCTCTCAATGTGTATGGTGACGAGAGAACTGCAGCCGCCCCCCAGCGTTCCGTGGGAACTACGATTTCGTCATTTTGCGCGACAAGCCGCCTCGGTGCAGCGCGACAACGTCGCTTTGTGACACTCGGGAGCGCGCCGGGCCGGCGAGCCGAAAGCTGGAATCGCGTTTGAGGAGAGCGTTCGACTAGAAGCCCGTGCAACCGGAAGAGCCGCCCCTCACAGCAGAGGACTGCGAGCCGGCGGTCTTCGTTGAGCTGCGCGCGTCGAGCACGGATCCCGCAACGCGGTTCGATGCTCACCTCCCGCAGGTCAATCGCATCTGGAAGAGGCTGGCCGCCCGATACGCCCGCCTGCGGCGGGCTCCTCGGGACGAGGGCTGCTTGGCAAGATCCAAGCCCTCATAAATCCAAGCCCTCGTGGTGAGCGTCTCGAACCAGGGGGCCACGACGGCTCAGCCCATAGGAGATTGCCCTGCCCGCCGACTGCGTCAGGGCCATCTCATTCGGGACGACTGGTCGGTCGATCGACGAAAACTCCGAGCTTCGATATTTCCGAGAGAGCGGCGCATTCTGAATCAGCTACGCGGCCATCGCGCCGTCCTCATCGACGGCCTCGGCATAGAACGCGATGGTCTCGTAGCGATAGTCGCAGAGACGGCAGTGCCAGAGATAGGCGGTGCGCCGCCCATCCTTCTCGACCCAGGCCGGCAGCGCGATCGGCTCGCCACATTGGGCGCAGGGATTGTTGCGCGGCAGGTCGAGGACGCGCATCGCGGATTGCGCGTTGTCGAAATTGCGAAACTGGATGTCGGCTGCCTTCACGGCCATGACGCGCTCCCTCTCTGTTCAGTCTTCTTGAATGAGTCAGGCATGCTGTCGAACTGACGGGCGGGATCATAGCCGCGCAGCGGCTGATTTGCACGCGCCGGGATGCCGCGCGACATCCGACCTCACGAGGATGGGATCCGAGGATGGGATCAATGCGTTTGATTCAATTGCCTCCGGAAGTGACCGCCGGTTCCGCGACATGGCGGGCGCCTGGATTACGCAGATGGATGGTGGCGATATCGTCGGCATAAACCTTCTGCCAGCCGTCGACGTGATCGAGCAGCTTGGTCGCCGCACTCTGCGTGCGCAGCAGGGTCGCCTCGATGTCGTAGTCCTTGAGCAGGCGAAACAGATTGTCCGGCTCCATCAGGCCGGACGCGGCATTGTGATCGACGAAGAACTTTTCGCCGTAGAGCTCGGTGCGGCCGTCTATGAACGGCGCGACACCGGCTGAGATCAGGTAGCCGCCGAAATCATAGTCGTTGAGGACCCGCGTGAGGTTGAGCTTCTTCAGCTCGGTCACGGCTGCGACCGGGGTGCCGCGCATGTTCGGCGTGTAGTTCAGGATCGAGGCCGATGCGATGGTGCCGGCGCCGAGCGCGAGCATCACCGCCGCCGTCAGCGCGGCTCCCGACGCGCGCGCCTGCGGCAGCACGGGCAGCGCGCCCGCCTGCCGGGCCAGCGGCGCGGCGAGCACCAGCGGGCCGACCAGCGCCAGGATCTCCGCCGCGCGCGCCTGCGCCAGCGCCATGTGCAGCAGGCCGAGCAGCATCAGGATGCGCACCGGCGGCAGCCTGAGGCCGTGGAACAGCGCGACCCCGATCGCGATCAGCAGGCAGATCTCGAACGGGCCGAGGCCCTGGAAATCGGTCGCCTTCCATTCCACGATCAGCGGCAGCGCCTGACCCAGCGACAGGATCTTCTGCGACGCCAGCAGCGCGTTCCAGCCATAGGGCGTGCAGCAGCTCGCCGCCAGCGCGAGCGCGGCAAACCCCGCCCAGCGCAGCGCCAGGCCGCGGCGGGCCGGGGCATCGGCATCGACCAGCGAGTCGAGCGCGGCGGGCGCGATGAAGAACAGGCCGAACACGAAGCCGCCGTGCAGATTGGCCCACAGCGCGATCAGCAGCACCAGCGGCCATGGCGGCGCGGCCTTGCGATCGGCGGCGTCGATCAGACCGGCGATCCAGGCGACCAGGATGGGAAACGCCAGCACATGCGGCCGCGCCAATAGATGCGGCAGGCAGAGCAGGAACGCCGCGACCACGAACACCAATGTCGTGCCGTCGCGCAGATGCCGGCTGAGGGCGCGCGCGAACAGCGCAAAGGACAGCGCGATGGCCGACGCCGCCAGCACCACCGGTCCGGTCCAGCCGGCGAACTTGTAAGCGGCGGCATAGGCGACCTGCGCCAGCCACTGCGTGGAGATCCACGGCGCGCCGCGCATGGTGAAGGAATAGACGTCGACCTCGGGCACCGCGCGGTGGTCGATGATCCACTGCCCCACCGTGATCTGCCACAACGTGTCGGGATCGTTGAGCAGCCGGTTGCCGGAGATCAGCAGCAGCGCATAGACGCCGGCGCCGACCCACAGCGGCAGCAGCGCCTGCGCGCGCCCGGCGGTCGCTTCGGTGTGGGTGACGGACAGCGTCATCGCGGCATGGCCCCATTGGCGGAATTGCTCCGCCAGCCAAGCATGCACGGTATAATTCGCGGTAAACCGCCGGCGCATCCGGACTCGACCCGGCGTCTTCGCCCCATTTCTGCCACATTATCGCCCGGCGTTTGCGCCAATTACGGTGTGCAAAGTGTAAAGCGCGTGCTGGGGGGCTACTCGGCATGCGTGTGGTTCCCGGGGGATCCTGACACATGAGACGTCTCGTGCTGACGGCCTGCATTGCAGGCTTCGCGATGGCTGGTCCCGTGCCGTTCGCCATGGCTGCCGATGATGCGAGCACCGCATCGGACAGTGCAGCCAAACCGAAGGCCGGCAAGGTCAAGCTCGCCCATGTCCGCTCTGACGGCACCAGGGAGCTGGCCGTACGCAGCGCGGTGACCAAGGCCGCGCGCGAGGTCGAGGCGATCGAGGCCGTCAGCAGCGCCGACACCTCGCCGCCGATGGACGCCAATGCCTCAGCGCCAGCCGACACCGATGCCGCTGCGGCCGAGCCCCGCGAGGCCGAGCGCAAGGCGGCCGAAGCCAAGCCGCGCCACATCGACAGCGGCCATCCGCATATCGACGCGCTGGTGGCGGTGCACGCCGCCGCCAACAACATTCCGGAATCGCTGATCCACCGCGTCATCGTGCGCGAGAGCAAATACCAGAAGGACCTGGTCGGCCGCTGCGGCTGCATCGGCCTGATGCAGATCAAGCTCGGCACCGCGCGCGGCCTCGGCTACACCGGCGACGCGCAGGGCCTGCACGATCCGAACACCAACCTCACCTATGGCGTGCGCTATCTCGCCGGCGCCTACCGTGCCGCCCGCGGCGACCACGACCGCGCCGTGCTCTACTTCGCCAGGGGCTATTACGAGGAGGCCAAGCGGCAGCGCCTGGCTGACGCGCGGCCCGCCGGCCGCTCCGAGCGGACGAGCGCCCCGCTCGACATCACCCCGAAGATTGCGACCGGCCGCCACGCGCGGGCGCACTGATCGCCATTGGTTCCAAGGGCCGTCGGCATTGTCTTTCCGTGACACTCCGTTGACACGGGGGGATATCGGTCTATTTTAAGCGCGTTCCGAGGGGAGCTCCGAGGGGAGCTGAGATACCGCAGCGATGTGCGGTGACCCTTTGAACCTGATCCGGGTCATGCCGGCGAAGGGACAGGGATGCAGCAGATAACCACGCGCGGGGATGTCCCCGTTTCCATCATCGGTGCGGGCATCGCGGGTGCCTGGCAAGCCTTGCTGCTCGCGCGGGCCGGCCATCACGTCACCTTGCACGAGCGCAGCGACGCCGATCTGATGCTCTCCACCAGCCATTGGGCCGGCGGCATGCTCGCGCCCTATTGCGAGAGCGAGGTCGCCGAGCCGATCATCAGCCGGCTCGGGCTCGCCTCGCTCGACATCTGGCGGCGCGAGCTGCCGGACACGCCGTTCAACGGTTCGCTGGTGATCGCGCATGCCCGCGACCGCGCCGACTACAACCGCTTCGCCCGCCGCACCTCCGGCTATCAGCGGCTGGACGCGCAGCAGCTTGCGGCGTTGGAGCCGTCGCTGGAGGGGCGCTTCCGCGAGGGCCTGTTCTACCCGACCGAGGGCCATGTCGAGCCGCGCCGCGTGCTGCCGAAGCTGCATCAGCGCATCGTCGAGGCCGGCGGCCGGGTGCTGTTCAACAGCGACGTCACGGCTGATGATCTCGACGGCCTCGTGATCGACTGCCGCGGGCTGGAGGCGCGCGACGCCGAGCCCGAGCTGCGCGGCGTCAAGGGCGAGATGATCCTGATCGAGACCGCCGAGGTGCAGCTCGCGCGGCCCGTGCGGCTGATGCATCCGCGCTTCCCGCTCTATCTGATCCCGCGCGAGGACAATTTGTTCATGCTGGGGGCGACCTCGCTCGAGGCCGAGGACACCGGCGTCAGCTTGCGCTCGGCGCTGGAATTGCTCGGTGCCGCCTACTCCGTGCATCCCGCATTCGGCGAGGCCCGCATCCTCGAATTCGGCTCAGGGCTCAGGCCGGCCTATCCCGACAATCTGCCGCGCATCACCATCAAGGGCGAGCGCGAGATCCGCGTCAACGGCCTCTATCGCCACGGCTTCCTGATCGCGCCCGCGCTGGCGCAGGCGACGCTGAACTACATCTCGCACGGCCAGATCGACAACGAGGTGATGCGATGCGCGTGACCGTCAATGGCGAGGCCCGCGACATCGCCGCGACCTCCGTCGCCGCGCTGCTCTCCGAGCTCGACTACGAGGGCACCCATTTCGCCATCGCGCTGAACTACGACGTCGTGCCGAGGAGCCGCTGGGCCGAGACGGCGCTGAAGGCCGGCGACGAGATCGAGATCATCACGCCCCGGCAGGGAGGGTGAAGTTCATGGAGCGCTCGCTTGCGCCACGCACTCCGCTGTCGTCCCGGCGAACGCCGGGACCCATAGCCACCGGCTTTTGTGTTGAAGCTCGATCTCTCCCACCGAGGTCCCACGCCAGATCACGCGGTATGGGTCCCGGCGTTCGCCGGGACGACGTGGGGAGGGAGGTCGCGCCCCACGCACACCTCTCATCGCCCGGCGAAAGCGCGAAGCGCGTCTCGGCGAAAACGACCGGGCGATCCAGTACGCCGCGGCCTATCTGCGTGTCCGAGCCGCCTCTGGAATACTGGATCCCCGCTTTCGCGGGGATGACAGGCTTCATTGCGGCGACCACCGTCCGACATGGCGGAGACCATTGATGCCCACCTTCTACGACAAGACCTTCACCTCCCGCCTGCTGATCGGCACCGCGCTCTATCCCTCGCCCGCGATCATGCAGGACGCGATCCGCGCCTCCGGCGCGGAAATCGTCACCGTGTCGCTGCGGCGCGAGGCCGCCGGCGGCAAGACCGGCGACGCGTTCTGGAAGCTGATCAACGAGCTGAATGTCACGGTGTTGCCGAACACCGCCGGCTGCCGCAGCGTGCGCGAGGCGGTGACGACCGCCAAGCTCGCGCGCGAATTGTTCGGCACGTCCTGGATCAAGCTCGAGGTGATCGGCGACAACGACACCCTGCAGCCCGACGTGGTCGGGCTCGTCGAAGCCGCGACCATCCTGATCAAGGACGGTTTCGAGGTCTTCCCCTATTGCACCGAGGATCTCACGGTCGCGATGCGCCTGGTCGATGCCGGCTGCAAGGTCGTGATGCCCTGGGCGGCGCCGATCGGCTCGGCCAAGGGCATCACCAATCGCGATGCGCTCAAGCTCCTACGCGACCGCCTGCCTGACATCAGCCTCGTCGTCGACGCCGGCCTCGGCGCGCCCTCGCACGCGGCGGAAGCGCTCGAGCTCGGCTACGACGCCGTGCTGCTCAACACCGCGGTGGCAAAAGCCGCCGACCCGGTCGCGATGGCGCGCGCCTTCCGGCTCGGCTGCGAGGCCGGCCGCACCGCTTACGAGGCCGGGCTGATGGACGCCCGCGATTTCGCCTCGCCCTCCACCCCTGTCGTTGGGACACCGTTCTGGCATGCCGTATCCTGACCGCTTCTATCCCGTCGTCGACAGCCTCGCCTGGGTCGAGCGCCTCACCAAGCTCGGCGTCGGCACGGTGCAGTTGCGCGCGAAAGACCTCAACGACGGCGAGGCGCTGCAGATCGTCACCGACGCGCTCGCCATCACCAAGGGCACCGCGACCAGGCTGATCGTCAACGACTACTGGCGCGCCGCGATCGTCGCCGGCGCCGCGCACGTCCATCTCGGCCAGGAGGATCTCGCCGACGCCGACGTCGCCGCGATCAAGGAGGCCGGCCTGACGCTCGGCCTCTCGACCCATGACGACGCCGAGCTGGAAACCGCGCTCGCCGCCAAGCCCGACTACGTCGCGCTCGGTCCGATCTTCCCGACGACGTTGAAGGCGATGCGCTTCGCTCCGCAGGGCGTCGCGAAGATCACCGAGTGGAAGAAGCGCGTCGGCACGATTCCGCTGGTCGCGATCGGCGGCATCAAGCTGGAGCAGGCCGCGGAGATCTTTGCCGCTGGCGCCGATTCCATCGCGGTCGTCAGCGACGTCACCCAGAACGTAGACCCCGACGCCCGCGTCCGCGCCTGGCTCGATGCGACGAAGGAGCCGGCCTGATGCGCGCCACTATTGCGAATGCGTCTGAGAGCGATTGGGCCCCGACCTCGCCCCACACGAGCTCGTTCCCTCCCCCCTTGTGGGGGAGGGCTAGGGAGGGGGGTGAGCCACGAGCACCGAACGCGGGGTTACCCCCCTCCCCAACCCTCCCCCACAAGGGGGGAGGGAGCCTGAACAGCATCCGCCCCTTACGTCGACAACTCATTTTCGCCCTCGGCTCGGTACGAGCGAGCAACTGGCATGAGGCTCAACTCTCTCCACCGTCATTGCGAGCGAAGCGACGCAATCCAGAGCGACGTGAGCAGCCCTGGATTGCTTCGTCGCAAGTGCTCCTCGCAGTGACGTCCCCCATTCACTCCGACAACAACGATTGAGAAGGAGGATCCCATGAACATCCGCTCCAATCCCGACACCACCCTGCCCGCCGTCACCACCGGCCCGCTGCCCTCCTCGCGCAAGATCTACGCGACCCCGGAGTCCGCGCCCGACCTGCGCGTGCCGCTGCGCGAGATCATCCTCTCCGAAGGCGCCGGTGAGCCCAACCTGCCGGTCTACGACACCTCCGGCCCCTACACCGACCCGACCGTGACGATCGACGTCAACGCCGGCCTGTCGCGCACCCGCACCGCCTGGGTGCGCGAGCGCGGCGGTGTCGAGGAATATGTCGGCCGCGACATCAAGCCCGAGGACAACGGCAATGTCGGCGCCGACAAGGCCGCAAAAGCGTTCACCGCGCACCACAAGCCGTTGCGTGGCCTCGACGGCCACAAGATCACCCAGCTCGAATTCGCCCGCGCCGGCATCATCACCAAGGAGATGATCTACGTCGCCGAGCGCGAGAATCTCGGCCGCAAGGCCCAACTCGAGCGCGCCGAGGCCGCGCTCGCCGACGGCGAAAGCTTCGGCGCCGAGGTCCCGGCCTTCATCACCCCGGAGTTCGTGCGCTCGGAGATCGCGCGGGGACGCGCCATCATCCCCTGCAACATCAACCATGCCGAGCTGGAGCCGATGATCATCGGCCGCAACTTCCTCACCAAGATCAACGCCAATATCGGCAACTCGGCGGTGACCTCCTCGGTTGAAGAAGAAGTCGACAAGATGGTGTGGGCGATCCGCTGGGGCGCCGACACCGTGATGGACCTCTCGACGGGCCGCAACATCCACACCACCCGCGAATGGATCCTGCGCAATTCGCCGGTGCCGATCGGCACCGTGCCGATCTACCAGGCGCTGGAGAAGTGCAACGGCGACCCGGTGCAGCTGACCTGGGAGCTCTACAAGGACACCCTGATCGAGCAGTGCGAGCAGGGCGTCGACTACTTCACCATCCATGCCGGCGTGCGGCTGGCCTACATCCACCTCACCGCGAGCCGCGTCACCGGCATCGTCAGCCGCGGCGGCTCGATCATGGCCAAGTGGTGCCTCGCGCATCACAAGGAGAGCTTCCTCCACACCCATTTCGAGGAGATCTGCGACATCATGCGCAAGTATGACGTCTCGTTCTCGCTCGGCGACGGCCTGCGCCCGGGCTCGATCGCGGATGCCAACGACCGCGCCCAGTTCGCGGAGCTGGAGACGCTGGGCGAGCTCACCAAGATCGCCTGGGACAAGGGTTGCCAGGTCATGATCGAGGGCCCCGGCCACGTGCCGATGCACAAGATCAAGATCAACATGGACAAGCAACTCAAGGAGTGCGGCGAGGCGCCGTTCTACACCTTGGGGCCGCTGACCACCGACATCGCGCCGGGCTACGACCACATCACTTCGGGCATCGGTGCGGCGATGATCGGCTGGTTCGGCTGCGCCATGCTGTGCTACGTGACGCCGAAGGAGCATCTCGGTCTCCCCGACCGCAACGACGTCAAGGTCGGCGTCATCACCTACAAGATCGCCGCCCACGCCGCCGATCTCGCCAAGGGCCATCCCGCAGCGCAGCTCCGCGACGACGCGCTGTCCCGCGCCCGCTTCGACTTCCGCTGGACCGACCAGTTCAACCTCGGCCTCGATCCGGAGACCGCAAAGCACTTCCACGACGAGACCCTGCCGAAGGAAGCCCACAAGGTCGCGCATTTCTGCTCGATGTGCGGCCCGAAATTCTGCTCGATGAAGATCACCCAGGACGTCCGCGACTACGCCGCCACGCTGAATGATCCGACCACCGTTGGCATGACCATCAGCGGCACCATCGAGGACGGCATGGCCCAGATGAGCGCCAAGTTCAAGGAAATGGGCGGCAGCGTGTATCTGGATGCGGAGAAGGTGAAGGAGAGCAACAAGGCGCTGTCCTGAGCCGCCCCGCTCTCTCCATCGTCATGGCCCGGCGCAGACCCGGCCATCCATCAAAGCCGGGCGAAAGCCCGGCTTTGAGCTTGCAAGTTTCCTGTCCTCCGCACCCAATCAATGGCGGGCAATCGATGCGAGGACTAGGAACGCACTTGTCAGCCTTCGAAGACTTAGAACGATTCGCGTTATCCACAGGGAACACGAACGAACAGATCCAGCCACTTACGTGGCATGTATTTTTAATGATCCATTAAGGCGACCGCTAGCTACATGCTACATCCTTGCACTTTGTAGCGAGAGACATCACCCTTCCCGCCAAATTGAGCGGGAGAATCCGATGTCCGGACGGTCTTCTCGAGAACCGAAGCAGCACTGGTTATTTGGCTTAGCGGCCTGTTTGTGGCCGGTCGCTTTTGCACTGGTAGGAGTTTTCGGAAGCCTTCCAAGGTCCGCATTGGAGCTACTCACGCGGGCCTTGCGAGTTTGGTGAGCAATCCAAATAGATTGAATGGAAAGCCATGCCCATCCACCACATCCCGGCCCCACCCCACATCAAGGCCCCACCGCTGTCGTTCGGCACCCGTGTCGGCGACCTCCTCTTCATCTCCGGCATTCCCGGCTTCGACGCCCACGGCAACCTGCCCGACAATTTCGAGGCGCAGTTCGCCAACGTCGTGACGAACTTCACCCGCGTCCTGACCGAAGGCGGCGCTGATATTCGCGACCTCGTCAAGGTCAACGTGCTGCTGACGCGCGCCGCTGATGTTGCGACCATGAACCGGCTCTATGCCGAGGCGTTTGGGCCGGCACCCTACCCTGCGCGCACCACCTGCGTGGTGGTGGCGCTGCCTGATCCGAAGATGCTGATCGAGATCGAGGGCGTCGCGGCGGTCGTGAAACGGTAGGGTGGGTTAGCGGACGGCAACCGACGATCTCTCCACGCTCGCACATGGCTGAAAGCCGTTCGCGTAACCCACCATTCCGCGCAGGCGGCGGGTTACGCGCCCTGGCAAACATTCCCTCCGCGGTGAAATCGTCCCGCGGGCGCTAACCCGCCCTGCGTTCTCCGTGCAGGAAGCAACCGCTCCGCCTGCAGAATTCGCCGGCCTCAGCTACTCGCCGTCGCCCAAGCGCAGTTCAACCGCGAGGTCCCCTTCATCCACTGCAATGATGCCGAGCCGCGCCGCCGTTTGCCACCGCAGCGAGCGGCCTGCCTCATTCTGCTGCAACCCTGCGTCGTAATGGCCCCCGCTCCGCTGTTTTCGTCTCTTGCGGCCGATTTAAATTTTAAATAGGATTTAAATAGTCCGAAACATTATCTCCGAAAATTTCACGATAGATGTTTTATTCATGGCCGATCCATGCCCTGTTCCGCCTCGTCGGCGCCGCCACGGCGCCATTGCGGGAGGCGATCCGGGAGGCCTTCCAGGCCCAGGTCTATCCGCTCGGCTACGTTCCCTCGCATGACGGCATGCGCGGGCTGATGACCCTGGGCGTCGTTACGGCCCATGTCTCGCACACGCTCGTGCCGGGCGCCGTGCTCTATATCGACCTGTTTTTCGTGGCGAGCGCCTACTACATCACCGGCCTGCTGCTGCGGGACATCGACAAGCACGGCCACATCAGGTTCCGGCAGTTCTATGCGCGGCGCTTCGCCCGGATCGTGCCGCCGCTGCTGCTGATGCTCGCCGCCTATCTGCTGTTCACCTGGCTGCTGCGGCCGCCGTTCCTGCCGGCGCTGGAACGCGCCGCGATCGCGCTCTCCTACATCGCCAACTACTGGTATGTGTTCGACCCGAAGACGATCGAGGACATCGGCCACACCTGGACGCTGTCGACCGAGGAGCAGTTCTATCTGCTGTGGCCGCTGACCTTCGCAGTCCTGGTCAAACGCCTCGGCGTCACCTGGCGATTGGTCGGCGCCATCTGCGCCATTGCGGCCGCGATCTGGGCCTGGCGCGTGGCGCTGGTGCTCGATGGGGCCGAGTGGCGGCGGCTCTATACCGCGTTCGACACCCGCGCCGATGCACTGATGGCGGGATGCGCGATGGCCGTCGTGCTCAGGCTGGTGCCGCACGGCACCTCACCCGCGCTCGACCGGCTCTGGCCGAAGCTGGCGTGGCCGCTCCTGATCTATTGGGGCACGGTCACCTTCCTGTTCTGGTCGGCGGACGGGCCGAGCATGAACTACTATCTGTTCGGCAGCATGGTGTGCGGCGTGCTTCCCGGCATCCTCGCGTTGACCATGCTGATGCGCAGCCACGGCACGATCTGCCACCGCATCTTCGAATGGCCGGTCGCGATCTTCCTCGGCCGGATCTTCTACGGCATCTATCTCTGGCACCTGCCGGTCCTGAATTTCCTGGACAGCTACGGCGTCTGGTGGCCGCTGCGGCTCGCGATCGGGCTGCCGCTGTCGGTCGTGGCGGCCACGCTGTCCTACGCTTATCTCGAGCGCCACTTCCTGCGTCGGCGCGCGGGGCCGGTGGCCTCGCAGCCGCTCCTCGCCGGCGCGGGTCCGGCGCTGGTTCCGACCGCGAGCTTCAGCGGCGATCTCCGGTTCTCGTCCCGACCGAGCGCCGGAGGCATCCACTCCTGAGGCCTGCGCGACGCGCTGCGCAGGCCGAGAGGCCTCTCGCTCCGCCGCCTCATCGCGCCTCATCATCGGCCGGGGGCATCGCGCGCTTTTGCCGCACGATTCGCGCGCGGCTGCCTTCAAATTGATCGAGACCGCTCCGACATAGGGCCGGCCGCGGGCTGGGCCAGTTTGTTGCCGGAGTTTTCACGATGCCTCGTTTCACCACAGTCTGTCTTGCCGCAGGCCTCGCCGCGGCCGCGCTGCTCGCCGCTGCGCCGGCGCAAGCCGGCTACTACATCATCCGCTGGGACAACACCGGCATCTGCCAGGTCTGGAGCGAGGCTTTCGCCTTCAAGCCGATCGCATGGCCGTCAGGCTATCAGGTCATCAGCCGGCCGGTGCCGACGTTCAACGACGCCGTGACCCGCCAGATCAGGCTGCGCCAGCAGGGCCGCTGCACGCTGTAAGCCGGCGCGCGCCTGACGCGCGTCCATGTGACGGCTGCATGTCGTCATTCACATCCCGGACATCGCTGTGAACGACGGCACGGGCGGCTTGCGTTGCGCGCGCTTTTGTCGCACCACTTGGGCCTTGGTCCGGCCGCAAGGCCGGTGGCCCGCGCAGGCGGGCGATTGTCGTTGTTTCGTTTGAGGAGATTGATGATGCGTCGCCTGACCACGTTCGCTGCCGCCACGGCCATTGCAGCCGCCTCGATCGTGCCCACCGCCTTCGCCGCGCCTGCGCCCAAGTCCGGCTACTACGTGATCCGCTGGGACAACACCGGCATCTGCCAGATCTGGAACACCGAGTTGCAGTCGAAGCCGGTGGAGTGGCCGTCGACCTACAAGATCGTTTCCAAGCCGGTGCCGACCTTCGTCGAGGCGACCAACATCCAGCTCAAGCTGCGCGACGAGCGCCGCTGCTTCCTGTAAGCGGCGTTCGCACGCATTCATGCATGGCGGCGGTCAGGCGGCGCTGACCGCGCTCGCCTGCATCGGCACGAATCCGGGCAGATCAGTGATCCGCGCCAGCCACGCCTGCACGCTCGGGTACGGCGTCAGCGACACGCCGCCTTCGGGCGCGTGCGCGGTGTAGCTGTAGAGCGCGACGTCGGCGATGGTCGGCGCCGCGCCGGTGAGGAACGGCCGCGCGGCGAGTTCGCGCTCCATCACCGTGAACAGGCTGTTGGCGAGCTGATGCGCCCTCGCCATGTCCAGCGGGGCGCCGAACAAGGTCGCCACCCGCGCCGCTGCCGGGCCGAACGCGAGCGGACCGGCCGCGGCCGACAGCCAGCGCTGGACCTGCGCCTGGCCGAGCGGATCGCGCGGCAGCCATTTGCCCGAGCCGTCATAGCGGCCGGCGAGATAGACCAGGATCGCATTGGAGTCCGGGATGACGGCGTCGCCGTCGACCAGCACCGGCACCTGGCCGAACGAATTGAGCGCGAGAAAGTCCGGCCGCTTGTGCGCGCCGCCCTTGAGGTCGACCTCGACGAGCTCGCAAGGCAGGTCAAGCAGGCTCAACATGAGCCGCACGCGATGCGCGTGGCCGGAAAGGACGAAATGATACAGACGACGTTGCGACATGCTGTGCTCCTGTTGCTCGCCGTCACCTAGACCACGGCCGCCGCAGCAACAATGCAGCATCGCGTCAACAGCCTGTTGCAACGACTGCAACAATGCGACAACGGCGCCATGGATCGCCTGCCCGACCAACTCCAGCCCGGCCTGCGCCTCGTCTTCGTCGGCACCGCCGCGAGCGAGCGCTCGGCGGCGACCGGGCACTATTACGCCCACCCCGGCAACCGCTTCTGGCCGACGCTGTTCGCCGTCGGCCTGACGCCGCGGCTGTACCAGCCGCACGAGTTTCCAGCGCTGCGCGCGCTCGGCATCGGCTTCACCGATCTGTGCAAGCAGGGCGCGGGCATGGACCATGTCGCGCTGAAGGCCGGCGTCGACGTCGCCGGTTTCATTGCGAAGATCCGACAGCATCGACCAGCCACGGTCGCCTTCACCAGCAAGAAGGCCGCGAGCCTGTTCTATGGCCAGCCGACCGGCGCGACCGCGCTCGGGCTGCAGCCGGAGCAGGCCGACTTCCCGACCACGTTCGTGCTCGCCTCGCCGTCCGGCGCGGCGTCGGGTGCGTGGACATTGGCGCCGTGGCGGGAGCTGGCGATGCATTTGGCCCAGACCTCAGACGCGCAGCCGACTCGCGTGCGGTGATGATGGGTAGTAAGCCCATCATCATTGCGGCATGCGACTCGCTGACGACGATCCGCGCAATGCCGATGACTGCGCCCTCTCCCCTTGTGGGAGAGGGCATGTAGTATAGAGCGGCAAACGCGCTCGGGTGAGGGGTCCCTCTCCGAGCGTAGTTTGCTGAGAGAGACCTCTCACCCAAGCGAGCGGGCTGATCGGCCGGAGATGCCCTCTCCCACAAGGGGAGAGGGCGCTGCATCGCAGAGCGCAATGCTGGCGATCCGACGCGCGGTTGTGGCTATCCACGTCACCGAGGTGAAGCATCCTATCTCTGCCCGACGGGCAATCCGCGCATGCGCATCATGCGCAAACTGCCCGTCGTGTTAGTTTGTCGCACCCACGCGCGCTTGCCACGTCGAGGCTGGGCAAGAATCCGAATTAGGGGGGTGAGAGGGCTCGGCGCGGTGCAATTTCGAGCCATGACTGCATCATGGTCCAGAATCGGATCAGGGCAAGCGAAACCGCCTCCCATGCGCCCCTCGCTTCGCCGGAAGTGGCATGTAGAGCTGCAAGAGCCCATTCGGCGATGCGGGCGAGGAAGTCGTCGAAGCCGAGAATGTTGAGGGCGCGGGTGAGATTGTAGCAGAGCGCCATGAGGCTCCATTCCCCGCGAACCTTGTCGAAGCCGCGGACAAGGAAGTGCTGATAGCCGGCGCGGCACTTGAGCGTGCCGAACGGGTGCTCGACGATGGCCGAGCGGCGGCGCATCAATTGGCCGGCCTGTTCGCTCGCCATCCTCTGGCGGTGACGATCCAGCACCTCTTCGTGCTCCCATCGAGAGACGCGGCGGCTTTTTTCCTTCGCAGAGAGACAAGACGCCTTGAGGGGGCAGATGCCGCAAGTCGCCACGGAGGCCAGGTAGCGGCGTTCCATCCTGCCGCTCGTATTCTTCCAGAGCTTCTTTGTTGGATGCAGCGCTTGGCCTGCGGGACACTGGTAGGTGTCGGTCGCGGAATTGTAGGTGAAGTCACCTCGCGTGAAGCGACCGTGCTTCTTGCCATTGCCGTGATGCAGCGGGACATAGGCGGTGACGCCGTCATCCTCGCAAGCCTTGATATCCTCGCTGTTGTAATAGCCGACATCTGCCAGTATCTGCAGCGCCTCGACCTGGAGGCCCTCCTTGGCCGCCTTCGCCATCATATGAAGGTGTCCTGTATCGCTGCGATTGACGACCTCGCTGGCGATGATCAGCTTATGCTTGTCGTCGACGACGCTCTGGACATTGTAGCCTGCGATCGTCTGGTCGCCCTTGCTCAGCAGTCGCGCATCGGAATCGGTCTTCGACACCTGTCCCTTGTCGCCCTTGTCCAGGTTCTCCAGATCGGACTGTGCGCGTTCACGCCTGGCCATCAGCTCCTTGATCTTGTCCCCGACATCGCCGCCATCCTTGTTGCCATCCTTGCCGTCGTCGGGCTGCTTGGCTTCCGCCGCGTCGTTGGTGTCGAGAGACTTGCCGTACGCCTCAATCTCCTCATCGAGCTTGGCGATCTGTTTGGCGAGCTTCCCGCGCGTGAAGATGCTGTCCTTGCTGGCATTGCCGTGGAACAGCGCGCCGTCGACCGCGACCAGGGTCCCGCCGATCAACCCGATCTCCTGCAGCAACAGGACGAAGCTACGGTTCGCCGCCTTCAAGGCAGCCCAGTTCTCCTTGCGGAAGTTCGCAATCGTCCGATAGCCGGGCTTCAGGTTCCTCAACAACCAGATCAGCTCCAGATTGCGGCCGGCTTCACGCTCGAGCCGGCGCGACGATCTGATCTGGTTCAGATAACCATAGAGATAAAGCTTCAGCAGGTCCGCCGGATCGTACGGCGGCTGCCCGACACCCGATCCCCTCCGCTTGGCGTGGCGGAAGCCAAGCTTGGCCAGATCGAGAGCGTTGACGTAGCTGTCAATCGCACGAACCGGATTGTCCGGCCCGACATAATCCTCAATCCGAGGCGGAAGCAGGCTCTTTTGATCGCGGCTCTCGCCGCTCTTGAACGGCCGATTCGTCATGCCCCCAAATCTTACCGTGAACACTGAGTTCTTGCCCAGCCTCGTCGGGCAAATCAGGACGATGTTTTCGCTCAACCCGCCTCATGCAGAGGGACGTACGCGTCGTCACGATACGTGGAGGTGGGCCGCGGTGGACGTGGTGGCTGCGCCCGACGAGCGCCGGCTGTCACGTACGGTGAAGTCGTGATGTCCTGACACCCCGAAGCTGGTGTCACGTGCGTGCTCATGCGAAAGCGTAGCGCGCGCAATGGTGGCCAACAAGCCCGGCGCACCAGGGAGACCACGTATAAGCCGTCAAACCATGCGCGCAGGGAAGGCCGGGATGTCTCCGCCGAACCTGTGGTTCTGCCGCGTGCTTTTTTGTTGCACGCGGACCATGGGAGCGGCGAGCTCCCGGCCTTCCCTGCCCCTCTCGATTTTCGACGGGGCTCTCACGATGCATCCCTCGCGCACGCGGTGCGGCGAGAGCGCGGGCTTATGAGCAGAAGAGAGGGAGAGAGACGGTGTTGGCAATGCTCAGCACGCAACAACGGCCATCGCCCAGTCAAGCCGGGCGATGACACCTGTTGTGAGTTGCTAGGCGTCCACGATGACGACGACGACGCAACTACCTGATCGTGATAGCAAGCCCCGACAGATCGACGTTCGCCAAGAGGCCGATCTGCTCACCCGAGAGCTCCAGCACCGCGCCCTTCTGGTTGGTCAGCACGATGCCGCGCACGCCGCGGCCGACGGCAAGGCCCGCGCCGGCGGCGCCATAGACGCCCTCGACGTCGGACGGACGCCAGATGTTGCTGACGCGGCCGCGCAGCACCGTGCGCGAGCCGCCGAACACCAGGCCCCAGTCGAGGCCGCCGGTCGACAGCGGATAGGCGCGGCCATGAAAGTTCAACACGCCGCTGCCGCCGGAGCCGCCGATGATCCACCCCGCTTTGTAGATGGTCAGCGTGATGAAGCCGCCATCTGCGTGCGCCGTGGCCGGAATGACAGCGCCGCAAGCAGCTGTCAGTGCCACCAGCAGACCGCGAAGCGAGGATGCAATTGTCATGGATGAAGTCTCCAGCGAAGTGAATTTGGGCTTGAGGTAATTCGATGGCCGTGTGCGACGATCGTGCCCCACTAAGCGAATCGATCGGGCCGAATTTAGCCCTTTGCACGGCACCGTGCATGCGCAGCCGCCGGTGTGTTCGATATGATGCGCTCGCAGCGCAGGAACTGTGGCGGTCCGACGATTAGTCCTCTGCACCCCCATCGTGGACGCGCGTCGACGCCGGCCAAATGGGTCGAGACCCGCGCGAAACCAAGGCCATTTCGGGGTATTCGGCACCGGTGCGACAACAGGACGCCCGCGTTAAGGCCCCATTAACCTTGTCGGACCACGGTGATCTACGGGCTGGATGTTTAGTTGGTCTCGATGTTTGCGCGTCGTTTCAGTGTCGGCGTGGGCGTTGATCGGGAGGAGTTATGTCGCAAGAATTGTCATCCGAAGCCGCAAGTCCGTCACTCGTGCCGCTTGCCATGCCACCGTCGCGCTCCGCGGCGGAGGTCCTGCCGCTGTTGATCGGCACGCCGTTGTCCGAGATCGAGCGCGAGCTCATCGTGCAGACCCTGGCGCGCTGCAACGGCAACCGTACCCACGCAGCAAGGCTGCTCGGCATGCCCGTGCGCACTTTGCGCAACAAGATCCGCATCTACACGGCCGACGGCATCGCGGTGCCGGCCTATTCGGCCTGATCCAACGGCGGCCACGCGATATCCCATCGCGTGGAACTCATCAGGATGCGAGGCCGATTGATGTTGATCAATCGGCCTCGCAGCCCTGCTGCAATTGCTGCCATCATCGCGGCTCTGTTACGCTTCGCCGCGAATCAGAGGTGTGTAGCGGAGTTGCGGTAGTGGCAAAGAATCCGGCCGGACGCGGCCTGCAGGGCCCCGTGGGTCCACGTGGCCCGCAGGGGCAGCCCGGGCGGCGCGGGCCAGATGGTCAGCGCGGCAAGCCGGGTTCCGACGGCAAGGCAGGTGCGCAAGGCAAGCCCGGCCCGCAAGGGCCGCGCGGCGAGCAAGGCCCGCCCGGCAAGCCGGGACCGCAGGGGCCTCAAGGTCCGCAGGGTGAACCGGGACCGCCGGGCACGCTGCCGACGATCGATCAGCTGATGCCCTGGCTCGAGCAGATCTTCGCGGCCTATGACGACTACAAGCGCGCGCGGGATCGCGAGGCGCATGAGCGCGAGGCCGAGCTGGTCGCGGTGCGCGACATCTTCGCCGCGACGACCCATGACGATGCGCTGGACGAGGCCTTCGAGGACGACGATCCGCACGACATCGACATCCCGAAGAAGAAGAAAAAGAAAAAGGGCAAGAAAAAGAAGAAGCACGACAAGCAAGCCCAGGACCGCCACGACCACGACGACGATGGGTTCTGAGCTTCGCCTTCTGTCAGGGCACGATGGGCCTCAGCGCGGGCCGAACCTGGCCGCCGAACGCTCCCGCGCCTTGGCCGCCTCGATCTCGCGGTCGCGCGGCGGGGCCTGGGTCTGCAGCGAGGTCAAGAGCCGCCGCGCGGCGTCGGCCACCTCCTCGACCGCGCGGGCGAAGGCGGCCTCGTTGGCCTGCGACGGCGCATTGAAGCCGGACAGCTTGCGCACGAATTGCAGGGCCGAGGCCTGAATTTCAGCCTCCGTCGCCGGCGGCTCGAAATTGAACAGCGTCTTGATGTTGCGGCACATGATGAGTCCCATCAATCCGGTACTGAACCAAGTCGCAGATCGTGCTATCATGTCCCCGACGCGGCCGGAAGAGTCGCGCATGATCAGGGGGAGTCCATGGTTCGACCGCTTGCCGCCGTTTTTGCCGCCGTCGTCGTTTTTTGCGCGCCGGCCCGCGCCGCCGACTATCCCGCCCCGAAGCAGGGCGACTTCGTCGTCAAGGATTTCAAGTTTCACACCGGCGAGACGCTGCCGGAGCTGAGGCTGCACTATACGACCGTCGGCGAGCCGACCGGGCAGCCGGTGCTGGTGCTGCATGGCACCGGCGGCTCAGGCGGAAGCATGCTGGTGCCGACCTTCGCCGGCGAATTGTTCGGCAAGGACCAGCCGCTCGATGCGACCAGGTACTACATCATCATTCCCGACAGCATCGGCCACGGCAAATCGTCGAAGCCCTCCGACGGGCTGAAGACCAGGTTTCCCGCCTATGACTATGCCGACATGGTCGATGCGCAGCATCGCCTGCTGACCGAGGGCCTCGGCATCAAGCACGTCCGGCTCGTGATCGGCAATTCCATGGGCGGGATGCACAGCTGGGTGTGGGCCACGCGCTATCCGGACTTCATGGACGCCGCGGTGCCGATGGCCTCGCAGCCGACTGAAATGGCGGCCCGCAACTGGATGCTGCGCCGGCTGATGCTGGAGACGATCCGCAACGATCCCGACTACAATGGCGGCAACTACACCGCACAGCCGCGCATGATGAAATATGCCGTCACGGCCTATGCCACCGCCACGGCCGGCGGCACCATCGCCTATCAGCTCGCGGCACCGACCGCGGCCAAGGCCGACAAGCTGGTCGAGGAGCGGCTCGCCACGCCCATTCCCACCGACGCCAACGACTTCATCTATCAGTGGGACTCGTCGCACGACTACAATCCGTCTGCCGATCTCGACAAGATCAAGGCGACCGTGATGCTGATCAACTCGGCCGACGACGAGCGCAACCCGCCGGAGACCGGCGTGACGGTCGACGCCATGAAGCGCGTCGCCAACGGCAAGCTCCTGCTCATCCCGACCTCGGCCGAAACGCGCGGCCACCTGACCACCGGAAATGCGAAGTTCTACGCCGAGCCGCTGCGCGAATTGCTGGCGACGGCGCCACAGCGCGGCATGTAGGTCCGCAGAAGGGAGCGTTGAATGCGCAGGATGGTGCTGGCCGGTCTCACGATGGGCTCGCTCGCCTGCGCGACCGTCGCCGCCGCCTTCGACAACGGGCAGTTCGACAACGTCCCACCTGACATTCGCGCGTGGTTCAAGAGCGTGATCGCGCCCAACGGCGTGCCATGCTGCGATGTCTCCGACGGCCACCGCACGACCTATGACGTGCGCGACGGCACCTATTGGGTGCCGATCGAAGGCCGGTGGATGGCGGTGCCGGAACGCGCCATCATCCGCGACCGCGGCAACCCGATCGGCGAGGCCGTGGTGTGGTACGTCCATCACCGCGGCGACATCATCATCAGCTGTTTCGTTCCCGCCGATGCCGTATGAGGCGCTGGCGCGTGCGGCTACCACTCATGCGACTCATTAGCGGCACGAGAAGTGACCTCCGGTTTCGTGACTAGCTCCGATTGACCTAAGTCAACAGTCGCGGAAACCGGCCGAAATAGTGTACAGAATGTGTCATGCATGAACCTGAAGATTCTTGATCGAGATGCCCAAGCGATTGTTTCACTGGTCCGCAGGCCGCCTGGCCCGGGCGTCTCTCGGGCTGGCTCTCGTTGTGGCGCCCTGCGCCGCGTCGGCCGATGATGAGCTGAAGCTCACGCCAAGCCAGGCGCAGAACCTCGGCGTGCGCGTGACGCATCCGATCTCCAGCCGGATGGACAAAACGCTGCCCTATCCCGCGCAGATCGTCATTCCCACGCCTCAACTGTGGGTCGTCAGCGCGCCGGTCGCGGGGATGATCACCAACCTCGCCGTTGCCCGCGGCGATCGCGTGACCGTCGGACAACCGCTGCTCACGCTGGAAAGTCCGAGCTTCGTCTCGCTCCAGCGCGATTACCTGCATGCGCTGGCCCAGGAGGTTCTCGCGGTTCAGCAGTTGAAGCGCAATGCCGACCTGTTCGAAGGCAAGGCCATCCCGCAACGCGTGCTGGAGTCGAGCCAGACCGAAGCGCGCCAGGCCAGCATCGTCGTCGCCGAACGTCGGCAGATGCTGCACATCAGCGGGCTGTCCGACGAAGCCATCGCCCGGCTCAGCAGCGAGGCGGCGATCAGCGCGACGCTCACTGTGACGGCCCCGCGCACGGCGTCCGTGGTCGAGCTCGCGGTCTCGCCGGGCCAGCGCCTGGAACAGGCCGCGTCGCTGGTGAAGCTCGCCCGGCTGTCGCCGCTATGGGCCGAGATCGCGATTCCCGCAACCAACATCGGCGCCATCAAGACCGGCGCCAAGGTCGACATCGAAGGCTATGCGACACCGGGCCAGGTCATCCTGGTGTCCGAGACGACCGATGCCGCCACGCAGACAATTCTCGTCCGCGCCGAGATTCCCAACAACGGCGAACTGCATTCCGGACAAATGGCGGCGGCCCGCATCGGCTTTGTCTCGGCAGGAGAAAGCGCGTGGGAAATTCCCTATAGCGGCCTCGTCCGGCGCGGTGAGCAGACCGCGGTGTTCGTTGCCACGGAAGGCGGCTTCCGGCTCGTTGCGGTCACCCTGCTCGCGGAGGATCAGGATCACGTCGTCATCGCAGGCCCCCTCACGGACAAGAACGAGATCGCCATCGGCGGCATCTCGGCGTTGCGCGGCATCCTCTCGCGACTGGGGCAGTAGATGCTGCAACGGCTGGTCGCATTCGCGCTGTCACAGCGGCTCTTCGTCATCCTCAGCACGCTGCTGGTGATCGGCGCAGGCGCCGTTGTCTTGCCGAGCCTGCCGATCGATGCCTTTCCAGACGTCTCGCCGGTCCAGGTGAAGATCATCATGAAGGCTCCCGGCCTGACGCCGGAAGAGGTCGAGCAGCGCATCACGGTACCGATCGAGCTGGAGCTGCTCGGGTTGCCGAACAAGAAGATCCTTCGCTCGACCACGAAATACGCGCTGGCCGACATCACCGTCGATTTCGAGGACGGCACCGACATCTACTGGGCCCGCAATCAAGTGTCGGAGCGGTTGTCCAACATCTCGCGCGACTTTCCCGAGGGCGTGAACGGGGGCCTCGCCCCGATCACGAGCCCTCTGGGCGAGATGTTCATGTTCACGATCGACAGTCCCGAACTGTCGCTGGCCGAACGCCGGACCTTGCTCGACTGGGTCATCCGCCCAGCGCTGCGCACGGTGCCCGGAGTAGCCGACGTCAACGCGCTCGGCGGCTATGTCCGCGCCTTCGAAATCGTGCCGAGAAATGACGCGCTGGCGGCGCGCGGCATCTCGTCCGAGCTGTTTCGCAAGGCCATCGAGGCCAACAGCCGCAACGACGGTGCCGGGCGGGTCAACCAGGGCGAAGACAGCGCGCTGGTCCGCATCGAAGGCAGCATCCGCGGCATCGACGACATCCGGGCGATCATCGTCGACACCCGCGACGGAATCCCGATCCGGGTCAGCGACGTCGCGAGGGTCAAGATCGGCGCACTCACCCGCTATGGCGCCGTCACGACGGACGGCAAGGGCGAGACGGTCGAGGGGCTCGTGCTCGGTCTGCGCGGCGCCAACGCCGGACAATTGGTGCGCGACGTTCGGGCCCGGCTGGACGAACTGAAGCCGTCGCTGCCGAGCAGCGTCTCCATCAACGTGTTCTACGACCGCAGCCGGCTGGTCAACCGCGCCGTCGGCACGGTGGTCCGGGCGCTGGGCGAAGCCACGGTGCTCGTTGTCGTGCTGCTGCTGCTGTTCCTCGGCAATTGGCGCGCCTCGCTGGTGATCGCGCTCAGCCTGCCGCTGGCGATCGTGATGGCGCTGATCGTGATGCGGGCGGTCGGCATGTCCGCGAATCTGATGAGTCTGGGCGGCCTTGCGATCGCGATCGGCATGCTGATCGACGCGCTGGTCGTGGTGGTCGAGAACATCGTCGGCAATCTCGCCAAGCACGATCACGGAAGCGCCACGCCGCTGATCCACGTCGTCTACCGCTCGGTTTGCGAAGTCCTGCAGCCGGTCGCCTCGGGCGTCCTGATCATCATCATCGTGTTCGTTCCGCTGCTGACCTTGCAGGGGCTGGAGGGAAAGCTCTTCATTCCGGTCGCGCTGGCGATCATTTTCGCTCTGGCCGCATCGCTGCTGCTTGCGCTGACGGTGCTTCCGGTCGCGACGTCCTTCGTGCTCACATCCGCATCGCATGACGATCCAATGCTGATCCGGGCAGCGCAGCGCGTCTACGCGCCCGCGCTCGACTGGGCGCTCGGGAACGAGCGCAAGGTGATCATCGCGGCGCTGGTCAGCCTCGTTGCCGCGGGATACGGCTACACCCAGCTGGGCAAGACCTTCATGCCGACGATGGACGAAGGCGACGTCATCGTTAGCGTGGAAACGCTGCCGTCCGTCAATCTCGACGAGTCCCTCGCCATCAATGCCCGGCTGCAGACGGCGTTGATGAAGGTGCCAGACGTCGCCGGCATCATCGCGCGCACCGGCTCGGACGAGCTCGGGCTCGATCCGATGGGACCCAATCAGACCGACACGTTCCTGGTGCTCAAGCCGGCAGACCAGCGGCAGACCAGCGACCGCGATGTCCTGCTCGAGAAGCTTCGCGAGGTCCTGACCGGCTTCCCCGGCGTCTCGCTCAGCTTCACGCAACCCATCGACATGCGCGTGCAGGAAATGATCAGCGGCGTGCGCGGCGACGTCGCGGTCAAGATCTTCGGCCCGGACATCACCAAGCTCAACGAGATCGCAGCGAAGCTGTCGGCGATCATGTCCGACATCGATGGGGCCCAAGACGTCTACACGACGCTCAACGAGGGCGCGCAATACTACACGATCGCCGTCAACCGGATGGAGGCGGGCCGCCTTGGGCTCACCGTGGACTCGATCTCGGCCGCCTTGCGCACGCAGATCGAAGGCCGAACGATCGGCACCGCGCTCGAGGAGGGACGCCGGACGCCGATCCTGGTCCGCGGCGGCGAGACCACGCGGCAGGCTCCGACGATGCTGGCGGCGCTGCCGCTGACGCTTGCGTCAGGCCAGCATGTTGCGCTCTCGCAGGTCGCCCGCATCCAGAGGGTCGACGGCCCGGTGAAGATCGATCGTGAGGACGGCAACCGCATGAGCGTGGTTCGCAGCAACGTCCGCGGCCGTGACATGGTCGGCTTCGTGCAGGCGGCCCAGCAAAGGGTCGCAGCCGAGCTGCCGCTGCCGTCCGGCTATCGGCTGACATGGGGCGGGCAGTTCGAGAACCAGCAGCGTGCAGCCGCGCGTCTGTCCGTCGTTGTGCCGGTCGCGATCGGCCTGATCTTCGTGCTGCTCTTCACGACGTTCGGCTCGGTGCGCCAGGCCCTGCTCGTCCTCGTCAACATTCCCTTTGCGCTGATCGGCGGCGTGTTCGCGCTGGTCTCGACCGGCGAATACCTCTCCGTCCCGGCCTCCGTCGGCTTCATCGCACTGCTTGGAATCGCCGTGCTCAACGGCGTCGTGCTGGTGTCTCATTTCAACCAGTTGCGCGCTCACGGGCTCTCCGAGCAGCGCATCGTGGTCGAAGGCGCAAAGCGCAGGCTGCGGCCGGTGCTGATGACGGCGAGCATCACGGCGCTCGGATTGATCCCACTGCTGTTTGCATCCGGACCTGGATCGGAGGTCCAGCGTCCGCTTGCGATCGTCGTGATCGGCGGCCTGTTGTCGTCTACGCTGCTGACGCTGATCCTGTTGCCGATCCTGTATCGCCGCTACGGCGCCGCTGCGAAGGACGCGACATGACCGGCCAAGCCGTCTGCCTGACACTGATCGTGCCGGATGCGCTTCGTGCCGAGGTACTCGACCATCTGAGCGAGCAGACCGATCTGGTGAGCGGCTTTACGGCCTCTGATGCGTCCGGACATGGCGTCCGCGTCCGGCTGCGCAGCGCGGCGGAGCGGGTCAAGGGACATGCCGACGAGGTCGTCGTGCGGATCGTGCTGCAGGGACAGGATCTCGAGCACCTGCTGGAACGGCTCAGGAACGCATTTGCAGGGACGAAGCTCGTCTATTGGGTCATGCCCGTGACGGATTTCGGCATTATCGACTGAGCACGACTCTCGGCGCCCCTCACGTCACAGGGGCGGTCGATTCAAGGCATGAAACACCAGCCGTGAATCGACCCTGTACCGAAAGCGGACGACCGCCTCAACGTTGACGTCAGTGCTCGCTCTCGAGGCCGCCGACGTGCTTCTGCGTGTAGAGTTCGAGACCGATCCGGTTGATCAGGTCGAGCTGGGTCTCGAGGAAATCGATGTGATGCTCCTCGTCCTTCATCAGTTGCTCGAACAGGTCGCGCGACACGTAGTCCTTCACGCCGTGACAATAGGTTGCGGCTTCCTGATACAGCGTCCGCGCGCCGATCTCGGCGGCGAGATCGCACTCGATGATCTCCTTGACGTTCTGGCCGATGCGCAGCGGATCGAGCACCTGCATGTTGGGGAAGCCGTCGAGGAAGAGAATGCGGTCGGTGAACTTGTCGGCGTGCTCCATCTCCTCGATGGATTCCTTGCGCCAGACCTTCGCCATGTCGAGAAGGCCCCAATTGTTCAACAGGCGATAGTGCAGCCAATATTGGTTGATGGCAGTCAGCTCGCTGCGCAATCCCTTGTTGAGATATTCGATGACCTTGGGGTCGCCCTGCATGGATAAGCTCCGAAAAAGTTAGAGGCCGCAGGCGCTCAATAACAGGTTCGAAGTGCGGAGACGACCCCCGTTCATGTGCATTTTTAGGGCGGAAAGCACGCGACCGAGGGCAAACGCCTGTCAGCAGGCGGCGAGCGCGAACCGGCTCTGAAGGTCGTCATCGATCGCCTGCACCGGCGCCGCCCCATGATGGTGGCCGTGCTGACAGCCAACCTGGCAGGAGCGGGCGCAGGGACCCAGCGCCTCGTCGATGATCGTCTTGATCGTGCGCGCACAGCGGCCGCATTCCGCGCTGCACCCCAGGCAACCGTAGACCTGCTTGGGGTTCCGCGGCAGTTCGTCCGCAGACTTCACCGCGTTGCGGATGTCGTGATCGCTGATGACGTTGCAGGAACAAACAATCATGAGAAACCGGCCAATCGTCCTTGGTCAGGTATCGATAGTCATCCGCAGCTACCCGCGCAAAGGGAAAACGGCGCTTTTGAAGCGATTCCAATTTCCAGATCAATCTAGAACGACTCCAACTATGCGAGCTTGCCGCAGATCAAAGTCGTCGCCGGACGACCATCGAGTGGCGATCGAGCAGCCGGAACTCAGTCGCCACCACCCCCGTCGCCTCCACCACTGTCGCCACCGTCACCCCCGCCATCGATCGGGTTTCCCACGACGTCTGACGAGGTATTGGAAAACCAACTCGCAAGTCCGATCCCCTGGCCGTCGTGCGATGAGCTGCCGGAATCGCTGATGGTGGTGTCGGTGGAAGAGCGGCGGCGGTTGGGCCCGCGGTCGGCGCGAACCAGCAGCGCGTAGCAGATGGCCGAGGTCAGTCCGATCGCCACGACGATCGTCATCGTGGGAGTCATGCCTGCTCCGAACCGAGGTCAAATTTTGTGCACTGCAACATTGAACGCATCCTGGAGATGGGTCGTCCAATGGAACGCGCCCGTTCATTGATCATTCAAGCGGGATATGTGAACCTGCCGTATCGCTTGATGCGCGATCCGCCGACTTGGAGTGAGAGAGGTTAAGGTCATGAAGAAGACTCTTGCGGCCCTGGCCGCCGTCGCGACGCTGTCGACCGCAGCGCTGGCCCCTGCTCCTGCTGAAGCGCGCAATGGTCGTGTCGCCGCCGGTGTCGCTGCCGGCCTGCTCGGCGGCGCCCTCATCGGTGGCGCCATCGCTGCGGGCAGCAATCCCTATTATTACGGGCCGGGCTACTCCTACTCGCCAGGATATTCCTACGGGCCGGGCTACTCCTATTACGGCGGGCCTGCCTACGTCGCCGATCCCGGCTATGCCTGCTATTGGCAACGCCAGCGCTTCTGGGACGGCTACGGCTGGCGGCTTCGCCGCGTCCGCGTTTGCGAGTGATCGTTCACCTTCATTAATTCCATGACCTTGCACCGGAATTTCGAGAACGGCGGCCTCCACGGCCAGAAAAAACCGTTTTTCCGTCGCATCAGGTCGGACAGAGTTTACGAAGGGTTGACGGATTGTCGTGTTTTCTCACGATGCTGACGGCCCCTGATCGTGCGTGAATCACCAACCTGGTGCCCGCGAGGGCGCCTTCCAGGAGATCTCGGAACATGAAGAAGATCCTGACCGCAGTGCTTGCGGTTGCGACCATCGCCGGGTCGCTGAGCGTGACGGCACCAGCCGCCAAGGCTGGCGACGTGGGTGCCGGCGTGGCTGCCGGCCTGATCGGCGGCGCCCTGATCGGCGGCGCGATCGCGTCCAGCCGCCCGGCCTATGGTGGTCCGGTCTATGTCGAAGCCCCTCCGCCGGGCCCGCCGCCGTGCGTGTGGCGCCGTGAGCGCTATTGGGACGGCTACGGCTGGGTGTCGCGCCCGGTTCGCGTCTGCTACTGATCCTGACGACGCATAGCGTTGCAGCAAGCCCGGCCCTGCGGCCGGGCTTTTTGCTGCCGGCCAACCCGCTGAATTCGGTCGATCAGCGCGCGGCGTCGATCGCCTGCAGCACCGACTCGCTCGGCCAGCAGTCGACCTTCAGGCCCGCCTTCTTCTGAAATGCGCCGAGCGCGGCGCGGGTCTGCATGCCGGCCTTGCCGTCCAGCTTGTCGCCGTAGAGACCGAGCCGCGTCAGGCCCTTCTGCATCGCCTCGACGTCCTTGCTCCGAAGCTGCTTCGACGCCGCCCACGGCGTCGCGAACGGGGCCGGGCTCGTCATGCGGTCCGCGAGGTGGCCGACGAACAGCACGTAGAGATCGGAGAAATTGTACTCCTTGATGACGAAGTAGTTCGCCGTCGCCAGGAAAGCCGGACCATAGATGCCCTCAGGCTGCAGCAGCGACGCCGGCTGCCGCTGCTCGGCGGCGCTCAGCCGCTGGCCACGCACCGGGACGAAGCCGGCCCGCAGCCATTCGCCGATCGGCTTCTTCACCTCCGGCACACCCATCGCGCAATCGACATTGGCAGGCGGCTTGACCTCGTAGGCCCAGCGCACGCCGCGCTGCCAGCCCTTGTTCGCAAGCTGCAGCGCCGCCGAGCCCAGCGCGTCCGGCACCGAATGCCAGAGATCGACCTTGCCGTCGCCATCGAGATCGACGCCGTGCTTGTAGTACTCCGACGGCAGGAACTGGGTGAGCCCGACCGCCCCGCCCCATGAGGCCCTGAGATCGCCGCGCGACACGACACCGTCGCTCAGCATCTTCAGCGCCATGATGAACTCGGTGCGGTACTGGTCCTTGCGCCGGCCGACATAGGCCTGCGTCGCCAGCACGCGCAGCGCATCGTAGGGCAGCGCATAGCGGCCGAAATCGGTTTCGCGGCCCCAGATCGCGAGCACAACCGGCCCCGGCACGCCGAAGCGGCGTTCGATCTCGGCGAGCGCCGAACGATATTTCTGGATCAGCTTCTCACCATGCGCGGCCAGCCGCGCGATCGACGCTTCCTTGATGTAGTCGGCTGGCACCTGCACGAACTCGGCCTGCGCCGGCGCCCCCGTCGCGGGCCGGCCGGGCAGCAGCAGATCGGGAAGCTTGTAGTCAGGCTCCAACCCGCGCGTCTCGGCCTCGAACGTCGCGCGGGAGACGCCCTGCTCCTTGGCTTCGGGCCAGAGCGAGTTGACGAACTCCGTGAAGGCGGCGTCGGTCGCGCTCGCTTGGCCATCGCCAAACATGCAGAGCACCAGACCGACGAGAACGAGCCTGCGCAAACGGATTAGCAGCTGCCGAGCCATCCGATAGGGCTAGCACAGCCCGCGGCCGTTGTGAACGTCAGCAGACCGCGCGGCGGAACTCGAGGCTGCCGCTCAATGCCCCGCCTGCTTCGCCTCTTCGATCGCGGCATTCGACAATTTGTCGACCACGGCGATGCCGATCGCGGAGAGGATGAAGACCGTGTGGATGATCGTCTGCCACATCACGCCGGTCTCGGTGTAGTTCGACTTGCCCGACGAGAGCGCGCCGGCCTCGATGAAGGTACGGAGCAGATGAATGGAAGAGATGCCGATGATGGCCATCGCCAGCTTGATCTTCAGCACGCTGGCATTGACGTGGCTGAGCCATTCGGGTTCGTCGGGATGGCCCTGCAGATTCAGCCGCGACACGAAGGTCTCGTAGCCGCCGACGATCACCATCACGAGCAGGTTCGAGATCATGACCACGTCGATCAGGCCGAGCACCGCGAGCATGATCTGCTGCTCGGAGAAATCGAAGGCGTGAGCGAACAGGTGCCAGAGCTCCTTCAGGAACAGCACGACATAGACGCCCTGTGCGATGATCAGCCCGACATAGAGCGGTAGCTGCAGCCAGCGCGAGCCGAAGATCAGCATTGGAATGGGGCGCAGCGCTCCGCCCTTGGAGGACAGGGTCGCGTCGGGGGAAGACATGATGGGATTTTCTCGCGGCTGGATGGGATTGCGGAACGACTATCTACGCAATCACGTCGCACATGGAAGCGACAACTGGCCGCAGCCTGGGCGCGACGCTTTGTCCCGGAACGAAGACAGCGTCGCGCCTTGCGATGTCCTGAGATCAGCGCGTCAGCTTCTTGTACTTGACCCGGTGCGGAATCACGCTGTCCTGGCCGAGCCGGCGCATCTTGTCCTTCTCATAGTCCTGGAAGTTTCCTTCGAACCATTCGACATGGCTGTCGCCCTCGAAGGCCAGCATGTGGGTCGCGATACGGTCGAGGAACCAGCGATCGTGGCTGATGATGACGGCGCAGCCGGCGAAGTCTTCCAGGGCCTCTTCGAGCGCACGCAGGGTATCGACGTCGAGATCGTTGGTCGGCTCGTCGAGCAGCAGCACGTTGGACCCGGACTTCAGCATCTTGGCGAGATGCACGCGATTGCGCTCACCACCCGACAGCGCGCCGACCTTCTTCTGCTGGTCGGCGCCCTTGAAGTTGAACGACGAGCAATAACCGCGCGAGTTGACTTCCTTCTTGCCGAGCAGGATCAGCTCGTTGCCGCCGGAGATCTCTTCCCACACTGTCTTGTTGCCATCGAGCGCGTCGCGCGACTGGTCGACATAGCCGAGATGCACGGTCTCGCCGATGGTGATGGTGCCGGCGTCCGGCTTCTCTTGTCCCGTGATCATGCGGAACAGCGTGGTCTTGCCGGCGCCGTTCGGGCCGATGACGCCGACGATGCCGCCGGGCGGCAGCTTGAAGGTGAGATTGTCGATCAGCAGGCGATCGCCGAAGCTCTTGGTCAGCCCCTCGAAATCGATGACGTTGTTACCGAGCCGCTCGGCCACGGGAATGATGATCTGCGCGGTCTGGGTCTGCTTCTCGCTCGCCTTCTTGAGCAGCTCCTCGTAGCGCTGATAGCGCGCCTTGGATTTCGCCTGGCGGGCCTTCGGCGACGCCGCGATCCACTCCTGCTCGCGCGCCAAAGTGCGCTGGTGCGCCGCGTCCTCGCGGCCTTCCTGCTCCAGCCGCTTCTGCTTCTGCTGCAGCCAGGACGAGTAGTTGCCCTCGTAGGGGATGCCCTTGCCGCGATCGAGCTCGAGGATCCAGCTGGTGACGTTGTCGAGGAAGTAGCGGTCGTGGGTGACGATCAGGATCGCGCCCGGATAGTTGCGCAGATGGCCTTCGAGCCACGACACCGATTCGGCGTCGAGATGGTTGGTCGGCTCGTCGAGCAGCAGCAGCTCGGGCTGGTCGAGCAGAAGCCGGCACAGCGCGACGCGGCGACGCTCGCCGCCGGACAGCTTGGCGACGTCGGCATCGTCGGGCGGACAGCGCAGCGCATCCATCGCCTGGTCGACCTTGCTGTCGAGATCCCACAGGCCCTGCGCCTCGATCTCGTCCTGCAGCTTGGTCATCTCGTCAGCGGTCTCTTCGGAGTAGTTCATCGCCAGCTCGTTGTAGCGATCGAGAATCGCCTTCTGCTTGCCGACGCCGAGCATGACATTCTCGCGCACCGTGAGCTTTGGATCGAGCTGCGGCTCTTGCTCGAGATAGCCGACGCGGGCGCCCTCGGCGACCCACGCCTCGCCGGTATAGTCCTTGTCAATGCCGGCCATGATCTTGAGCAGGGTGGACTTACCGGAGCCGTTGACGCCGAGTACACCGATCTTGGCGTCCGGGTAGAACGACAGATGGATGTTATCGAGCACCTTGCGTGTCGGGTAGGTCTTGGACAGACCCTGCATGAAGTAGACGAACTGGCGCGCCATCGCGTGTCCCTTGAAGCCTGCCGGAATTTTCGGAAAATGGTTGCCGCTGATGTAACCGCGCGGTCCCCAAAGGGCAACCGGCGAGCCGGTCCTGACCGGAACAAATGCCGGGAGAATCACGGTCGTTCCTGCGCCGGGACGGGCCTCCCGCCCACGGACGAATACGGGTCCGTCACCTTGTGTGTGGCGGATCACGACAATTGCAACCATCTTTTAATTAATTCGGCGGGACACTCGGTCTCGGCCCGCAAGACCCCGCGCGCCCAAGCGGCAAAAGCCGCGACCGACAACAGCGAGAGCCCGTCATGGCAGCCTTCACCTCAGCCTCCCTGCCCGCTCCGGCGGCCCACCGCAACGACCGATCCGGGATCGTCGACGAGATCCGCGGCTTCTGGCGCGACTTCGTCACGCGAGCGTTCAACCCGTACCGACCGGAGCTGCATTACATGCGTGGCCCCGGCCCCGCGTGGCGCGCCAAATACGGCCATGACGCCGCGTTCCGGCTGAAGACCCGCCTCGACTGATATCGCCTGGTTCCGCGTCACAGCGGACGACGCCTTGCGCACCCAGCCCTTTGCGCGCAAGCATGGCTCCATTCCCGACGGCATTCATGATTGCCGCCGTTTCCCGATGAATGGACCTTGCCGATGACACGGCTGCGCTGTGCGATCCTCGACGACTATTACGATACGGCCCTCTCATTGGCCGACTGGCCCCGGCTGGCCGACAGAGTGGATGTGACGGCTTTCACACAGCCATTCGGCAACGAGGAAGCGGCCGCCGGCGCGCTCACCGATGCCGACATCATCTGTGCGATGCGCGAGCGGACGCCATTGCCGCGCTCCCTGATCGAGCGGTTGCCGAAGCTGAAGCTCCTGATCACCTCGGGCATGCGCAACGCCGCCATCGACATGGAGGCCGCCAAGGCGCGCGGCATCATGGTCTGCGGCACGCAATATGGTCGTGACCCCACCGCACCGCTCACCATGGGCCTGATCCTGGAGCTGACCCGCAGGATCGGCCAGGAGAACGCCCGCATGCATGCCGGCGAGCCTTGGCAGGCGCTGGGCGGCGTGGAGATCGAGGGCAAGACGCTGGGCGTGATCGGGCTGGGCAAGCTCGGCACCAAGGTGGCGGAGCTCGGCAAGGCGTTCGGCATGAACGTGATCGCCTGGAGCCCCAACCTGACGCCAGACCGCTGCAACGCGGCGGGCGTCGGCTACGCCACCAAGGAGGAGCTGTTCGCGACCGCCGATGTCATCACCATCCATGTCGTGCTCAGCGACCGCTCACGCGGGCTGGTCGGCTCCGCCGACCTCGCGCGGATGAAGCCGACCGCCTACCTCGTCAACACCTCGCGCGCACCGATCGTCGACGAGGCCGCGCTGCTGCAGGCGCTGCGCGACAAGCGCATCGCCGGCGCCGGCCTCGACGTGTTCTCGGTCGAGCCGCTGCCGGTCGCCCATCCGCTGCGCGGGCTCGGCAACGTCGTGATCTCGCCGCATCTCGGCTACGTCACCGAGGAGAGCTTTCGCGCTCACTACGGCCAGATGGTCGACTGCATCGCCGCCTGGCTCGCCGGGTCCGAGCCGCCGCGCCGGCTGGCTTAAGGCAGGCGAGAGCGGCTCACAAAGCAAAACACCCTCCGCAAGGAGGGGGTTTCCAACGGGCTCAGCTCGGGCAAACGCGCCTCAGCGGATCGTCACCGGCGGCGGCAGCGGCTGCATGTTGGCCGGCTGGCTAGCCGGCACGGCCGCCTGCGCCTGGACAGGCGCCTGAGCCGGTGAGGCCGCGGCGGCAGCCATGTTCTTGCCGGAACCCGGAGGCGCACCGCCCGGCATCACGACCACGCGGGTGCCGACCTTGACCCGGTCGAACAGGTCGGCGACGTCGTCGTTCAGCATGCCGATGCAACCGGACGACACGAACTTGCCGATGGTCGACGGCTGGTTGGTGCCGTGGATGCGGTACACGGTCGAGCCCAGATACATCGCGCGGGCGCCGAGCGGATTGCCGGGACCGCCGGCCATGAAGCGCGGCAGATAGGGCTGGCGCTCGATCATCTCGCTCGGCGGATACCAGTCCGGCCACTCGGTCTTCTTGGTGATCTTCTGCACGCCGGTCCAGGTGAAGCCTTCGCGGCCGACACGTACGCCGTAGCGCATGGCCCGGCCGTTGCCGAGCACCAAATAGAGGTAGGTGTTGGGCGTATCGACGACGATCGTTCCCGGCGGCTCCTTGGTGACGAAGTCGACCTCCTGGCGGCGCAGGTTCGCCGGCAGCGGCGCCGGCGCCGCATCGGGTTGTTCCTCAGGCGGCAGAGCTGCCACCGTCATCGGCCGATCTCCGGCGACCGGAGCCTGTGCGGCGCCCGCGACGGCGGGAGCGCCACCGACGGCGCCGGGCGGCCGCGGCGCGCCGGAGTCGCCACCAGGCGCGCTGTTGCCGTAGGCGCCACCATAAGCCTGTTGGCCGGAGGCGGGACGATCACCGTAGATCACCGGGGGCGGACCAGCCGGACGGCCGTAACGCGGATCATTCGGGGACATCACCGGGCCATTCGGAGCGGCGCCATAGACCGCCGCTCCGGCCGGACGCCCATATCGGGGATCGTCGGGAGAAAGGATGGGGCCGGTCGGAGCAGCAGCGCCATAGACCGGCGCATTGGCTGGACGACCGTAGCGCGGATCGTCCGGCGAGATCACCGGGCCGGGCGGCGGCAGGGCCGCGGAATTGCCAGGCGCATCCTCGTCGTCGAGCGCGTCGAAATCCTGCCCCTGCCCGCGCGCATCGGCCGGGTAAGGCGTCGGCGCCGGTGAATACGCTCCAGGCGCGGTCTGATAGACCTGCTGTGCCTCGGCAAACGAAGCTGCCGTCACGCCCGCTGCCGCGACCGCGCAAACCGTCAGGATTTGTCTGATCATCATCGCCCTTGCAGTATCCCCAAGCCGCCGATTGGGACCTTTGCTGTGCCAGATGGCCGAAGATAGCGGCGCATTCAAGACAATTCCGGCCAGAGCGGCCCGACTTCGGCAATTTGTGATCATGTCTCCGTCGTTGCACGGAAGTCTCACGCCGCCGAAAAAGTGCAGCGAAGCCCCGGCAAGCCCTATCGATGCCGTGATTTGCCGAGCGGGCCGGAACACTTCCGGTATTCTGACGTGAGCCTGATTCGCGATGCACGGCAGAAGCCGGCCTCGTCGCGGACGCGGCTATTCCCTGTGATCACCGCGTTCCCTACTGGCTCGAATGTCTCGGCAGTCCCGCTGCCGTGGCGAGAGTTACCGTCAATGCTTCCCGGCTTTCGTTTTCTGGTCGCCGCGATCGTCTGTTCCATTTCTCTCACCATCTTCGGCATGGGCGCTGCGGCTCTGTTGCGCGCCGCCCATGAGCAGTTCGCCAGCAACGCGTCCTGGCGCACGACTCAGGCGTCGGGCTTCACGACGTTCCTACCGCCGGCCGAACCCACGCCGGTGCTCGCGGTGCTGCGGGTGGATTCGATTCCGACACCGCCGGTGACGCCGCCGCCGGTCGTGGCCGATGCTGCCCCGGCAACGTCCGAACAGCCGAGCGCGCCGTCGACGGCGGCGCCGCTCACAGAAGCGCCCGAAGTGACCCCCGTTGCGGTGGCCACCGATCTGCCGACGCCCTCGCTGCCGGCGGAAACGGTCGACACGTCCCGCACCTCCGCCATTGTCGCGACCGCGTCCGCGACGAATGACCGGATCGAGAGCATCAAGCCGGAGCGCCCCATTCCGGACACGACCGCTTCGATCGTCGTTCCGGTCGAAAAAGCGTTCGACAAGCCGAGCATGGACAGCTCGCCCGAGATTGCAGCGACCGCCCCGCCGCGGGCGTCGCGTGAAGCTGCGGCCGCCGTGGTGGCACCGCCGCCGCCAGCTCGTCAGATCCTCGCCAGCGCCGATCCGATGATGACGACCGCAGCCGCCGCTTCAACCGCGCTCGCGCCCGTTCCGGCGGTGCTCGACCCGATCGCCGCCAAGCTCGCCGCACTGGCCGAACAGCCGGCTCATCAGGAGCGGCCCGCCGCCAGCGAGCATCGTGCCTCGGTGAAGGTCGCGAGCATTCAGTTGCGCCGAAGCATCCTCAAGAAGCGCCAGGCCCGCGAGAAGCAGATCGCGGCGCGCCGCGCCAACCAGCGGCGCATCGCACAGCGGCTCCGGTCGGCACGGCAAGCTGCTGCTGCTGCTCAGCAGCAACAGGCCGCATTCCCTGATCCGTTTGGACAGCAGCCGTTCGGTCAACCGCAGGCGGTCAGCCAGCAGGCGGCCGGGCCGCGCACACGGTAAAGAGGAGCCGCCGATCAGGCTGGCCCGGTCGCAACCGGCGGGCCGTTCTCGATGCCCCACTCCGACCACGAGCCGTCGTAGAGCGCGGTGTCGCGGATGCCGAGACGATAGAGCGCCAGCGTGAGCACCGCCGCCGACACGCCGGAGCCGCAGGAGGTCACGATCGGCTTGGCGAGATCGACTCCAGCGGCGCCGAATGCCTCGCGCAACTGGTCGAGCGGCCTCATCACGCCGGTCGTCGCGTCGAACAACTCCGCATAGGGCAGATTGCGGCTGCCGGGGATATGGCCGGATCGGAGGCCGGGCCGCGGCTCGGCGACCTCGCCCGCGAAGCGCGGCGCCTGCCGTGCATCGATCACCTGCTCGGCCTTGCCAGCGAGATTGGCAACCATCTGCTCGATCCGGCGCACGCGCGTGGCATCGAATTTCGCGCTGTAGGTGCCGAGCGCCGCCGTGACCTGTCCGCTCTCGACCGGGCGTCCCTCCGCCATCCACTTCTTCAGCCCGCCGTCGAGCACGCGCACATCCGTGTGGCCGAATGACAGGAACATCCACCAGGCGCGCGGCGCGGCGACCCAGCCGCCGGAATCATAGACCACTACCGTATCGCCATTGCTGACGCCGAGCCGGCCCGCGTCGCGGCCGAACTGCTCGGCGCTCGGATACATGTGCGGCAGCGGATTGGAATGGTCGGAGACCTCGTCGACGTCGAAAAACACGGCGCCGGGGATGTGCGCCTTCAGATAATCGTCCTTCGGCAGCGGCAGCACACCCGGCATCTTGAAGGTCGCATCGAGCACCTTGACCCTGGGATCACCCAGATGCGCAGCGAGCCAGTCGGTGGAGACGAGAGGGTCGTTGGGGGTGGTCATGCGTGGCTCCGCGGTCACTTTCAGTCCTCATGGCCGGACTTGATCCGGTCATCCATCTTCTTCAAGCGATGGACACGCGGGTCAAGCCCGCGCGTGATGGGCAGCGATCAATCCCTCTTCTTGGGCGCCCAGGCCTCGACCGGCCCGCCGGCGTCCCGCCACGCCGCGAAGCCGCCGCCGATATGGGCGACCGGTTTCAGGCCCATGTCCTGCGCGGTCTTGGCAGCGAGCGCTGAGCGCAGGCCGCCAGCGCAGTGGAAAATGAACGTCTTGTCCTCTTGGAAGATCGCCTTGGCATAGGGGCTCTGCGGATCGATCCAGAACTCCAGCATGCCGCGCGTACAGGAGAACGCGCCGGGGATCCTGCCCTCGCGCTCGATCTCGCGCGGATCGCGGATATCGACGATGACGACGTCATCGCGCTTGGCGGCCTCGATTGCCTCAGCCGCAGAGAGCGTGGCGATCTCGGCATTGGCTTCGTCGAGCAGCGCCTTGATGCCGCGGGTGATGGTCTGGGGCATTCTCTCGTTTCCTCTTGGCGTCATTCCGGGCCGATGCGAAGCATCGAACCCGGAATCTCGAAGTGGCAACGCAATGTCGGGATTCCGGGTTCACCCTTCGGGCGCCCCGGAATGACAGCATCACCGCACCAGCTCCTTCATCGCTGCTTCCAGACCCTCGATCGTGATCGGATACATGCGCTCGGAGAAGATGCGGCGGATGAGGGTGGTGGACTCCGAATAGTCCCAATGCTTCTGCGCTACCGGATTGAGCCACACCGCGTGTGGATAGGTGCGAATGACGCGGTCGAGCCACACCGAGCCCGGCTCTTCGTTGACGTGCTCGACCGAGCCGCCGGGCACCATGATCTCATAGGGCGACATCGACGCGTCGCCGACGAACACGACCTTGTAGTCGTGCGGGTACTTATGCAGCACGTCCCAGGTCGGCGTGCGATCGGTGAAACGCCGCTTGTTCTGCTTCCACACGCCCTCATAGAGGCAGTTGTGGAAGTAGAAATATTCCATGTGCTTGAATTCGCTCTTGGCGGCCGAGAACAGCTCCTCGACCTGCGCGACGTGGGAATCCATCGAGCCGCCGATGTCGAAGAACACCAGCACCTTCACCGCATTGCGCCGCTCAGGGCGCATATGCACGTCGAGATAGCCGTGGTTGGCGGTCTCGCGGATCGTGGTGTCCAAGTCGAGCTCGTCGGGCGCACCGGTGCGGGCGAACTTGCGCAGCCGGCGCAGCGCCACCTTGATGTTGCGGATGCCGAGCTCGACATTGCCGTCGAGATCCTTGAACTCGCGCCGGTCCCACACCTTCACCGCGCGGTCGTTGCGGTTCTTCTCCTGGCCGATGCGGACGCCTTCGGGATTGTAGCCATAGGCGCCGAATGGCGAGGTGCCGGCGGTGCCGATCCACTTGCTGCCGCCCTGGTGACGGCCCTTCTGCTCTTCCAGACGCTTCTTCAAGGTCTCCATGAGCTTGTCCCAGCCCATGGCCTCGATCTCCTTTTTCTCCTCCTCGGTAAGGTATTTCTCGGCCAGCTTCTTCAGCCATTCCTCGGGGATTTCGGCCTTCTCCATCGCATCGAGCAGGTTCTCCAGCCCCTTGAATACGGTGCCGAACACGCGATCGAACTTGTCGAGATTACGCTCGTCCTTCACCAGCGCGGTGCGCGAGAGATAGTAGAAGTTCTCGACCGAATGCTCGGCGAGGTCGGCGTCGACGGCCTCCATCAGCGTGAGATATTCACGCAAGGAGACCGGGACCTGCGCGTCGCGCAGCGCTGTGAAGAATTGCAGGAACATGCCCATTAGATCGCGCGGCCAAGAGGGCACGTCAAGGGCCGCTCCACGCCCCGCGCTGGACCCGCCGGCATTTTGCTCTACAATCCCTGGAACAACAGGCGAAATGGGGGCTTTCATGGGTATCATTGCAGCGCTGATCATCGGCGCCATCGCGGGCTGGCTGGCAGGGCTGATCGTGCGCGGCGCCGGTTTCGGCCTGATCGGCAACATGGTCATCGGCATCATCGGCGCGCTGGTCGCAAGCTACGTGCTGCCGGCACTGCACATTGCGCTCGCCAGCGGCACGCTGGGGACGATCCTGGACGCCACGATCGGCGCCGTCATCGTGCTCGTGATCCTCTCATTGATCAGGCGCGCTTGATTATTTCTGCTTCCGATGGCAGCCATCATCTCAAGGCCGCAGCGGCGTTGCCGCTGCGTAGCCACTCAACACAAGTTCGAACGATGAGCGAGACGCGATGAAATTTACCGGCACCCAGGACTACGTCGCCACCGACGACCTCAAAGTGGCCGTCAATGCGGCGATCGTGCTCGAGCGCCCGCTGCTGGTGAAGGGCGAGCCGGGGACGGGCAAGACCGTGCTGGCCGAGGAAGTCGCAAAGGCCGTCAACGCGCCGCTGCTCACTTGGCACATCAAGTCGACCACCAAGGCGCAGCAGGGCCTTTACGAATACGACGCGGTGTCGCGGCTGCGCGACAGCCAGCTCGGCGACAGCAGGGTGTCCGACATCAAGAACTACATCAAGCGCGGCAAGCTGTGGGAGGCCTTCACGGCTGAGCAGCGGCCGGTGCTCTTGATCGACGAGATCGACAAGGCCGACATCGAGTTCCCGAACGACCTGCTGCTCGAGCTCGACCGGATGGAATTCCACGTCTACGAGACCAACGAGACCATCAAGGCGAAGCTGCGCCCGATCGTCATCATCACGTCCAACAACGAGAAGGAGTTGCCGGATGCGTTCCTGCGCCGCTGCTTCTTCCACTACATCAAGTTCCCCGATCCGGATACGATGGGCCGCATCGTCGACGTGCACTTCCCTAACATCAAGAAGCGTCTGGTCGAGGAGGCCCTGCGCATCTTCTTCGAGGTCCGCGACGTGCCCGGCCTGAAGAAGAAGCCGTCGACCTCCGAGCTGCTGGACTGGCTCAAGCTGCTGCTCAACGAGGACATCGGACCCGAGCAGTTGCGCGAGCGCGATCCGCGCAAGCTGATCCCGCCGCTGCACGGTGCGCTGCTCAAGAACGAGCAGGACGTGCACCTGTTCGAGCGGCTCGCCTTCCTCAGCCGGCGCGAGGTGTGAGGCGCCCGGCTCAATCCGACGGGGCCGAACGCGTCATTGCGGCGCCGTCCTCTCGATCAGGCGTCCGAGCGCGCGCATGATCCCATCGACGGCAATCGGCTTCTCGCAGCGGAGGATCTTCGAGAAGCGGTCCGGGATGACCGATTCGTCATAACCGGTGGTGAAGACGAAGGGCACGCCGCGCTCGACAAGCAGATCGGCGACCGGAAACGCCATGTCGCCGCGCAGGTTCACGTCGAGAACGGCGCCTTCGATCCGCCCCTCGCGTTTGATCAACGCAAGCGCGTCAGGGACGGTTCCGACCGGGCCCAGGATCGTGCCACCGGCGCCGCCGAAGGCGCAGCGCAGCTCGTCGGCAAGCATGTATTCGTCCTCGACGATGAGGATATGACGGTCGCGAAGCGAGCGTTCAGGCATGCTCATCGAGCTCCAGTGTGGTGAGCGAAACGGGAATCGATATCGTGCAACGGACACCGTCGGATTCGAAAGTGTATGAGGTCCTCGCGCTGAGCTGATAGGGCAAGGCCTGTTCGATCAGCTCGCGCCCTTGTCCGGTGCCGCTGGGCATCGTGGCTGGCGGCGGCATGTCGACGCCGCTCTCGCGCCACTCGATGTGCAGCCAGGGTCGTCCCTCCGCGCCTTCGCACTCGAGCGACCAGCCCACGCAGAGCCGGCCGGACGGCTGCGCCAGCGCACCATACTTGACCGCGTTGGTGGCGAGCTCGTGCAGCGCCATGGCAAGGGTCTGAACCGTCGACGACCGCAGCCGAACGCCGGACGGCCCCGAAAGCTCGATGCGCTCGGAACCGCCGGCGACAGCAGACAGCTCGCTGCGGATCAGATCGTCGAAGGTGACGCGATCATGCTCCTTGAGGCGCGACAGCAGGCCCTGGGCGCGCGACAGCGTATCCAGCCTATCACGGAAGCGGGCGCGAAAATCGCCGAGATCGGTGCTCGCGCGCGCCGTCTTGTCGGCCATCGAGCGGACCACGCCGAGCAGGTTGCGGGTGCGATGCTGCAGTTCGGCGACCAGCACCTTCTGCCGCTCCTCCCATTCGCGCCGCTCGGTCACGTCGACCATGGCGCCGGTCATGCGGATCGGTCGTCCTGCATCGTCATAGAAGAAGCGCCCACGGCCGTACAGGCAGCGAATTGCGCCGCCCGGATGCACAACACGAAACTCGCTGACATATTCCTGGTGCGCCTCCATCGCGCGGTGAAGCGCGGCTTCGGCTGCGGGACGATCGTCGGGATGGATGCGCGCGGCCCAGACCTCGTAGCTCGGGGTCAGTTCGCCAACACCATAGCCTTCCATGCGAAAGTGCTCGTCCGACCAATACACCTCGCCGGTCGCGACGTTCCAGTCCCACAGGCCAAGCCGCCCCACCTCGACCGCGCTGCGCAGGCGCTCCTCGCTCTTGCGCAACTCCCGTTCGGCCTTGTTCTGCTCGGAGATGTCGCGCGCCGTTCCGAACCACTCGATGATCTCGCCGTTGCGCCCGAGAATGGGGATGGCGCGCGAATGGATCCAACCGAGGCTGCCATCGATCCGGATGACACGGTGCTCCAGCTCGAACATGCTCTTCGTCGCAACGACCCTGCTGATCGCCGCCATCACCTGCGGCTGATCGTCCTGATGAATGTATTTCGCGAGCCAGCCCTGGCTCGGCTTCATCGTATCGGCAATGAAGTCCTTACCCTGCAACTGGCGCATCTCCCGCCAGTCAGGACTCATGCGATAGACGACGTCGGAGCTCGCCGTCACGAAAGCGCGATAGCGCTCCTCGCTGGCACGCAGCCGCTCCGTCGCCTCGGCACGCAGCCGGGCCATCTTGAGATGCGCCTCGACGCGCGCCAGCAGTTCACGCGCACTGAACGGCTTGATGAGATAATCATCCGCACCGGCCTCCATGCCTTCGACGCGGCTCTCTTCTGCGGCCCGGGCCGACAGCAGGATCACCGGGATGGTGCCGACCTGTTCATCGGCGCGCAGCCGGGCGAGCAACTGCATGCCATCGATGCGCGGCATCATCACGTCCGACAAAACGAGGTCGGGTTTGTCGCGGGCGATGGCCGCGAGCGCGGCTTCACCATCGGCGACGGTCTCGACATCGTAGCGCGCTGCGAGCAGGCGGCGGACATAGTCGCGCATGTCAGCATTGTCGTCGGCCAGGAGGATGCGGGGGCGCGACCCGGCCCTGTTGGCGGAGAGGGCGGGGACGTCGATGTCCCGAACGGCATGCGCATCGAGCGGCGGCGTATCCGGCAGCCAGCGCAACGCCTCCTCGATGAAGGGGCGCTCACCGCGGAGCATCGGCTCCTGCGCTGGCGCCGCGTCGACCTGGTCGGACGGCAGATGGCTTCGTCCCCTGGGAATTCTGACTACGAACGTGCTGCCCTGCCCGGCTTCGCTGGTCGCTGCGACGGATCCACCGTGCAGCTCGGCGAGCTCATGCACAAGCGCGAGCCCGATGCCCGAGCCCTCATGGGTGCGGCCGCGCGCGCCGGCGACGCGATGGAAACGATCGAAAAGTCGCGGCAGCTCGTGCTGCGGGATGCCGGTTCCGGTGTCCTTCACGCTCAGCTCGAAATGACGATCGCAGGTGACGAGCCGGACCTCGATGTCGCCCGTGAAGGTGAACTTGAACGCGTTGGACAGCAGGTTGAGGACGATCTTCTCCCACATTTCGCGATCGACATAGGCCGGCTCCGGCAGCGGCGGGCAATCCACGATCAGCCTGAGGCCAGCGGCCTCGATCGCCGAGCGGAAGGTGCTGGCGATCTCCGCGGTCAGGCTCGCGAGGTCGACCGGCGCGTAGACTGCCTGCATCCTGCCGGCCTCGATCCGCGAGAAATCCAGCAGCGTGTTGACCAGCTTGAGCAGCCGCAAGGCATTGCGCTGGGCGATTTCCAACCGGTCGCGATCCGCCGGCGGCAAGCTCTGCGACCGCAGCAGGACATCTTCGAGCGGACCGAGCATCAGCGTCAGCGGCGTGCGAAACTCGTGGCTGACATTGGCGAAGAACGCGGTCTTGGCCCGATCGATCTCGGCGAGCGTCTCGGCGCGGCGCCGCTCCTGCTCGTAGGCCAGCGTCTCGGCGAAGGCGCTGCCGAGTTGAGCGGCCATCAGATCGAAGAAGCCCTGGTGCTCGGCATCGAGGGCGCGGCGCGGATTGACGCCACAGATCAGGATCGCCGTCGCCTGCTCCCGGCCCGTGGCAACCGGCAGCGCAAGCGCCAGCTGTGGCGGCTCGGGCCATGCGCCGGTCGGCACGCCGGCAAATTTCGCACGATCCAGCACGACGCGAATCGGTGCCGCCGCACGCGCCGCCTCCCGGATCGGCCACAGCGCGCCTCCGTTGCCGTCGAGGGCAATCTGCGCCGGCGCGATCGCGCTGTCCGGCTGCACCCCCGCAGCGCTCAACAGCCGTGCCGATCGCTGATCCTCGCTGAGCTGGTAGATCACCGCAAATGGGACGTCATGCGGATTCTCGGCGAGGACATCGGTGGCTTCGCGACAAGCATGGGCCAGACTGTCGGCACGGCCGCGCGCGGCGAGATCGCGCAAGGTCCGCATGCGGCGCTCGCCCACGACCCGGGCCGTCGTCTCGATGACGGGGGTGAATACGCCGCCGACGCCGCCGGTCTCATCGCGAATCGGCGAATAGGAGAACGAAAAATAGGTCTCTTCGAGGTAGCCATGGCGGTCGATGAACAGCGGCATGTCGCGTGAGCGGGTCGCTTCGCCAAGCCCAACGACCTGCCGCAACATCGGGCTGATGACCTCCCAGATCTCGGACCATACCGCGCACCCCGGTGCCCCCAGCGCGGCGGGATGCTTCTGCGAGCCGAGGATCGGACGATACTCGTCATTGTAGAGCATGACGAGCTCCTGGCCCCACCAGATCAGGATCGGGAACGCGCAGTCCAGGCAGGTGCTGACCGACGTGCGCAACGACTGAGGCCAGCTCTCGGGCGGCCCCAACGGCGTTCGTGACCAATCATGGATGCGCATGAGCGCTCCCATCTCGCCGCCACCCTGCAGGAAGTCGGCCCCGCGCGCGAACGCCTGAAACGTTGCGCGACCGGCATCCGAATGCTGGTTCACTCCTGGTCCCTTTTGGCCCCTTTTTCGCCGCACAGTATCGCGAAATGCGCGCGGGCGCCAAGCACGGGCCCGAACGAGCGACAAGCGCATCGACGGGGAACTCGGCGGCGAGGCGGGTTCCATCTGTCCATCCACAGCCGATCTCGCAATTTGGGACAGTCCACCGCAAACGCTCGACGTGCGCGCCTGCGCTTGTTAAGCGCCAGCCTCTGCGTGAGGCGGGGTTGAGTCGGGGCACATGACGGTTGCGATCGAGATGGGGCAGACGGCGGCGGGATCGCCTGCAGCTCTCGACCTCGAGGAACTCCTGGCGACCCGGCTCCTGGTGCAGGGCAATTCCGGCTCCGGCAAGTCGCATCTCTTGCGCCGCCTGCTGGAGCAGAGCGCGCCCTGGGTGCAGCAGACGATCATCGATCCGGAGGGCGACTTCGTCACGCTCGCCGAGCGATTCGGCCATCTCGTGATCGCGGCCGAGGATCACACCGAGCGCGCGCTGCAGGTCGCCGGCGAACGGGCGCGGATGCATCGCGTCTCGACGGTCCTCAACCTCGAAGGCCTCGATGCCGAGAATCAGATGCGGCGCGCGGCCGCCTTTCTCAACGGCCTGTTCGAGATCTCCCGCGACCACTGGTACCCGATGCTCGTCGTGGTCGACGAGGCCCAGCTGTTCGCACCAGCCGTCGCGGGCGAAGTCTCCGACGAGGCCCGCAAGGCTTCGCTCGGCGCGATGACCAACCTGATGTGCCGCGGCCGCAAGCGCGGGCTGGCGGGGGTGATCGCGACGCAACGACTGGCGAAGCTCGCCAAGAATGTCGCGGCCGAGGCCTCGAACTTCCTCATGGGCCGCACCTTCCTCGACATCGACATGGCCCGCGCCGCCGACCTGCTCGGCATGGAGCGGCGCCAGGCCGAGGCGTTCCGCGACCTCGAGCGCGGCCAGTTCATGGCGCTGGGCCCTGCGCTGTCGCGCCGGCCGCTGGGCCTGCGGATCGGCCCGACTGACACCAAGCCGCGCAACGCGACGCCGCGGCTGATGCCGCTGCCGGAGGCCTCGCTCGAGGACGCCCGCGCGGTGATTCTCGCCGCACCGCCGCCCGAGACGAACGCGAGGCCGCAGCGCAAGCCGCAGCCCGAGCTGCTCGACCAGTTGATGGCGGCGAAGTCCGCCGCGCTCGAGCTGCGCCCCGAACCGCCGGCGCCCGCCGTCAGCGAGGAGGAACTCGCCGAGCGCCGCGCCCGTGTCGAGCGCGTGCTGCGCGCCGTGCTGGCCGAGCCCGACGCCGGCTTCCGCGCCGTCGGCGTGCTCTATCAGGAGTTCGTCGTCCGCTGCCGCATCGAGGGGCTGGGCACGGCGGTGCCCGACCTCAACGAGTTCCGCCGTATGCTGACGCGCGCCCGCGCGGGGCTCGGCGGCGACGAGACGGCCGACGACGCCGGCTGGCGGGACGTCACGCTGCGCGCCTCGCTGCTCCCAGAGGACATGCAGGGCGTGTTCATGATGATCGCCCGCGCCGCCAAGGACGGCCGCCCCTGCCCGAGCGATGCCGCGATCGCCCGCGCCTATGGCTCGCACTCGTTGCGGCGGGCGCAGCGCCTGCTGACCTATATCGAGGACCAGGGCCTCATCGTCTGCCAGCTCGATGGCGCCGGCCGCCGCATCGTCACTTTGGTCGAACTCGCCTGGGCCACCGCGCCGGGTGATCCCAATGCCGACGACGCCGAGCAAAGTCTCGTCACCTCATCATCTTGAGGATGCGCCCGGATCGCTCCGGGCGCATCCCGATATCGTTCGCGATCAGGTCGCGGCGATCCTGCCCATCGCCGGGTCGCTGATGCTGGGCCGGCCGTTCTCGACATGACCCGCGAGCTGCCAGTTGAAGTTGGCATCGGTATCAGTCGTGACCGTCAGATCGTACCAGCCATGGGTCTGCTGCAGGCGAACCCGCGTCTCGAGCCGCTGTCCGCGCTGCAGGCGGTGCCGCTCGCTGCGTCCCGTATAGTTGTCGGCCAGCGTCACGACGCAGCTCGCCCCCTTGTTGGTGAGCGCGATCGCAAGGCTGCGCGAATCGTCGCCATCGTCCCAATCGCAGAGATGGACGGTGTCGACATCGACCAGCGCGGCGGTGGTGGCGACGCCGCCCTTGAAGTGGCGGAAGAAGCCGTTCGGCCCGTACACCGACAGATCGTACTGGCCGGCGCTGGCCGCAAGGTCCCATGCGCCCCGCAGCGACTTGCCGGCCTCGACGGTGTAGCTCCACGGTCCGGCCGCGGTGTTGCCGGAGCGGACGTGGAAGCAGACGCCCGCCTGCCCCGGATTGACGAAGCGGATCGCAAACGTCCTGTGCGCGGCGTCGGCATCGCCGTCGACGCGGAGATCGTAGGGCAGCGCGCGCGCCGGGCGAATGCCAGGCTCCTGCTGCGGCATCACCTGCTTGGCCGGCGGAACCGGGTGATAGTCGTCGAAACGCGCACCGGAGGTGATGTCCGCGACCGGCGGCTTGAAGCCGGCCGTGCTCGGCAGCGGCGCCATGCCTTCGTTGGGCGAGGTGAAGTTGAACGCCGAGGTGAGATCGCCGCACACCGCGCGCCGCCAGGCCGGGATGTTGCTCTCGAACAAATCAGGCGCCTTGTGATGGAAGCGGCGCTCGATGAAGCGGATCACCGAGGTGTGATCGAACACTTCCGAGCACACGAAGCCGCCGCGCGACCACGGCGACACCACCAGCATCGGCACGCGCACGCCAAGGCCGTAGGGACCAGCCACGTGGCTGCCGTCGCCGGCGAAGAGGTCCGTGCTGACATCGACGGTCGACTGGCCCCAGGCCTGCGACATCGCCGGATACGGGCCGACGGCATGGTCGAAGAATCCGCCGCCCTCGTCGTAGTTGATGATCAGCGCGGTCTTGCTCCACAGTTCCGGATTCGACGTCAGGATGTCGAGCACCTTGGAGATGTACCAGGCGCCCGGCCCCGGCAGCCAGTTCGGATGCTCGCTGAACGCTTCGGGAGCTGCGATCCACGACACCTGCGGCAGCGTGCCGTTGCGCACGTCGTTGCGCAGCCCGTCGAACAGGTTCTCGAACGTGCCGCCCTTGGCGATGTTGCTGCCGCGCAGCGCCTTCTCGTACAGCGGACTGCCCGGCTGCGAGTTCTGATACTGGTGGAAATACAGCAGCGAGTTGTCGCCGTAATTGCCGATCCACGGATTCTGGGTCCAGCCCCAGAAGCCTTCCGCCGTCAGGCCGAGACCGATGTCCTGGTAGACCTTCCAGGAAATGCCGGCCTTCTCCAGCCGCTCCGGGAACGTGGTCCAGTCGTAGCCGGCTTCCGCATTGGTGATGACCGGGCCGCCGCCCTTGCCGTCGTTGCCGTCCCAGCCGGTCCACAAGTAGTAGCGATTCGGATCCGTCGGGCCCATCACCGAGCAGAAATACGAATCGCACACCGTGAAGGCGTCCGCGAGCGCATAGTGCCAGGGCAGATCCTGCCGATTCATGCAGGTCATCGTCGTGGTGCCCTTGTTAGCGATCCACTTGTCGTAATTGCCGTTGTTCCAGGCCTTCTGGCCGTCGTTCCAGCCATGCGCCACGTCCTCGACATAGACCTGGCCGGCATTGTCGACGCGGAACGGCATCACCGATCCCGTGCCGCCCGGCTGCTGCCACACCGGGTTGCCGTTCGGCAGCTTCACGGCGCGCGGATCGTTGAAGCCGCGCACGCCGCGCATCGCGCCGAAGTAATGATCGAAGGCGCGGTTCTCCTGCATCAGCACAACGATGTGCTTGACGTCCTCGATGCTGCCGTGGCGGTTGAACGCCGGAATGGCATGCGCGCGCTCGATGCTCTGGCCGAGGGCCGCGGTCGCAGCCGACGCTCCGAGCAGCCGCAGGAACTCGCGCCGGTTGTGCGCGATCGTGTTCGACATCTCGTTCATTCCCCATGGTGATGACGGTGTCGAGCGACTTAGGTCGGCGCGTTAACAGCCGCGTGACCGGCCGGTAAAGGATGTGTGGCAGGCTTTTGACGCCGCGCGGCGGTGCGGCATTCGCGGCGGCGCGAAGGCGCCCTGCCGCGATCCGCGTCAAAGCCGCCATTGCCCTTGCGCCAGAGGCGAAAAGCTGAATGATCCGTTCGGGTTGAGACGACGACAGGCCGGGCCGCCCCCGGGTTTGGCGCGTTGCGTTTTTGAGGATGATTTGCATATGCCGACGTTGACGGTGCAAGCGGCGGGTCTGCAGGGAGCGCCGGTATGGATATGGCTGCAGGTCGTGTCCAACGGACTGGTCGCCAGCGCCTTCTTCACCATCGCCTTCGTGGTCGGCACGTTTCTGCGGCGGCGTTGGCGCGACGTGATGTTCCGCGGCATCGTCGGGGCGCTTGCGACCTTCGTGGCCGTCGTCGGGGTCACGCGCCTGCTGGCGATCGTCGATCTCTGGGTGCCGACCTCGACCATCACGGGCCTCATCAACATCTTTCTTGGCGTCACCTCGATCGGAATCATCGTCGTCATGATCAAGATGCTGCCGCAGCTTCTGGTGCTGCCGACGCGCATCACCTTGCAGAAGGCCTATGCGCAGCTCGAGGAGGAGATCCGCCAGCGCCGCGCCGCGGAGGCGATGGTGCGACGATTCCAGGAGATCGAGGCCAACGAGGCCCAGGTCCGTCAGGCACAGAAGATGGAGGCGATCGGCCAGCTCACCGGCGGCGTCGCGCACGACTTCAACAACATCCTGACCGTCATCACCGGGACGATCGAGATCCTCGCCGATGCGGTCAAGGACAAGCCCCAGCTCGCCGGCATCGCCGGCATGATCAGCGCCGCCGCCGAGCGCGGCGCCGATCTGACCCGGCACCTGCTTGCCTTCTCGCGCCGCCAGCCGCTGCAGCCCCGCGCCACCGACATCAATGCGCTCGTCGTCGAAGCCGGCCGTCTGCTGCGGCCGACGCTCGGCGAGCAGATCGAGATCGAATCGATGCTGGCCCATGACAGCGCGCCGGCGCTGATCGATCCGAGCCAATTGTCGACGGCGATCCTCAACCTCGCGCTCAACGCGCGCGACGCGATGCCGGACGGCGGCAAGCTGACCTTGGAGACCAAGAACGTCACGCTCGACGAGCACTACGCGCAACTGAACCGCGACGCCAAGCCCGGAAGCTACGTCATGATCGCGGTCAGCGACACCGGCCAGGGCATTCCCGCCCCGCTGCTCGACAAGGTGTTCGAGCCGTTCTTCACCACCAAGGACGTCGGCAAGGGCTCGGGTCTCGGCCTCAGCATGGTCTATGGCTTCGTCAAGCAATCGAACGGCCACGTCAAGATCTACAGCGAGGAAGGCCACGGCACGACGGTCAAGCTCTATCTGCCGCGGGCCGCGAGCGCGCCGGAGCCGCCGGCGGCCGAGCCCGGCCGGCCGGCTGTCGCACAGGGCGACGAGACCATCCTGATCGTCGAGGACGATGCGCTGGTGCGCGACTACGTCGTGGCTCAGGTGCGCCGTCTCGGCTATCGCACGCTCGCCGCGAGCAACGCCGCCGAGGGCCTGGCGCTGATCGACAATCCGGAACGGATCGACCTGCTGTTCACCGACGTCATCATTCCAGGCGGCATGAACGGCCGCCAGCTCGCGATCGAGGCCGAGAAGCGCCGTCCCGGGCTGAAGGTGCTCTACACATCGGGCTACACGGAGAACGCGATCGTGCATCATGGGCGGCTCGATGCCGACGTGCTGCTGCTCGCCAAGCCCTACGTCAGCGCCGATCTTGCGCGCATGATCCGCACTGCGCTGGAGGCGTAAGGCTGACATCGGTCGTTGCGGTCGCGATCCGACATCTGATCGACGTTTCCAACAGCCCATCCTCGCCATGTCTGTCATCACCCGCGAAGCCAGGCGTGACGGCGGAGCTTGTAGAGCTCATGCTGATCTCACATCCGCCCATTCTGCTCATGAGTACACGCTCTCGCAGCTGATGAGGCCCGAGTGATGCGGCGGTCACGTCCCTCCCGAACAACGAGAGGGCGCAGGGAAGGCCGGGAGCTCGCCGCCCCCATGGCCCCCGTGCGGAAAGAATGCACGGGGCAGGAACCACAGGTTCGGCCGAGACATCCCGGCCTTCCCTGCGCGATGGCTCTACGAATTATACGTGATCTCCCTGGGGATCGGCTGTCTTGCCCCCATCGTCCGCGCGTGCCGTCAAGCAACGACCGCGGACTTGACCTCAGCGTCGAGAGGCCAGGACCACACGACTTCTCCGTACGCGCCGACTGCGCTCGTCTGGCGCAGCCATCACGTCCATCGCCCCCCACCTCCACGTATCGTGACGACGCGTACGTCCCTCTGCACGAGGCGGGTTGGCAGGAGATAAGCACACTTTCCGAAAAAGCGAAAGGAAAATTTTGTTGCGTGCGCGGGATGCCGGACTGCCTGGAAGCTCACGCCAGGATGAAAGCAGCGCCGCTCACCCAGCAAGGCGTCGCTGCGGCTCCTCGGCGCCATCAGGCCTGTATTCGAGCAGGTCGCCCGGCGGGAGACATCCTCGGCTCAGGACCTATTGAATTGCTTGCGGGACAAGGGCGGCTCGATTCACTGGCACCCCAAGGAGACGCCGGCATGAGTGATCTGTGCTTATGGGGTAATCTTCCACGTTTAGGTGTTTGCTGACGAGTTCATCCACACGATTTCCCAAACGTAGCCATCCGGGTCTTCAATGTGGCGGTTGTACATGAAGCCGAGATCCTGAGCTGGGTTGGGATCGGCGCGTCCGCCCGCAGCAACAGCGCGAGTTAGGGTTGCATCAACGGCATCGCGGTCGGCGACCGTAAGGGCGAACATAGCCTGACTCTCGCGTCGAGCGTCGCCGATCGGGCGTTTGGTGAATTCGCGATATTGATCGTGGGTCAGCAGCATCACACCGATCGTGTTCGTGAACATGAGGGACGTCGAGCTTTCGCCGGAAAACTGTGAGTTCACCGCCCCACCAAGGGCAACGTAGAATGCTGTCGACGCGGCGAGATCTCTCACGGGGAAGTTCACCAAAATCATGTTGGGCATCGCTTTCCTTCCAAGACCTATGAGGCCAAGCTGTCGCCTCGCCTCATAGCGGTAGTCCAAATGTATCTTAATATCAAGATACTTTATCGAAAGACACTTGCCCATGGATCGTGCCGAGATCGCTTCAAAACAATGGGCTCGCGAGCGCCCTGATCTTCCAACGCTGCCTGTAGAGCTCGTGGGGCGTTTGCTTGACGCCGCCGCACGGGTGATCCGCGACCACATGAACCCATTGCTCGCAGAAGCAGGGCTACAGGTTGGCGAGTTTGACGTCCTCACGCCCCTCAGGCGCGCCGGTGAGCCCTATATGCTTTCACCGACCCAGCTCTATGAAGCGGCAATGATCTCTTCAGGCGGCATGACGAACCGCCTCGATCGGTTGGAGCGCGCCGGATTGGTCGAACGATACCCCGATCCCAATGACCGACGTGGCAGGCAAATTGCCTTAACCCCTGCCGGCAAGCGCGCGATCGACGATCTGATCGGTCCAATGGTGGCCCTGGAGGCACGATTGATTTCCGTCCTGACACCGGCGGAACAGAAGACGCTCAACGCTCTTCTCAAGAAATTGCTCACCGGCCTCTAGGTCGTTTTGGCACCTCAGCCTTCACCTATCACCTGGGACGACTGCTTCACGCTGGCCGCGAGCTATGTGATCTCGTCCAACTACGCGGTTGCGGGTGCCGACACAATCTCGAGATTCCGGGTTCAAGGCCTACGGCCTTGCCCCGGAATGTCGATGGTCGCGACGCAAGAGGATTGCGTCCGTCAATTCGGCCCCGCGTTCCAGGTCACCGGCAGATTCAGCAGGCCACGGAAGGCCCAGCCGCCGATGCGCACGGGCTCGGTGTTTCGGAGCCTCAGGTTCGGCAGTCGCGCAAACAGCGTCGGCAATGCGACCTCGGCAATCATCGCCCGCGAGGCCCAGGCGCCGGCGCAGAAATGCGGACCGGCGCCGAAGGCGATGCTCTTGGAGACGTCGCGGCGGATGTCGAAGCGATCCGGCCCGGAAAAATGCGTCTCGTCGCGGTTGGCCGAGCCGAACATCAGGAACACGCGCTCCTCCGGCTCGAAGGCGACGTCGCGAATCGTCCAGGGCTTGGCGATCCGCCGGGGCGACATGCCGATCGGCGAGATCCAGCGGGCATATTCCTCGAATACCTGCAGCCAGCGCACCTCGCCATTGAGGGCCAGCGCAAGCTGATCGGGATGCGTCAGCAGCGCCCATACCGTGCCGGCGATCGCATCGCGCGGCTCGTTCTGGCCACCCGAGATGGCGAGCTTGATGTTGGCGCGGATGCTCTCCATCGGCATTTGCGTGGCAAGCATCACGCCAAGCAGGCTCTGGTTCGGGGTCTTCTCCAGCACCGGCAGCATGTCGTCGATGGCGGCGTCGATGCCGGCAGTCGCGGCGTTGCAACGCGCCTCGACCGCGGGATCGGCGGTGTAGTTGGCGATGCCGTCGATCATCGCCTGCGACCACGCATTCATGTCCTGAAAGCGCATGTTGGTGAGGCCGGTGATCAGCTTCAGGCACTCGGCCGAGAACGGCAATGCGAAGTCGCGGACGAGGTCCACGTCGGCGGTGGGATCGAGCGCGTCGATCAGCCGGTCGGCATGGGCCTGGAACTGCGCCAGCCAGTGCACCCGCACGGCCCGCGGCGACACCGCCGGCGCGATCGCCTGGCGCTCGGCCATGTGCGCCGCGCCATCCTTGCGCATCATGTTGTGGCCCATCAGCCGGTTCATCAGGCCCTGCGGCTGATGCGAGCTGAAGACGTCGATCTGCTTCTCGGACACGAAGATGTCGTCGCGACGGCACAACAGCGTACTGCCGAGCTGCGGCACGAAGGCGATCGGCGCCTCCTGGCGCATGCGCGCCAGCGCCGGATAGGGATCGGCCCAGAAGGTGGCGGTATCGATATCGAAGCGCGGTGCTGTGCTCACTCTCGGTCTCCGGTCTGACGGCGCAGGCTAGCTGCACGCTCCGGCAACGTCTGTCCCGGCGATGGGTGACAGCAGGCGCGCCCTCCTCGCTCAGTTCAGCGGCCGCGGTGTCGCCATCAGGCGGAGGGCGATCGCAAACAGCTCGTTCTGCGAGGCGATGCCGAGCCTTTCATAGGCGCGCTTGCGATAGGTGAAGACGGAGTTGAGGGCGATGCCAAGATCCCCGGCGATCGCCTCGGAGGTGAAGCCTTCGAGGATGCGACGGCAGACGTCCTTCTCCCGCGCGGTCAGCACCGACAGCGGTCCGCCGGCGGCAAACAACGAAGCAAATTTGTCGGCCGGGTCCATTGCGGCGGCGCGATCCTGGCAATGACGCGCGACGATGGCCCCCACGATCGGGGCGACCGCGGCGATGCGCTGGCGCTCGTGGGGCTCAAAACCGCCTTGCACAGCGGTGCGATAGAAGTTCACGTAGGTGCAGTGCTCGCCGACCCAGATCGCGGTGGCGGCCTTGTCGACGATCTCGGAATCTTCGAAGAACAGCTTGCGGTAGCCCTTCGGGTACATGCGGCGCGCGAAATTCGGCAGCAGGATGTAGCGCGCGTCCGCGCGCCTGCGGAAGATCGTGTCCCGGTTTGGATCGGCCGTGTGGAAATGCTCCGAATAGGCCGCGCCGAGATCAGGCCCGATCGCGATGTTCCCCGTGCTGAGCAGGCAGCGCGCCGAGCGCTGGTTCTCGAAGGTGAACACCATGCAGTGGCCGACATCGGCAACGGTGCGCAGCGTCTCGATCAGGACTTGCGGAAACTCGGGCTGTCCGATCGCGAGCACCATCGCGCCGACGGCGCCGGCCGCCTCGATGCCAGGCCCCTGAGCCTCCATGCGTTCCTCCCGGATCTCTTTGTTCGCCGAAACCTAGCAGCAACCCGCCCTGGCTGGAAGCGCCGCCCCGCGTCACCAACCACGGGGACAGACACGAGGCCGCCAGTCCGGCTACGCTCATTGGCCAAAGTCTCGGCCAGTCAACGCGCCGAGCACGCTCAACGGGGAGGAACCACGATGAGAGCCGCGCTCACGGCGATCGGAATTGCTGCAACGATGGCTTTCGGCTCGCCCGCGCGCGCCGACATCAAGGTCGGTATCGTGGTGTCCGCAACCGGGCCCGGCTCGGCGCTCGGGCAGCCGCAGATCAAGGCGGTAGCTGCGCTGCCGAAGGAGATCGGCGGCGAGAAGATCGTCTATATCGCGCTCGACGACGAATCCGACAGCGTGAAGGGATTGCAGAACGCGCGCCGGCTGGTGATCCAGGATGGTGTCGACGTCATCATCGGCTCGTCGCTGACGCCGGTCACCATGCCGATGCTCGACGTCGCGCTCGAAAGCAGGACGCCGCTGCTGTCGCTGGCGGCCTCGACCGCGATCGTGCAACCGATGGACGACAAGCGCAAATGGGCGTTCAAGGTGGCGCCCAATGACGACATCATGGCCGCGGCGATGCTTAAATACATCGCCAAGAGCGGGGTGAAGACACTCGGCTTCATCGGCGTGTCCGACGGCTATGGCGAAGGCTACTATCAGGAGGTGACGAAGCTGGCGCCGAAGCTCGGGCTCACGGCGACCACCCACGAGGTCTATGCCCGCGGCGACACCAGCGTCACCGGCCAGGCGCTCAAGGTGATCGCCACCAATCCGGATGCGGTGTTCATCGCCTCGGCCGGCACGCCGGCCGTGCTGCCGCAACAGGCGCTGCGCGAGCGCGGCTATGCGGGGAGGATCTTCCAGACCCATGGCGTGGCGACGCAGGAGTTCATCAAGCTCGGCAAGGAGAATGTCGAAGGCGCGATCTTCGCCGGCGAGGCCTTTTCGATCGCCGACGATCTCGCCGCTGAGGATCCGTTCCGCCGTGCCAATGACGAATTCGTGTCAGCCTATCAGGCCGCCAATGGCGACAAGCCGAACATCTTCGCCGCACATCTGTGGGACACCGCCACGCTGCTCAAGCGCGCCATCCCCGGCGCGTTGAAGGCGGCCAAGCCGGGCACCGCAGAGTTTCGCGCCGCGCTGCGCGACGAGCTGGAGCGCGGCAAGGACGTCTATCTCAACAACGGCCTCTCCAACATGAGCCCGACCGACCACAACGGCTACGACGAGCGCTCGGCGTTCCTGATCAAGGTCGAGGGAGGGAAGTTCAGGCTGGTGAAGTAGTTTGTGCACGTCGCGCGTGACCGCCGCCTGCCGCACGGGCGGTGAGCTCCCCTCCCCCTTGCGGGGAGGGGTCGGGGGTGGGGGGTCCGCGAGGGTATGAACCGGGCTGAGTCCTGACAATTCAGACCGGGTTGATTCCTGACAGGCAAGCTTCGTCCGATTCGAAGGAGGATCGGTCGATGCCTTTCAGGGAGAGCAGTCCTGTGGAGCAGCGTATCGGGTTGTTTCGGGAGTACGACACGGGAGCTTTTTCGGTGACGGAGCTGTGCGCGCGGCACGGCATCAGCCGGGAGACGTTCTACGTTTGGGAGCGCCGCCGCGCGAGCGGGGATCCGCAGTGGTTCGAGGAGAAGAGCCACGCCGTGCAGAACTGCCCGCACGCCACAGCGGACCGGCTGGCACGGCGCATCATCGCAACACGACGACGGTTTCCGCATTTTGGCCCCAAGAAGATCAAGGCCTGGCTCGCGCGCGAGCGGCCGGAGGTCGACTGGCCGGCGGCCTCGACGATCGGCGACCTCCTGAAGCGTGAAGGCCTGGTCGAAGCGCGGCCACGCCGACGTCGGGCGATCGCGCAAGGCGAGCTGATCACGCCGGCGGAGGGCCCCAATGACGAGTGGGCGATCGACTTCAAAGGCTGGTTCCGCACTGGCGATGGCACGCGCTGCGATCCGCTCACCATCACCGATGCGGCGAGCCGCTATCTCATCGAGGTGCGCATTGTCGATCCGACCTGGGCTGGCGTGAAGGGCGCTCTGGAGCGCGTTTTCAAGGATATCGGCCTTCCCGACGCGATCCGCTCCGACAATGGAGTACCGTTCGGATCGACGGGAGCTGGCGGCCTTTCGGCGCTCTCGGTGTGGTGGCTCAAGCTCGGCATCGAGCCACGCTACATCCCACCAGCGAGCCCGCAGGACAACGGCCGGCACGAGCGCATGCACCGCACGCTGAAGGCCGAGACGTCGAAGCCACCGGCAGACACGGCCGCCGAGCAGCAGCGACGCTTCGACGCCTTTCGCCGCCACTTCAACGAGGAGCGGCCGCACGAGGCGCTCGACCAGGTGGCCCCCGTCAAGCTCTGGCGCAGGCCGGTGCGCTTCATGCCAGACCGTCTCGATGATCCCTGGTACGACGCCGATCACGAGGTCCGCCGCGTGCGTCCCACCGGGGACATCAAATGGCAAGGCGAGCACGTCTTCGTTGGCGAAGCGCTCGCCGGCGAACTCATCGGCCTCGCCAAGCACGATACCGGCGGCCACATCGTCCGCTTCTGGGGCCGAGACCTCGGGCTGATCGACCGCGACCGCCGTTTCCTGCGCTTTGCTCCGCCGCGTGCGCGGCTCCGCGTCGCGCAGGAAACGGCGGAGACAACACAGCAGTGATCGAATAGTGTCAGGGATCAGCCCGGTCCAAAATGTCAGGGATCAACCCGGTCGGTCAACCGTGGACCCCCACCCCCGACCCCTCCCCGCAAGGGGGAGGGGAGCTCACCTCCGCTGGGGTGATTGCCCGACCTCCAAGCAAGTGCCGAGTGTGGGGCGCCCCACTACGCCGACAAACTCTCCGCCACCGGCGCCTTGCCCAAAATCAGGTCCGCCGCCTTGTCGCCGATCATCAAGGTCGCAGCATTGAGGTTGGCGGAGATCATGCGCGGCATGATCGAGGCATCGGCGACGCGCAGGCCCGAGAGGCCGTGGACGCGGAGCTGGTCGTCGACCGTGGCCCAGGTGGAATCCGCCGGGCCCATGCGACAGGAGCAGCCGGGATGGAACGTGGTGGTGGCGCGCTGCGTTGCGGCTGCCAGGAGCTCGTCGTCGCTGTTGACCTTCGGCCCGGGGAAATCCTCATACGCGTAATATGGCGCGAGCGGCGCCGAGGCCAGCAGGCGACGCGCCAGCTTCATGCCGGCGACGACGACGCGGCGATCGAGCTCGGCGGTGAGATAGTTGGTCTGGATCAGCGGCGGCGCGAACGGATCGGCCGAGCGCAGCCGCACGTAGCCGCGGCTCTCCGGGCGCTGCTGCCACGACGCGACCGTCATGCCGGGCTCGTCCTCGAGCTGGCCCTGCACACCCTCCTTGTAGCTCGCCGGCGTGAAGGTGAGCTGCAGATCGGAGCTTTCGGCGGTCTCGCCGGAATGCCAGAAGCAGTAGACCATGGTCGGCGACAGCGACAGGATGCCGCGCCGCGTCACCGCCCATTTCAGCGCTTCGCCCCACAGATTGAGGCCGCGCGCGAGCTCGTTGACGGTCTTGATGTTCTTGACGCGCGCCACGGTGCGCGGCGCGTAGTGGTCCTGCAGGCCCTCGCCGACGCTTCGGAGTGCATGACGCACCTCGATGCCGTGCTCCTGCAGCAGCTCGGGCGCGCCGATGCCGGACAGCTGCAGCAGCTGCGGCGAGTTATAGGCGCCGCCGGACAGGATCACCTCCTTGCGCGCGCGCACCTCGACCGGCACGCCGCCGCGCCCGCCGCGGTGATAGCGCACGCCGACCGCGCGCTTGCCGTCGAGCATGACGCCGGTGGCGTGGGCGTGGGTGCGAACCTCGACGTTCGGCCGCTTGCTAGCCGGACGCAGGAACGCGGTTGCCGACGACACGCGGCGGCCGTTCTGGATGGTGCGCTGGACGTAGGACACGCCTTCCTGGATCGCGCCGTTGTAGTCGGGGTTGCGCGGGATGCCGAGCGAGACGGCGCCATCCATGAAGGCCTCGCACAGCGTGTCCTTCCACTCCATGGTGGTCACGATGAGCTTGCCGTCGCGGCCGCGATATTGATCCTCGCCGGCGCCGATGCGCTTCTCCATGCGCTTGAAGTGCGGTAGCACGTCGGAATAGCTCCAGCCGCGATTGCCCATCTGCGCCCAGGTGTCGAAATCCTGGCGCTGGCCGCGATTGTAGACATGGCCATTGATCGAGGAGGAGCCGCCGAGCGTCTTGCCGCGCGGCGCGTAGATGCTTCGCCCAGCGGTGTAGGGTCCCGGCTCCTGCTGATAGCCCCAGTTGATGCTCTTCATGTAGAAGGTCTTGATGAAGCCGGCCGGCAGATGGATGTAGGGGTGCCAGTCGCGTGGCCCCGCCTCCAGCACGCACACCGTGACCTGGGGGTCCTCGCTGAGGCGGCTCGCCAGCACGCAGCCGGCGGAGCCGGCGCCCACGATCACATAGTCGAAGATATCCATCTGGTCGTTCGTCCCGGTCTCGTCATCGTCCGCCGCGCCAGGCGGCAAGCGGCCATAGCGCGATCAGCGCGGCTTGTCATTCAATTGGTAGTCCAGATGCGCCTTCACGGTCGGCCATTCGGCCGCGGTGATGCTGTAGACGACGGTATCCCGCAGCGTGCCGTTCGGCGCGATCTGGTGGCTGCGCAAAATGCCGTCCTGCTTGGCGCCGAGCCGCTCGATGGCGCGACGGCTCTGGTGGTTGAAGAAATGCGTTCGGAACTCGACCGCGATGCAGTTCATCGCCTCGAAGGCGTGCGCCAGCAGCAGCCGCTTGCACTGGGTGTTGAGCGCGCTGCGCTGCACCCGCTTCGCATACCAGGTCGAGCCGATCTCGACGCGACGGTTGGCGGCATCGACGTTCATGTAGGTGGTCATGCCGGCGACGCGGCCGTCGGGGTCGAGCACCGTGAACGGCTGCATGCTGCCGGCCGCGAGCAGGCCGAGCCGGCGCTCGATCTCCTTGGCCATGGTCTCGGGTTTCGGAACTGCGGTGTACCACAGGTTCCACAATTCGCCGTCGCTGACGGCCTCGACCAGCGCGTCGTGATGGTCTGATGACAGCGGCACGAGGCTGGCGTGCGCGCCGCGGAGGGTGACTGGTTCGAGAAAGGGCATTTGACACTCCTTCCCCTCATCCTGAGGAGCAGCGCGCAGCGCTGCGTCTCGAAGGATGAGGCCGAGGTCGGGCCTCATGGTTCGAGACGCGCCTACGGCGCTCCTCACCATGAGGAGCAATTCCGAGAACGTTCTACGTTGCTCGTTATCATCCGCGCAGCGTCATGACGATGCCCAGCTGTCCTACTTGTTCAGAAAATTCAGCGGCAGGCCCGGCCGCGGCCAGTCCATCGCCACCAGCTCACCCCTGCCCGACAGCGTGATGTAGGCCGTCTTCAGCTCGGGACCGCCGAAGGCAATGTTGGTCGTGACGCGGTCACCGGTCGGCACCTGCTCGACCAGCGTGCCGTCGGGCGCGATCACGCTGATGCAGCCGGTCACCAGCGTGGCGACGCAGACATTGCCGTTCGCCTCGACCGCGAGTGAATCGAACATCTGGTAGCCGCCGAGGCCCGCGATCGGCCGGCCGCGCTCGCCGCGATAGATCACCTCGCGCGGCTTCACCGTGCCGGGCTCGGCGAGATCGTAGGCCCAGAGACGCGCGGTCGGCGTCTCCGCGATGTAGACGGTCTTCTCATCCGGCGACAGCCCGATGCCATTGGCCGGCAGGATGCCGTGGACGGCCTCGACGATCTCGCTCATGCCGGGCTTGAGGTAGTAGAACGCGCCGACATCCATGTCGCGGGCGCGGCGCTTGCCGAGATCGGAGAACCACAGGCCGCCATGGCGGTCGAATACGAGGTCATTCGGTCCGCGCAGCTCATGCTCGCCGCAGCGGCTGACCACGGTCTCGATCTTGCCGCTCTGCAGATCGACGCGCTGGATCGAGCCGCCGAGATAGTCCTCGGGCTGCGGGCCCGGCATGATCATCTTGCCGGTCGGAATCCAGGAGAAGCCGCCATTGTTGCAGATGTAGATCTTGCCGTCGGGCCCGAGGGCAGCGCCGTTCGGCCCGCCCGGAATCTGCGCCACGACCTCCTTGCGGCCGTCGGGAAACACCCGCGTCAGGCGCTTGCCGCGGATCTCGACCAGCACCACCGAGCCGTCGGGCATCACCACGGGCCCTTCCGGAAATTCCAGATCGGTGGCGAGCACGCGCATGTCGGACATCGGACGACCTCCCGCTTTCGTCGCCGCGCTGCGGCGCATTGTTGTTAGGCGTGAGGTTATCGCAAACGTGCCGCTGCTTGCCAAGCAATCGGCGGGGTCCGGCGCCGCAGGGCTGGCCTGCAGCGTCTCGACACAAATCCGGGACGCCTCCGGCGGGGGTCAGCGAATCACCGGAACCCAGATCTCGAACCCGCCATCACCGGTCCTCGGATCGAAGCGCTGATCATAGCGCTCGAAGCTCGGTGCGTCGGCGACCGTGCAGCCCGATTGCGGCAGCCAGTGATTCCAGATCGTGTTGACGGTGCGGCGGATGGTCGAGACGTGGCCCGGATGGGCGAACACGGCAAAGGTCGCGGCGGGAATCCGAACCTTGGCGAAGCTGCGCGGCAGGTCGGAGAAGTCGGTCACCGCGACTCCTGCCACGTAGTCGAAATTTCCGGCATCGTCGCCGTTGCAGCAGACACCGTAGGCGACATCTCCGATGCGAGCCGGGATCTCGTGCACCGCCTGGTGGAAGCGCTGCCACAGCGCCGGGATACCGGCCCCATTGTCGTGGCTGAAGCGTTCGGAGACGCCCGCCACGAGCAGGGGCTTGGCCGTCACGAAGCGCGGGGCGGCGAGATCGTCGAGCGGGGTCTGGTCCATCATGATCGGCTCCTGAAGCGGCAGGCCATCGAGGCATGGGTTGGCGCGCACCGATTCCGGGGTGACGCCGAACTGGTCGCGGAACGCGCGCGTGAACGCTTCGTGGGAGCCGTAGTCAGCCTCAAGCGCGAGACTGAGAATGTCGGGTGCGCCAGAGGCCAGAGCCCGTGCCGCCTCGCTGAGACGGCGCAGCCTGACATAGCGCATCACCGAGACGCCGGTCGCCGCCGCGAACGCGCGCACGATGTGGAAGCGCGACACGCCGGCGATGGCCGCCACGTCATCCAACGTCAACGGCGCCGACAGATGGCTCTCGATGAACCAGAGCGCCTTCTGGGCCGGGTTGGTGGACACGCTTCTCTCCTATCGAAGCGCCCGATCCTGCGCGCGGAGATCCACGTGCGCTTGATCGTTATTGCGCTGCGGACCGTGCTATTTGCTGGTCGGCTTCGCCGGCGCCGCGTCCTTGGCAGCCGGCGCATCGGCCTTCTTCCTCAGCTCGTCCGCGAGCTTCGCCTGGGACGCCTTCAGCTCGTCGATCAGACCCTGCTGCGAGATCAACGCGGCCTTCAGCGCCTGGATCTGGCGATTCGCCGCATCGAGCTTCTGCTGCTGATCGAGCGATTGCTTGGTCATCGTCTTCTGCAGGAAATCGATATTGCTCTGCAGACATGACGTCCGTCGATCCATCGCCTTTTCTGCAGTGCAGATTTCGATGCCCGGAATATCCTGCGCATGTCCGGCAGAACTCACACATAACGCGAGCACGCTCGCGGCAAGGATGATTCGCGCGGCAACGAATTTTCGCATCACAATTTTCTCATTGGCTTGCCCAACACATGATTTTGCGTGGAACTGACGGAGTTTCCTGATTGATACCATACTGAGACCTCAATCGCGCATTGAAGTTCCGGCCGGGACCCGTTTTTAGGGAGATGGACAGAATGGCTACGCGCGAAAAACGGCTGGCGCAATTCGACGGCAGCGGTGAGCCACCGCCGGGGCAGACGGTCGAGGTGCTGTGCGAGGATCACAGCGGCACCTATCAACTTCCGTTCCCCTGTTTCTACATTGATGGCAAATGGCACAACAAGGAATCCGGCGGCGCGCTCGAAGCCACTGTCATCGGCTGGCGCTTCCCGCGCGCGCGATTTGATGAGCGCAATGGACGCCGTCCGCAGCCGAGCTTCGTTGCCGATCGCGCTTCGTCTTATTGATCACACCGGGCCCTGAGTTCTGCTCAGGGCCGGTCTTGCCGAAAATACGGTTTCGAACGCAGATTGAGCATCACGACCGGATAGGCCATCAGCAACGCGCCGGTGACGACCGCAAGGACAGCCGTTCCAACGTCGAGCACACCGTCACCCCACGCCCGCCGCCACATCGCAATTGCGATCGGAAAGAACAGAATCAGCGCCGTCGCCAGCCCCGGCGAGAATCTGCCTCCACTGCGCAGGAACGGCAGAATGTGGAAGAAGATGGCGTTGATAATCATCAGCGCTGCGTAGGCGAGCGCGGCCGGCGGCCATGTCTCGGCAAGCTCTGCCTGCACCGCGCCGAGCACGACCACCAGCGCATTCGTCACGTAGAAGTCGCTCCACTCGACCGGCAGCTTCATCACCGCACGCGCCCAATTGCGCCAATCGAACGTGTATTCCTCGAGAATATGCGCGCCATAGGCCGCGAGCGCGAGCCAAGCCAATGTGGTCAAGGTCATGATCGATGCTCCCCTCGCGGGTGATGGACCGGCGCCGGATCGGTCGCAAGGGGCAATGTAGAGCACCAAGGCGCAAGACAGGCAGCGCGCGTGCCGTGTTTCAAAATGCGACGCCGCTGCCTGCCGTCTTAATCCCTGGAACGCTGCTGGAACGAATCGCGTCCGAATCGGACGCCGCATCTGGTGCGCGATCTGTTCACGCTAGATGTCGGACACAATGGAGACGACGCACCACATCGTGAGGAGAAGCCTCCGGCCGCATGCCGCAACCGGATGCTAAAGATTAACGGAGAAGGAGCTCAGGTCCACGGCGTGACCGGGGGCACGTTGTCGGTCGCCGACGGCATCTCGACCGTCTTGAAGTCGGCCGGGCTGACGATCTCCATATATTCCATGTCAGGGGAATAATCGTAGAGGTAGTGCACGATGCCGGGACGCTGGTGCACAACGTCGCCGGCGTTCACCAGGGGCGGCTTGTCCTCGTACATGAAGCGGGCCCAGCCCTTCATCATGATGACGATCTGGAAATCGCAATCATGGCGATGCCAGCCGGTGCCATCCGCCGGCGGACAATCCGGATTGGCCTTGACGAGGTGGCAGATCACCTGCCCGCCGGTGGCGTCGGCGATGCCCAGATCGCGATACAGGAAGAAGTCGCGCAACCCGCCGCCCGTGTAGGCGGTGTCGTCGGGCTTCACGTGCGAGAACTTGCTCACCACTGCATGCTGGTTCATGACGGCCTCCACCGGTTGATCGCGACATCGGCGACCCTTGCGGCCCATCGATCGGCCACAGAGGCCACCACGTCCGAAAGCGGATTGTGCCATGCGAAAACCACGCCACGCCCCGTTTGCAACGCAAAGATCGGCAGGCCAGGCGCGCCATCGCGGGCCGAACCGATTGCCAACAACCGGGTTTTGGCCGACGCCACACGGCAATGGTGACGTGCTGACAGCTCACGCCACGCGCCGCGAAGACGCAGATCCGGCTTCAAATTGAGCAGCACCTGCCCGTGGCATGAGCCGTTCTCGCCGGAGCCGGCGGCTGCAAAGGGCCGCGGGCACGGGCCGCTGACGGCAGGACCCTAGTACTCGACCTCCAGCTCCTCGATCTCCTCTGGCTCGGCCTTGGCGGCCTCGATCCATTGCTGCATCTCCGGCAGCGCCATGATCAGGTCGGCATAGGCCTTGAGCTGCGGCTCGAGCTTCACGTCATAAGTCACGAACCGCGTCACCACCGGCGCATACATCGCATCCGCCATGCCGCGCTGACCGAACAGAAATGGGCCGCCGGATCGGTCCAGGCAGTCGCGCCAGATCGCCCAGATGCGATCGATGTCGGCCTGCGCCCGCGTCCAGACCTTGAAGCCCGGAAAGCGACCCTTGAGATTGACCGGCAGCGACGCCCGCAGGGTCGTGAAGCCGGAATGGATCTCGCCCGAAATCGAGCGGCAATGCGCGCGCTGAATGCGGTCGGCAGGCAGTAGGCCCGCCTCCGGAAAGGTCTCGTTGAGATACTCGCCGATCGCCAGCGTATCCCAGATCGTCGCACCATCGTGGCGCAGGCACGGCACCAGGATCGAGGACGACAGCAGCAGGATCTCGGCGCGCGCCGATGCGTCGTCCGGACCGACCACGACCTCGTCGAAATCGAGCCCGGAAAATTTTGCGAGCAGCCAGCCGCGCAGCGACCACGACGAGTAATTCTTGCTGCTGATGGTCAATGTCGCTTTGGCCATGTCGCCCCTACCCTCTTGTCGCTTTGCCGCTTGTCGTTCGCCCATCGTGCCGCTCGTGCGAGCGGCATCATGCGCGGAGCCGGATACGTCAGAGATTTCAGCGAGCAAGCGACATGCCAGTTTTTCAGGCAAGACTCGGCCACTCTGGCTCCGATATTGCATACAGCAATGCATGTAATGGATCGGACGCGATGGCGCTACTGTACCAAGCCTATCAGAACCACATGGACCTGACCGAGCCTTGGCGCCAGAGCGCGGCAGCCGCCATGCGCTATCTCAACCTGATCCCATCAGGGCTATCCAGCCGCGCCATGCGGCGTCTGTCCGCCGCGCTCGAGCTGATCTCCCGCGCGGCCTTGACCTACGCTCGCCCGGCGTATGGCATCGACAGCGTGACGGTCGGCAACCGCGAGCTCGCCGTCACCGAAGAGGTCACGTTCAAGACACCGTTCGGCTCGCTCCTGCACTTCAAGAAGGACGCTGCGCCGGATCAGCCCAAGGTGCTGTTGGTCGCACCGATGTCCGGCCATTTTGCCACGCTGCTGCGGGGCACCGTGAAGACGCTGCTGCAGGACCACGACGTCTATATCACAGACTGGCACAATCCGCGCGATATCCCGCGCGATCATGGCCGCTTCGGGCTGGAAGACTACACCGATCATCTCATCAGTTTTCTCAGCCAGCTCGGTCCGCGGCCGCACATGGTGGCGATCTGCCAACCGTCGGTCTCCGCGCTCGCGGCCACCGCCGTGATGTGCGAGGACGACCATCCGTCGCGCCCCGCCACCTTGACCTTGATGGCCGGACCGATCGACACGCGGATCCAGCCGACCAAGGTCAACGAGTTCGCCAAGAGCAAGCCGATCGACTGGTTCGAGGACAACCTGATCCACTACGTGCCCTTCCAGTGCAGGGGCGCGTTCCGCAAGGTCTATCCCGGCTTCGTGCAGCTCACGGCCTTCGTATCGATGAATCTCGAGCGCCATGTGAAACAGCACATGGATCTCGCCAATCATCTCGCCAAGGGTGAGGTCGAGAAGGCGGAGACCATCAAGACGTTCTACGACGAGTATTTCGCGGTCATGGACCTTCCCGCCGAGTTCTACATCGAGACCGTGCGCGACGTGTTCCAGGAGCATCTGCTGCCGCAGGGCAAGCTGATGCATCGCGGCCGTCCCGTCGATCCGAAAGCCGTGCGGCGCATCGGCCTGATGACGGTGGAAGGCGAGCGCGACGACATCTGCTCGATCGGACAGACGCTCTCGGCGCAGGACATCTGCACCAATGTACGTGCCTATCGCCGCGTCCATCACATGCAGGCCGGCGTCGGCCATTACGGCGTGTTCAGTGGCAAGAAGTGGAATAACGAGATCTATCCACTGCTGCGGGATTTCGTGCACGTCAATTCGTGAAGCGGCCGCGCTGCACGCGTTGCAGTGTCGCCGACGGCGCCTCCCCGAACTTGTCGCGATAGGCACCCGCCATCCGCCCGAGATGGGTGAAGCCGAGGTCGAAGGCGATGTCGATGATCCGCGCCTCCGGCGGAGCCGCCATCAATTGCGCATTGAGCCGCGCCAGCCGGATGTCGAGCAGCATGTCGGAGATCGACATGCCGAAATGGCGGCGGAAGCCGCCTTGCAGCGCCCGGATCCCCACTCCTGACGACGCCGCGAGTTGCGCCAGATCGAGCGGTTCGGCTGCGTGCGCCGCCAGGAGATCACGCGCCCGGCGGACGGCCTGCGGCAGCGTCTCGACCCGGCCGGAATGCAGCCTGATCGCCTCCGCCAGGCCATTGCCCGGCTGCTCGAACAGAATGTCCAGCAGCGTCTCGCGCCAATTGGCTGCCGCAACCGATGGCAGGCCGCGCCCACCGCCGAGACGCTCGGCGAGGTCGGCGAGCCCAAGCATGTGAGCCCGGAGCCGCGAGCCATGACATCCCGACAGCGCGATCGCGGGATCGAATTCGATCGGTTGCACCGCGCGCCCGGACAGCGCGGCTGCGCGCTGTTCCACGAGACGGCGGTCGAGCAACAGGATCAACTGAGCGCAAGCGTCCCAGACCATGCGCGTGGGCAATGTCGGCGACAGCAGCGATGCTGCATGGTCTGGCGCCGTGGCGACCTCGCCGGCCCCGGCGAAAACCCGCGCGGTCCCCGCCAGCGGAAGCTGCAGCAGGAAGAAGCGGTCGAGACAGCCGGGATCGATGGTTACCGCACCGCCATAGGCGACGTAGTTGATGGAAAAGCCATCGAATGCCGCACAATTATGCAGAGCCAGGAAATCGCGCGCAGTATCGGCCTCCGGTTGCAGCCCATGCGGACAGAAGATGCGGCCTATTTGTTCAGCGGCCTCATCGACATCGTGCGTTGCAACACGGCCATAGGCCGTAAGCCGCGGCTCAGCCGGTGACTTCCAACTACGATCAGCGGCTGCACCTGCAGTCATGGCCTACATCGTCCGTCGAGATCGTTTGAAACCTATAATAATTAGCAACTGACGTCGAGAGATTCGTTTTCTGGATAGACTTGGCGTCGCCCCGGCTTGATCCTCCCATGCGTGCAGCAAGGAGATCCGCCATGATCACACTCGAAAAAGGCATCACGCGCGCAGGTACCGGCTATGCCGGCAAGACCTGGAATATCCTGGGTCAGCTCTATTATCCCAAGGCCGTCACCGACTCCACGTTCGCCTTCGAGACCAACAGCGAGCCCGGGCAGTTCGTGCCGGTTCACGTTCATCCCACCCAGGACGAGTTCATCCTGGTGCAGGAAGGCGTCCTCGACCTCAAGCTCGACGGCGTCTGGGTCAAGGCGAATGCCGGCGACCTCGTGCGCATGCCGCGCGGCATTCCGCATGGCTATTTCAACAAATCCGACAAGCCGGCGCGCGCGCTGTTCTGGGTGTCGCCGATGCAGAAGCTGGAGGCGCTGTTCAACATGCTGGACAATCTCGCCGACCCGGCCGAAGTGGTGCGGATCTCGGCGGAGCACGAGGTCGACTTTCTGCCGCCCGAGGCCAACGACTAGGCGGCAGCGCCGGGCCCGGCGAGCGCTCCTCAATTGTTGCGGTACGGACGGCGCGCGATCATCGCTATCGGCCCGGTGCGCCTGCAGCATGAGCAACGGCTGCGCCTGAACGACATGCGATCGGCGAGATCCTTCTCGCCCTGATTTCGAAGCTGGCTTGTCCGTCGGCATCGCACATCTCGGTCGCGCCGGGCGACCTTCGTCACCATCAAACTCTTGCGGGCTCTTGCGGCGCGGCGGGTGCGCGGCCGCGCGCCCGACAACAAGGAGGTCCCATGATCAATCGAAAGAATGTCTGTGTGATCGGCGCCGGTGTCTCCGGCCTGGCTGCAGCGAAAGCATTCACCGCCCGCGGGCACAACGTCACCATCGTCGAGCGGAGCGCCGATCTCGGCGGCGTCTGGGAGCCCGCGCGATCCTATCCCGACGTGCAGACGCAGAGCCCCAAGGAGCTCTATCGCTACACCGACAAGGCGATGCCGGATCACTATCCCGAATGGCCGAAGGGACCGCAGGTCTATGCCTATCTTGCCGACTACGCGAAGTCCCACGACCTCATCCGCCTGATGCGGTTGAACACGACCGTCCTTGCGATGCAGCGCCGCAGTGACGGCAAGCCTGGATGGAGCCTCGACCTCAAGACCGGAGACCGAACGAGCCGGGAGGATTTCGATTTCGTCGCCGTCTGCACCGGTCAGTTCAACGAGCCGCAGACGTTGTCGCTTGCCGGCGAAGATCAGTTCGCGGCCGCCGGCGGCTTGATCCTGCATTCCTCGAAATACAACGATGCCGCGCTCACGAGGGGGCGCAACGTGGTGGTCCTCGGCGGCTCGAAATCGGCAACCGACATCGCGGTCAACGCCGTGCGCTCCGGCGCGCGCTCGGTCACGATCGTGCTTCGTGAAGCGGTGTGGCGCATTCCCTACTTCATCGGCGGTCTGATCAACTTCAAGCGCATCCTCTATATCCGCGCCCAGGAGCAGATGTTTCCAAGCTGGGGCATCGGCCAGCTCTCGCGCCTTGCCCATCTGCTGGCCAAGCCGCTCGTCTGGGCCAATTGGCGGGGCCTGGAGAGTCTGCTCAAGACGCAGTTGAAGCTCGCCAAATGCAACATGGTGCCGAAGGGCAGGATCGAGGACGGCGTGAACTGCTCCGTCCCGATCGCGACGCCCGACTTCTTCCCGATGGTCGCAGACGGCCGGATCAAGGCTGTCTACGGCACCTTCGGCCACTACGAGCCGAACACCATCGTGACCAGCGACGGTGAACGAATTCCGGCCGACGTCGCGATCCTCGCCATCGGCTACAAGCTCGGGGTCCCGTTCCTGTCGGCAGCCGACCGCGCCAGACTGGTCGATCCGGACGGGCAGTACCGGCTCTATCGGCTGATCGCCAATCCCGATCTTCCCGACATGGGGTTCGTCGGCTTCAATTCGAGCTTCTGCACCGTGCTCTGCGCGGACATGGCCGCCAACTGGCTGGTGCGGTATGCCGACAAACAGCTGGCGCATCAACCGAGCGAGCGCGAGATGCGCGACAACATCGAGATGATGCTGCATTTCAAGCGGATCGAGCGCCCTGCCGCGGGCGTCTATGGCGGACTTTGCGTCGCGCCCTATCACTTCAAGCATTTCGACGAACTGCTTGCAGACATCGGCGCCCAGCGCCGACGGCGCAACCCGTTGGCCGAGATGTTCACGCCGCCCGATGCGGACGCGTATAACGACTTTCTCGCATCCGCGCCGGCCTATCAGGCCGGCTGAGGTGGCGGCGAGCAGCCTCGCCACACTACTAACACAGTGACGCCGCAAGCGAGACGCATTGCAGGGACGGCCGTATGCGCCGACGCCGGCGCTGGCCTTCCTGGCAAGGCCGGGCTATCCAAAGCGCCCCCGGCCTCCAGCCGTTCGCCTCGGAGCCTGCCATGATACTCTCGCCCCATCTCCGCATCATCGGTCTCGCCGCTTCGGCCGCGTTCCTCCTGACCACCGCGGCCCAAGCCGCAGAAGTCCACGTCATGATCTCCGGCGGCATGACCGCTGCGTTCAAATCCCTGGTGCCGGAGTTCGAGCGGCGCTCGGGTCACAAGGTCACGATTGCCTACGGCCCGTCGATGGGAACGACCACGAATGCGATTCCCGTTCGCCTCGAGCGCGGCGAACCTGCCGATGTCCTCATCATGGTGGGCTACGCGCTCAGCGATCTCACCACCAAGGGCAAGGTGATGCCGGATAGCCGCGCGGACCTCGCCAATTCGCCGATCGGCGTCGCGGTCAAGTCGGGGATGCCGCATCCCGATATTTCGAACGCGGAAGCCGTGAAGCGCATGCTGATCGCGGCCAAGACCATCGCCTATTCGGACAGCGCCAGCGGCGTCTACGTCTCCACCGAGATGTTCGACAAGCTTGGCATCAAGGACGAGATGAAAGGCAAGGCGCGGATGATTCCGGCCACTCCCGTCGGCGAGATCGTCGCCCAGGGCGAAGCGGAGATCGGCTTTCAGCAGATCAGCGAGCTCAAGCCGGTGAAGGGCATCGACATCGTCGGGCCGCTGCCGGCCGGACTGCAGAAGATCACCGTGTTCTCCGCCGGCATTGCCACGGACGCCAAGGAGCCGGAGGCCGGCAAGGCGCTCATCAAGTTCCTGGAATCACCGGATGCGCGTCATGTCATCACGGAAAGCGGCCTCGATCCGATCGTGAGGCGGGCGCCGAACTGACGCCAAAGGGTGCCGGCTGAGACGATGGCTCTCCCCCGCCTGTGGCGTGGGAGAGTTCGGCAGGCAGCGTCGGTGCGCCTACTGGGTGAGCAAAGTCGATTCGCTCAGATTGTTGGCGCCGTAGGCTTTCTTGAGCAGGCCGTTCGCCTTGGAGTCCGTCATGAACTTGGTGACGAAGGCCAGCGACTGCGGATGCTTCAGCGGCACCGCAACCGCGGTATCCGTCTTCTTGAAGGTCTCGGCGAGCACCTTGGTGCCGGAAATCTGCTTGGTGATGAGATTCAATTGATCGCGCGCCAGCGCGAGCGCGTCGATCTCGCCGGCGCTGAGCAACGCGTAGACTTCCTCGTAGGACTTGAAGCCGGTGACGGTCGCCTTCTTCAGGAAGGCCTTGGCACCGCGCAGCACGGTCGTGTCGTTGATGGCCGCAACCTCGGTGCCGGCCTGGTCCAGCGCCGCGATGTTGGCGACGTCGAGACCGGCGCGGATGATGAAGGTGGTCTCGACCGAATCGTAGACCGGACCGAACGAGACCTTGGTTTCGCGCTCCGCGTCCTTCGGCATGAAGGCCACATCCCAGACGCCCCGAGCAGCTTCATCGGTGATCGCATTGGAATTCGGATGCTCGACGAACTCGACGGGCACGCCGACCTGCGCGGCCATGGCCTTGCCCAGCTCGACTGGAACGCCTGAATAGCCGCTGTCCGACTTGACGCACCAGAACGCACCGCCGGCGGGGCCAACGGCAATGGCGACGCGAAGCTTGCCCGTCGGCGCGATTTCTTCCTTCAAGCCGGCTGCGCCGGCGGCGTGGCCGGCAAACGTGACTACCGCAGCTACCAGGGCTGCGTCACGCAGCCAGCGCCAAAACGCCATGGCCCTCTCCCATTGGATTGCAAGTTGGATACGAGCCGCACCTTGCCGGGAGCACCGTTAAATACAGCTTACCTCGCTTACGCAAAGCAGCATGCGACGCGCAAAACTTGCGCGTCGCAATTGCGGTTTCAAATAACTCGATACCGAAAACCGATTAAGCGTCGCTTAAACGCAGCGGCGAACCGCGACGCCATTGACGATCACCGTGCGGCACGCCGCGGCCGCCACCGGCGGCTTGCGAACCACCACGGCGCCCGCCGCACCGGCGCAGCCGGCCCGCACGACGCCGCGTGCGCAGACCACGGCATTGGCATCCGACATCGACACGAACGGCATCGCCGCCAGGATGAACAATCCGCACAGCGTGGAAATAATGGCACGTGAGACAATGGCGCTCATCTTCAAACTCCTGATCATGATCTGATTGGTCAAATATCCACCCCGTCGCGACCTTGCCTGGGACTTCCCCGCCCGACAATTGTGACAATTTGGGTGGATCGCGCTCGTATGCATCTCGGATGGTAACCATGGACGGCAGCCGCTCCGCATCAGCGATTGGCCGCGAACTGCGCGAGCATGCCCTTGCAGCCAGGCGTCAGCGCGCCGGCATTGGCCGCGAGGCACTGCGCAATCCGGCCACCACCTGGCTCGATGCCGCTGCACAACGCCCGCGCGTCCGCGCCGCACGCCGCCCTCACGATGCGCAACTCCTCGAGCGGCCGCAGCGGTCGCAGCACCAGCGCCGGCGCCGTCGGTGCAGCGGTGGTTGCCACCGCGGGCGCGGCGACAGCCGCAGTTGCCGGCGCGGCACCACCGCTCGAAGCCGCCATGGCCTGAGCGCAGGGAGCGGACACCTTGGCCTTGTTCTGCTCCAGGCATTGCAGCGCCGCCGCGCCGCCCGGCGGCACGCTGCTGCACACCTTGCGGTAATCGGAGCCGCAGGCACTTCGGATCGCGGCAACCTGCGCCTCGCTCGGCTTGACCGCAGGCGCCGACGCAGCCGGCTTGGCCGCAGCCGTGGCGGACTGGGCAGGCACGGCCGGGACGGACGCGGCCGGCTGCGCCGCGACCTTCGGAGGCTCGGCGGGAGGCTTGCTCGCCTCGGCGGCGGCCGGCCTGCTCTCGGCCGGTGGCGCCGAATCCGGCTTGGCTTGCACGACAGGCTTGGCCTCTGCCGCGGGTTTGGCTTCTGCCGCAGGCTTGGTCTCCGCGGCAGGCTCGAGCGCCTTGACCGCCGTCTGACAAGATGAGGACAGGCTCGCGATGTTCTTCTGCAGGCATTGGAACGCCGCCGTGCCGCCGGGCGGCACGCTCGCGCATTTCGACATGTAGTCCGACCGGCATGCCGACTTGATCGCGTTGCGCTGCGCATCGCTCTGCGCCAGCGCCTCCGTTGCAGCAAGGCCGGCCGCCGCGACCATCCCGAGCACCAGCATTCTCCTGAAGCGATTGATCATCGATCGATCCTCAATGGTGTCGTGCTTCAATCTCTCGTCGCCACCGCGGTCGCCTGCATGGTGGCCAATCAGATCTCATCAGTATCAGCACGCGCATATCGGCCCAGGCTGCGCCGGCAGCGCGTGCCTGGCAATTGGGAAAATTTGGGTGGATCGCATTCTCACTCCGCCGGCGCCTCCCGCAGCGCCGGCTGCGCCGCCGGAAGCTCCGGCGGCAGGATCAGCGCGGCGATGACCGCAACCAGGCAGAGCACGGCGAACGCCTGCAGCATGGTGACGAAGCCGCCGCGCTCATACAGCCAGGCGACCAGGCCAACCGAGGCGCCGGCCGCGGTGAAGCCGACGAAGTAGCGCACCGCATAGGCGCGCGAGCGCCATTCCTCGGCCGTGTATTTGCCGACCATGGCGTCATTCACGGTGACCTGCCCGAACGCACCCATGACGATGCCGATCGAGGCCACGATCAGCGCCCAGTCGCGCGCGTCGGCGGCGAGATACAGCAGCGGCGCCAGCACCAGCGACAGCGGCAGCGCGATCGTCTTCAGCGCGTGGCGATCGAGCAGCCGCCCTATCGTGTACTGCGTCATCGCGCCGAACACGTAGACGCCGGCCGCGATCACGCCGAGCAGCGCCGGGCTCTGCGTCAACCCGGCCAGCCGCTCCGCGAACAGCTTTGGCAGCGCCACGGTGATCGCGTTGAACGTCGTGGAGATCGCGATCACCACCAGCAGCAGCGCGAGCACCACGCGCCACATCTGGTCGCGCGCGACACGGGCCTGCGCCGCGGCCTGCTTCGATCCGCGGCGGTCCTCATGCACGACCGACAGCGCGAACACCACGCCGATCGCCACCGTGATCACCCCGGGTACGATGAAGGCGAAGCGCCAGCCGAGATATTGCCCGACCACGCCGGTGACCAGCGCCGACGAGGCGACGCCGAGATTTCCGAACACGCCGTTCAGCCCCATGTCGCGACCGAGCCGGTCGGCGTAGGACACCAGCATCGCGGTTCCCACCGGGTGATAGATCGAGGCGAACAGACCGATCGCGAGCAGCGCCGCGCCGAGCTGCCACGGCGTCTGCACCAGGCCGACCGAGACCATCGACAGGCCGATGCCGAGATAGAAGATCAGCATCATGTGCCGCCGGCTCCAGCGGTCGCCGAGCCAGCCGGTCAACAGCGACCCGGCGCCGAAGGCGATGAAGCCCGGCGTCGCATAGGGCAAGAGGTCCGCATAGGCCATGCCGAGCGCCGGGCCCATGATGATGACCGCGGCTGCGAAGATCAGCATCGCATAATGGTCGATGAAATGGGCCGCGTTGACGAAGCCGATGACGCGGCGGGCGCTGTTCATGGGAGCTGTCCTCGATTCCTGACGGATCGGTTATAGTCGACGCGACCAACGAGAAGCCGCCAATGACCATCGTGGACACGCCATTGAAGCCGCTCGGCGCCGACCGGGTGACGACCGAGCCCGGCGTCCATCTGATCGCGCGCCTCTATTACAAGGGTGCGCGGCTCGATCCGCACATGCACCGCGAATCCCAGTTGATCTACGCCTCGCGCGGCACGATGCAGGTGACGACGCCGCGGGGACGCTGGCTGGTGCCACCGGACCGCGCGGTCTGGGTGCCGGCGCGCCATGGCCACGCCATCGACATGCTGGCCGACAGCCAGATGCGGACGCTGTATTTCGAGCTGGACTGGCTGAAGCGGGAGACGCGGGGCGCGCGGCTCGACCGCGAGTTCGTGGTGCAGGTCTCGCCGCTGCTGCACCAGGCGATCCTGGCGCTGTTCGCGGCGGACGGCGGGCCCGAGCGCACGGCGCTGCTGGTGCGGCTCGCTTTGCTCGAGTTGCGCCGCGCCGAGGATTCCTCGACCTTCATCCCCTTGCCGCAGGATCCGCGCGCGCGCCGTGCCGCCCAGCTCGTCCTCGCCTCTCCCGCGAGCGAGGAGGACCTGGCGACCCTGGCGGGCAAGGTCGGCAGCTCGGCCCGCACCCTGTCGCGGCTGTTCGCGGCGGAGACGCGGCTGAGCTTCAAGGCATGGTGCCAGCGTGCCCGGATCGCCGCCGCGATCGAGCGGCTGTCCACCGACCGTCACCTCTCCGTCAAGCAGCTCGCCGCCGATCTCGGCTATGCCAGCGTGCCGGCGTTTTCGCATGCCTTCAGGCAGGTCACCGGCCGCACTCCGACCGAATTCGCGGAGCAGACAGGTGCATGACACGCCGGCCGCATATGCGCGCCGCGACGGCGGCGTTGACGATTTGTTATGTTTGAATGTCGCCAGCTTTGCCATAAATCCATGTAACATCGCCTTCATCACGCTCTGGGATTCGACCGACATCAGATGGCCAATGCCTTTTTCACCGACCTGATCACCACAATTTCCGAGCGAGGCCGGACGCTGCTGCGCGGCGGCGGCGCCCCTGTCGAGAAGCACGATGCGACGAGCCTGGCCGAGCTGTGCGAGGCGCTGGTGTCCGGCGCCGGCGAAGCCTCGGGCACGGCGATGGCCCGCGACGTGCTCGACGGCTATCACGATCTCGACCCCGAGGGGCGCAAGGCGTTCTTCACCGCGCTGGTCCATGATTTCGGGCCCGATAAGGCCAGGCTCGCCAAGGCGATCGACGACTGGCGTGCGGCGCCGTCGGACGAAGGCGCGAGCGCGCTGCATTTCGCCTCCGAGCCGCGCCGGCAGGAGCTGATCCGCCGGCTCAACCGCGCGCCGGGCGGCACGCCCGAGCTGGTGGCGATGCGCACCGATCTCCTGGATCTGTTGAAGGCCAATCCGGAACTCGCCGCGCTCGACCGTGACGTGGTGCATCTCTTGAGCTCGTGGTTCAATAGGGGGTTTCTCGTGCTGCGCAAGATCGACTGGTCGACGCCGGCGAACATTCTGGAGCAGATCATCCGCTACGAGGCGGTGCATGAGATCCACGACTGGGACGATCTGCGCCGCCGCATCGATCCGGTCGATCGCCGCTGCTACGCCTTCTTCCATCCGGCGATGCCCGACGCGCCCCTGATCTTCGTCGAGATCGCGCTGACCGAGACGATCCCCGGCGCCATCGCGCCGCTGCTCGCGGTCGACCGTCCGCCGGTGCCGGCCGACCGCGCCCGCACCGCCGTGTTCTATTCGATCTCCAACACCCAGCGCGGGCTCGGCGGCATCTCGTTCGGCAACTTCCTGATCAAGCAAGTGGTGGAGGAGTTGAGGCGCGAGCTGCCGAAGCTCGACACCTTCGTGACCTTGTCGCCGGTGCCGGGCTTCATGAATTGGCTGAAGTCGACGGCCGATGCGACCGAAGAGGATCGCAACGTGCTCAAGCTCCTGAACGAGCCGCGCTGGGTCGAGGACGCCGAGATGTCCGCCGAGCTGCGCCCCGTGATCGAGCCACTCGCCGCGCACTACTTCCTGAGGGCGCGCACGTCGAAGGGAAAGGTGATCGATCCCGTCGCCCGCTTCCACCTCGGCAACGGCGCGAGGCTGGAGCGCATCAACTGGCTCGGCGACCTCTCGTCCAAGGGCCAGCGCGAATCCGCGACCGTGATGGTAAACTATCTATATCGGCTCGAGGACATCGAGAAGAACCACGAAGCCTATGCCAATGACGGCGAGGTCGTCGCCTCCAGCGCGGTCAAGAAGCTGCTGCGCGCCGAGGGCCGGCGGCTGCTGGATATGCGGCTGTCGTCGTAATTGGTCCCCTATACGGCGCATGGGACGAACCACGCGAACCACAAAGTCAGTGTCATCCCGGCGAACGCCGGGATCCATAACCCCAGGACGTGATTTGGGGCGGACTCGTCGTTAGACCTCGCGTCCCACATCCGCCGCGGAGTATGGGTCCCGGCGTTCGCCGGGACGACGCTGTAGGAAAACCGCTTTCACATCTCAAACAGCTGGAGGACGTGCGACCGCGGCCTCGCGGCGCCTGACGCCCGAGTGCTGCGAAACACGTCACCCTCATCAAATACAGAGGGCGCAGGGAAGACCGGGTGCTGGCCGCAACCCATGGCCCCCGTGCGTGAGAAAGTGCACGGGGCAGGAACCACAGGTACGACCGGTGCATTCCGGCCTTCCCTGCGCGATGGTTTGAACGGTGTCCTTCGTGCTCTCCCTGGGGATCGGCGTTCTTGCCCCCATCGCCCGCGCGTGCCGTCAAGCAACGCTTGCGGACTTGACCTCAGCGTCGAGAGGCCAGGACCACACGACTTCTCCGTCCGCACAGACGCCGGTCGTCTACCGACATCTCCACGGCCACCGCATCCCTGCCCCGACGTTCGTGACGACGCGTACGTCCCTCTGCGAAAAGGACAGGACATGCGCATCATTGCTGATTTTCGGAATTTGTCAAGGTGAAAGATTCGGGCGCCGCTCGCGGCGCCCGCCGGGACCTCGGCCCCCTCGTCCTCACGACGCCTTCTTCGCCTCCACGTGCCGTGCAAAACTGTCGAGAATGGCCTGCCAGCCGCCCTGCTGCTGCTCGACTGAATGAGTCGTTTCGGCATCGAAGGCGACGCGAACGACAACGCCATTCGGGCCGGGCTCGAAGTGGACCTCGGCCTTCCGGTCGCCGAAGGCGTATTCGATCAGCTTGTGGTCGACGATCTTCGTGTAGGTGCCGGCGAAGTCGAAGCCCATGCTGCCGTCCTTGGCCTCCATCCGCGACGAGAACGCGCCGCCCTCTCTCAGGTCGACCGTGGCCTTGGTCGTATGCCAATCGTCGGAGGCCGCGTTCCACTTCACGATGTCGGCCGGCGTCGTATAGGCACGCCAAACCTGATCGATCGGGGCTGCGACGGTGGTTTGGACGGTGATCCTCATGATTATTGCTCCAGGTTCGAGTTCGACGGCTCACTGCATGCGTGCAGCATTTGTGTTCGCCCCAAGGACGATCCAGACTGGCCAGTCCCGACAGATGGCAAGAGAATTCTTGCGTCCCGGGGACAGCCCATTGTCGGAGATGTTTGGATGGGGAAAGCCACACGAGCAGGGTTCATCGGCGTCGCAGGCCTGATCGGCTTCGCGCTGGGGGCCGCCATGCTTGGATACGCTGCTCTGGCCATCGGCTTTTTCGCTCTCAGTTTCGCGCCGGGAGGCATTCACAGCGACTGGAGCATCGTCGTGCTGTTGGGCATCGTGGCTGGCGTGGGTCTGGGCAGCCTCTTAGGAACTTGGGCAGCCGTACGGCTCGCCAAACTCCTGCTGAGGGAGAAGCCATAGCAGCGCGGCCGGATGATACGGGAGGGTCTGGAAACGGCCCTCCGTAAAGGAGAAGGCTGCGGGTCTGTGATCAGCGATCCGGCTTCAAGAATTGCGGAACTGATGCTCGACGACTACGTCTACGCCGCGCGACGGACGGACGCGACTGCTTCTATTCCGGCATTGCCGCTCATCGATGTGCAGAACATGCATCAGGGTCCAAAAGCAGGGAAACTTTCGACACCTTGCCGGAAAGAATATCGTCAAGATATGACTTGAATTCGGTGGTGAGATCTCCGAGCCCGAGGATCCGTTGGAGAACGAGCCTGACGTCAGGCCCGGTCGTGTTGCAGATGATCACATCGGGGGGAAATGGCCAAAGCGCCAATTCGATATCTCGCGACGAGATCTGGTCCCGCTCACGCAGATCGACCATCTTCTGAAGAAAGCTGATGAACTCGGACCTGCCGAGTTCGCGCATCGACCACAGGGAGATGGCGCGATGAATGGGGGTCTGCTTCAGGTCAGAAACCAGCCGAAGACAAAAATCCGGATACCGTGCGCTCAGTTGCTGCAGCTTCTTGAAGCTCTTGAGGGTCGGCCAGGGCTTGGGGGGCCCGCTTAGAATGATGCCCAGGATCGGCGATACCGCCGGCCCCAGCTCACCCTCGACGACACCGATCTGATCGACATAGGCCTGGTAGCTGTCTGCCTCGGTTGGACCATTGGTCTCGCGCCGATCGGCCCGCGCACGATCGTCTCCTCCGGCAAGGAGGCAACCGACGCATAGCATCAGACACAAGACAAGGTGACGCAGCGGCCGCACCGGGCGTCGACGCAAGCGGCCATCACGCAATGGCGCTTCGGAACCACGTCGCCGGCTAGTCGACACGGAGCCCTCGTGCGGCCAGGGCCTCGATCAAATACGGACGGCGCTCGTCGACCCACTCGACGCATTGTTCAGGGATGAGGCGGAGGCCGGCATCGACCATGTGCACCATCGGGCGCGGGACCCACGCCAGGATGTAGCTGGCCTCGTGGTCCTCCTGGAGATAAGCTACCCACGTATCCCATGGCGGGACATTGCCGTCCGTGAAGAAGCCGTCCGTCTCGCTAGCGGCGACACCGCAATCGAGACTGCCGTCCGGAAAGAACGCCAGCAGCCGGCCGTGAAAGCTGTAGATCTTCGGGAAGGTGATGGTGCCGCCACCGAGGCGGCAACGCCGCTGCTCGGCGACCGACTGAACCGAGGCCTTGCGCGTTCGGCTGCCGAATTCGGGCGCGATGTCGGCGCTGCGGAATGTCGTCGCGGGCCACCACGGGCGCGGGCGCGAGCTGCACCAGGCGATTGTTTCGGCCAGGTGCGGGATGATCTGGTCCAGGGTGTGGCCGTTTTCGGGATCGAGGTTCATGGTGGGCTCGTGTCGTTCCGATCAATCGTCGAGAACATCAACTGGCTCTGGCCGCCTGTCCAGCGCAGCTTCGCCGAGTCCGTTCATCATTGCTCTCTGCGCCACGCTTGCGCTTCGATCCATAGCCCTGCGGCGGCAGAACGACCTTCACCTCCTCGGGTGTTCGGTGACGCAGCAGCAAATTGGTCGCATGACGTTGTCGATTTTTGACGAAGAGTCTCGTGCATTGCTATCGCAATCCCGCCATCGCCATCGAAATCAATGCGCCCACCAGTTTGTGAAGTTGCCATGATCGTCGTACACGTTCCCGAACTCCCATTGAACGGCGGGACCAACCACCAAATTCATGATTGACTTGATCTTGTCTAGACCGAGACCGATATGAAGACTGAGAAGCAGGAGTGAGGCATCCTCACTGTTCTTTCCCACTTCGTACTTTCCATTCTCAGAAAGAACCGCATCGATCACCGCGTGCACGTCGGACCTATCAAGTGGTCCCTCGATGAAGACGCGAATAGACACTTGCCCGCTTCGCGACACGACCTCGAAGCGACCGGAATTCGGGTCGACAATTCTGACGATATCGTCCAATGCGACATCATAGGCGAACCCAGGAATGCTCCCGATTACATATTCCCCGTCCTGCCGCGTCATTTCCGCGAGCACGACTTCTCGCTTCATAGGCCCGGACACTGCGGCGATCGGCAGGCGTAGCAGCCGCTCCTCCATATCTACTCCCTCCCGCTACGGTCCACAGCTTCTGCTTAGCGATCGCCACTGGTGTTCGATAGGACGGCCATACATTCAGTTGATTGTCTAGCCTACGCAGCAGCTCGCTGCGGCCGCAGCCGCAGCACCGCCGGCGGCAGATTGGCTGCCAGCCATTCCGCAATCACCTTTTGCTTTCGGTGATACGCCAGCCCCACCGCGACCACCGCGATGCCGATCAGCGACAGTGCGAACGGGAACAGCAGCGAGTCCTTAAAGACGACGTCGGCGAGGTGGCCGAGATACATCGTGATGCCCAAGGCGCCGAACACGGCGTAGGCGCGGCGGACGATGATGACGGCGATCGCGAGCAGGCCGACGTTCAGCAGGCAGTAGATCGCCTTGCCGAGCTCGGTGGCGCCTTCGGTGGCGCTGACGCCGCCCCAGAAGGCCATCAGGCCGAACAAGTGCATCCAGAAGCCGAAGTCGCGGCTGTGGCTGGTGTAGTCGACGATCCACGCCACCGCGAGAATGCCGAGGCCGAACCAGATCGAGACGATGCGGCGCATCTCCCAGTCGAAATGGCTGACGTTGAAGATCCAGGGCGTGAGGTCCATCGACATGAACCACAGTGCGACCGACATGATCGCGACGATGAAGGGCACGCGATAGAAGCGCAGCGCGATCGCGCCCGCCGCGATGGTGGCGATCTCCATGAACAGCCAACTGCCCTTGATCCAGACGTAGAAGTCGTGGACCGTGCCGGGCTTGCCGAACTTTCCCCACCAGCCGAATTCGGCCTGGACGCCGTAGACGGCGAGCGGTGCCATCGACACGGCGATAGCGATCAGCAGGCCGCCAGGAACGCGCAGGTCGCGGCGCCAGAGGTGGTCGCCGGCGAAGCCGAAGGCGGCGGCATAGGCGAGCGCGCAGGCCGTCAGGGCGCGGCCGCCCATCTGCGAGAACGCCACGGTCGAGAACAGGCCCATGGCGCCGATGACGATCAGCGCGCCGGCGTACCAGAGCAGATGCGCGGCATCGAATTTGGCGTGCGCCGCGGGACCCGCCTTCGCCTGTTGCTCGAGGTAAGTCAGCAACCGCTGCAACTCGTCGGGCCCGATCGCGCCGGCCCCGGCTGCGGCGCGCAGATCTTGTTCCGAATAGGACATCGTCTTCACCCTCTGTGATCTCGCTGGAGACGGCACGCAGGGGTCCGATCGCGCAAACGCCTGGGACGTCGCGCGTCGGGACCGGTGCCGACGGGGCGGATATGGGTGAGTGTAACGGAATGTGAGCGACGTTCAATATAATTTTGAACGACGCTCAAATATCTACGACCAACGTTCTAAATTACCCATCGCGACGCGGGTGCTAAAGCTGCTTCGACCCCGCCCTTCTCCACACCGTCATGGCCGGGCTTGTCCCGGCCATCCATGTCGTGCGCCTGGAATGTGGATGCCCGGGACAAGCCCGGGCATGATGAGTCCTGGGTTGGCGGTTTGCCTCATCGCTGAGGCCAGAGGTTGGCGGATACGACCACCAGAGGCCCGCAGCGCAGTCGCCTCAATCCTTGAAATACGGCTCGACCGGGCCGTGGACCTTGATGGTCAGCGGGTTGCCGTGGCGGTCCTTGGCGTTCCCTGCGGCGACGCGGATCCAGCCTTCGCTGATGCAGTATTCCTCGACATTGGTCTTCTCGGCGCCCTTGAAGCGGATGCCGACGTCGCGCGACAGGATCTCCGCATTGTAATAGGGGCTCTTCGGATCGACCGACAGCCGGTCAGGAAATGGGGTCGCAGTCGTCTCGTTGTCGCTCACAGCAGTGCCTCGATCTCTTTCTTCAACGCCTCGGGCGTGGTGGTCGGCGCATGGCGCGACACCACGTGACCGGTGCGATCGACCAGGAATTTGGTGAAATTCCACTTGATCGCTGAGCCCAGCAGGCCCGTCTTCTCGCCCTTCAGGAACCGGTATAGCGGATGCGCGTCCGCACCGTTGACGTCGATCTTCGCGAACAGCGGAAAGGTGACGTCGTACTTGCCGGCGCAGAACGCGCCGATCTCCTCGGCCGTGCCGGGCTCCTGGGCGCCGAACTGGTTACAGGGAAATCCGAGCACGGCAAAGCCCCTGTCAGCATAGGCCCGGTGCAGCGCCTCGAGGCCGCGATATTGCGGCGTGAAGCCGCAGGCGCTGGCGGTGTTGACGATCAGCAGCACCTGGCCCTCGAAGCGCTTCAGCGGCACCTCCTCGCCGGACAGCGAGGTCGCGGTGAAATCATAGATGCCGGCCATCAGCCCAGCACCGGATCGATCGGCGACGGCGGCGTGCCACCGGCCTCGATCGCCTCGCCGGCAGCGAGGCACATGTCCTCGCGAAAGCGCTGGCCGACGAGCTGGACGCCGACCGGGACGCGGCCGACCATGCCGGTCGAGACCGTCAGGCCCGGCAGGCCGAAGAACGGAATCGCGATCTGCGTGAGCTGGGCGTGCCAGACCTGCTTGAAGGCCTCCTCGTCCTTGCGGTCGAGCTGATCGGCGAACGGCAGCATGCCCGACACCGGCATCAGCAGCACCGGATGCTGCTCCATGAACAGGAGCCACTGCCGGGTCAATGCAGCTCGGCGCGCGAGCGTCTGCGACAGGTCGAACGGGTGAACCTTGTCGCGGTTGCCGCGCAGGCAGGCCAGCGCGCCGGGGTCGCCCTCCTTCTCGACCGCTGCGAGCTGCGCCTCGTAGCCGTCGCCGAGCCAGAGACGGGTCTGCAGCAGCGCGGCCTCCTGCATCGGCGGCATGTCCGCGATCTCCTCGACGGTCCAGCCGGCGGCTTCCAGCCGCCTGGCGGCATCGCGCAAGGCGGCCACGACCTCCGGCACAGGGTTCAGCCCGTCCGGGTTGACGCAGAGGGTGACGCGCTTCGGCAGCGGCGGGCCCTCGAGCGGCACCGGCATCCACCAGACGTCGCGGACGTCGCGCGCCGACATCGCCGCCAGCGCGATCCTGACGTCGTTGATCGTCCGGGCGAGCGGGCCCGAGACGGCGCTGATCTGCGGTCCGATCGGGCGCTCGGGGAACTGTGTATTGAAGGCCGGGATGCGGCCGACCGTCGGGCGCAGGCCGTGGATGCCGCAGGCGTAAGCGGGATAGCGGACGGAGCCGGCGATGTCGGTGCCATGGCCGATATGGCCGATGCCCGCCGCGGTGGCCGATCCTGCGCCGCCCGAGGAGCCGCCCGGCGTGATGCCGGGGTCGCGTGGGTTCTTGGTATGGCCGTGGATGAGGTTGCTGGTGAACCAGCGATAGGACACCGCCGGGGTGTTGGTGCGGCCGAGCAGCACGGCACCGGCCTTCACCAGGTTGTTGACGACCGGATTGTGTGCCGACGCGATCGCGTCCTTCTGCAGATTGAGGCCGTTGGTGGTGGCGAAGCCGGCCTGGTCGACATTGACCTTGATCGTCACCGGCACGCCGGCGAGCGGCCCCGGATCCTCGCCGCGCGCCAGCCGGGAGTCGATGGCGTCGGCCTGTTGCAGCACGTCCTCGGGGCGATGGTCGATCACGGCGTTGATCGCGGGATTGACCGCATCGAGCCGCGCCAGCGCCGCGGTCGCGGCATCGCGGGCGGAGACCTGTTTCGACTTGATGAGGGCGGCGAGGTCGGCAGCCGGCAGGCGCCAGAGTTCGGTCATGGGGAGCTCCGTGGTGACGGGCCGTTCTAGCGTGCGGCTCGCGCCGGAGAAAGCCGTCCAGGCGCCGTGCTCCGGATAGGCCCATGCAGCAAAGTGCATAGGTCTTGCCTTGGCTCCTCCTCGTCGTGGCCGGGCTTGTCCGACCTGCGCCGCCAATCAATACCGATCCTGCATCGATCGATCCGGAAACAAGCTTGGTCAAGCTTCACAAACGACTTTAAGACCTCAAGCAACAACATCACAAAGGGGGAAACCACATGATCAGACCGGGCACCATCATGGCCGCGACATTCGTTCTCGCCGCTGCAGCAACGCTGGCGCCGCGCGCAGGCCACGCCGAGACCTACGCCTATGTCGGCAACGCCGACAGCAACGACATCAGCGTCTTCAAATTCGATGCTGCCACCGGCGAGATGACCCCGGTGCAGACGGCTTCCTTCGTCGGCGTCGACAAGCCGGGCTCGTCGACCCCGCTCGCGGTCAGCCCGGACAAGCGGGTGCTGATCGCCGGTGTGCGGTCGCAGCCTTACCTCGCGGAGAGCTTCGCGATCGCTGCCAAGACCGGCCAGCTCACGCATGTCGGCAACGGCCCGCTCGCCGACAGCATGGCCAACATCGCCTTCGACCGCACCGGCAAGGTGCTGTTCAGCGCGTCCTATGGCGGCAACAAGGTCGCGGCGAATCCGGTCCAGGCCAACGGCGTGGTCGCCGCGCCGAGCCAGGTGCTCCCGACCGGGCTGAACGCCCATGCCTTCCTGCCCTCGCCCGACAACCGCTTCGTGTTCGCGACCAATCTCGGCTCCGACCAGGTGCTCGGCTTCGCCTTCGACGCCGCCACCGGCGCGCTCTCGGCCAAAGAGGCGCTGACGGTGAAGACGCCGGAGAAGTCAGGGCCGCGCCACTTCATCTTCCACCCGAACAGCAAGTTCATCTACCTCCTGCACGAGCTCAACGCCGATCTCGCCGTCTATGCCTATGATGCCGAGAAAGGCAGCTGGAGCGAGCAGCAGCGCACCACCGCCCTGCCCGCCGGCTTCACCGGCAAACCCTGGGCGGCCGATCTTCACGTGACGCCTGATGGCAGGTTCCTCTACGCCTCGGAACGCGGCTCGAACACGATTGCCGGCTTCAAGGTCGATGCGGCCAGCGGGCGCCTGACCTTGATCGGCAGCGTGCCGACCGAGACCCAGCCGCGCGGCTTCGCCATCGATCCCGCCGGGCGCTATCTCGCCGCCGTCGGCGAGCTGTCGAACGGCATGACGGTGTATCGGATCGACGCCGCCGGCGGCGCGCTGGAGAAGCTGAAGTCCTACGCCGTCGGCAAGAAGCCGAACTGGGTGGAGTTCGTCAGCCTGCCGTGACCGAACGCCAGGGCCGCCGCGAGATCGTGAGTGGCGGCCCGGCGTTTCCACCGGCGCTATCATCCCCTATATACAGCGCATGACCATGCCTGCCGCCCAGCCCGACCGCCATCCCCTCGCCGTTCAACATCCGGAACTCGACGACGCCTCGATCCGCCTGCTGGTCGAGACCTTCTACGGACGCGCACGGGAGGACGAGCTGATCGGCCCGATCTTCAACCGTGCGGTGGAGGATTGGGGCGAACATATCGGCAGGATCAGCGATTTCTGGTCGTCGATGTTCCTGAAGACGGGCCGCTACACCGGCGCGCCGATGCGGCCGCATCTGTTGCTGTCGTTGCGGGGGCCGCATTTCGACCGCTGGCTGCAACTGTTCGAGGCGACGGCGAAGGACCTTCTCGCGCCGGAACTCGCGGAGCTCTTCATCGTCCGCGCCCGCCGCATCGCCGACAGCTTCGAGATGGGCATCGCCAGCACGCGCGGCGACATCGCGCGCCCGCGCCATTCGGTCTGACCTCGGCCGCAAACATGCGAGCGTTCGAGGAGCGGTGATGCGGCCGCTCTGCGCTCAATGGCGCGTCATCGATTGCGCCGGCATGTTGAAGATCGCTTCGGAGAACGGGAACTCCAGCACGATCTCGCCGTCCTCGTCGGTGACCTCGATGACGGCCGTCATCAGCGCCGCGTTGCCGCCTTCGGTACGCAGCAGTTCCTTGATCATGTCGCGCGCGACTTCCCAGGCGCGGTCGGGACTGCGCAGCACCTCGCCGTCGGTATCGGAGACCAGTTCCTCGCCGATCCGTGTGTTGAAGAAATATCTAGGCATCATCAGCTTCCAATGGGGTCGCGCGCTTGGGTTTTGAAGTCTCGAACATCTCACGACTGCTTCATCCGGCCAGCTCAGCCCCTCAAGCTAGGGACCGAATTGTACGGCGTTGCGAAGCCATCGATCACGAATTCGTTGTTTTCGCGGCTCAATCCGACGAAAACGGCAGCAACTCGCATCTGCAACTTCGCACTGCAATAAACAGGCCTGAGAGGCTCAAACAAAAAGATTCCACTGGCGAACTTTTCGTAGCACGGTAGTTTAATGCTGAGGACGATAACCGTCCCGTCTTGAAGGAGAGGACAATGGCCTGGAAAGCACCGAAGATCGTTGAAGTGCCGGTCGGCATGGAAATCAACATGTACGCCTGCGCGGCCCGCAAATAATTCGCGGGTGTGACGTCCAGGTCTCGGCGATCAGGACGTCGACGCTTGAGGGTGGGGATCAGCGACCGCGTATGTGCCAGCCCGTACGCGGGTCGGATGTCCCACCCTCGTCACCTTCCCTGCGGGCGATCCTGGCCGTTGGTCAGCTTGCCTGTCGGTCATCCTGCCGCTGGTAATCGCGTGCGCCACCACAGCTGAATTCCAGGAGACGGCTCATGCTTCGCCTCGTCGTCCTGGGCGCCGCCGCAGGCGGTGGAGTGCCGCAGTGGAATTGCGGCTGCCCCGTGTGTCGTGCCGCGCGCACGGATCATCCCGAGATCAGCAACAGCCAGGCCTCGGTCGCGGTCAGCGCCGATGGCGCCAACTGGTTCCTGATCAACGCCTCGCCCGATCTGCGTCAGCAGGTCACCCGAACGCCGCAACTGCATCCGAAGCCCGGCGCCTTGCGCCACAGTCCGATCGCCGGCGTGATCCTGACCAATGGCGAGATCGACGCGGTCACGGGGCTGCTGTCGATGCGCGAGAGCTCGCCATTTTCGATCCATGCGCATCCCAAGGTGCTTGCGATCCTCAGATCGAACAACATCTTCGATGTGCTGAAGGACGAGACCGTCAAGCGCGTGCCGATCGTGATCGATGTGCCGTTCCGGCCGCTTTTGCAGGACGGCAGGCCCTCGGGCCTGGAGGTCACGGCCTTCGCCGTCTCGGGAACGAGCGCGTGGTATCTGCGCGACAAGCAGCATCCCGGCGGTAGCTCCTCGATCGGCGACACGCTGGGCCTGAAGATTGCCGATCTCGAAGGCGGCCAATATTGCTACGTCATCGCCGCCTGTGCCGGCGTCGACGATGATCTGAGAACGAGATTGAAGGGCGCGCCCCTGGTGCTGTTCGACGGCACGGTGTGGCGCGACGACGAGATGATCCAGGCCGGACTCGGCAACAAGACCGGGCAGAGCATGGGACATATCGCGATGTCTGGAGAAAGCGGCGCGATCAAGTCGCTGGCGGATATCGGGATCGGCAGGAAGGTCTTCCTGCACATCAACAACTCCAATCCGGCGTGGCTGCACGCCTCACCCGAGCGGCAAACGTTGGAACGCGAGGGATGGGAAATCCCCGCTGAAGGGATGGAGATCGAGCTGTGAGTGAGGCGAAACTGAGTGGAATGACGGCGCTGTCGGTCGGCAAGGGCGTGACCTTGAACAGTGCCAGCGAGCTGGAAGCGGCGCTTCGCCATATCGGCGCGACGCGCTATCACAACCTGCATCCGTTTCATAAGCTGCTGCACGGCGGCAAGCTGAACAAGGGCCAGGTGCAGGCCTGGGCGCTGAACCGCTACTACTATCAGTCGACGATCCCAATCAAAGACGCGATGGTGATGACGCGCTTCCGCGATCGCGCCACCCGGCTGGAATGGCGGCACCGCATCGAGGATCATGATGGCGACGTCGGCAGCGAAGGCGGCATCGAGCGCTGGATCAAGCTCACGGAGGGCCTCGGCCTCGACACGGACTATGTCGAATCCACCGAGGGCATCCTGCCCGCTACCCGTTTCGCGGTCGAAGCCTATGTGCATTTCTGCCGCGACCGCACGCCGCTGGAGGCGATCGCCTCGTCGCTGACCGAGCTGTTCGCGCCGAGCATCCATGAAGAGCGTATCTCGGGCATGCTCGAGCACTACAATTTCGTCAACAACGACACGATGAGCTACTTCAAGCGGCGTCTCACCCAGGCGCCGCGCGACGCCAACTTCGCGCTGCATTACGTCAAGGAGCACGCCACCACGCCGGAGCAGCGCGCCGCCGTGTGCAACGCGCTGATCTTCAAGACCAACGTGCTGTGGGTGCAGCTCGACGCGCTGTATTACGCCTATGTCGAAGGCAACATCCCGCCCGGCGCCTTCGTGCCGAAGGAGGGGTAGCCGTGTCCCGTTTGAACCACCGCTCTCGTACCGCGAACGGTGCACTCCCTCCCCCCTTGCGGGGGAGGGTTGGGGTGGAGGGTCCACACGGGAAGTCTTTGCTGGGACCCCCACCCCCGACCCCTCCCCGCAAGGGGGAGGGGAGTGGCATCGTGCTCTGCGCGGCCACCGTGCTTCTTCACGACTACACGACTTAGAGACCCGCCATGGCCCCGCGTCACATCCAAGTCACCGAGACCAGCCGCGTGGTGCTGCCGCGACACACCAAGCTGAAGTTCGACGAGACGCGCCAGGTCTGGGTCATCCTCGCCCCTGAGCGCGTGCTGGCGCCGGACGAGATCGCGGTCGAGGTGCTCAAGCTGTGCGACGGCGCGCGCGCCGTCGCCGGCATCATCGACGATCTCGCGGTGAAATATGCCGCGCCCCGCGACGTCATCGCGACCGACGTCGTCGCCATGCTGCAGGATCTCGCTGACAAGGGATTCCTGACCGAGGTTCGGGAGACGACATCATGACCGAGCTCACCGAGACGACGCCGCAGATCGCCGCGAATGACGGCCTTGCCGTGCTGGAGCGGCGCGGCTCCGTGGCCGAGACCTACGGCATCCCGCTCGCCGTGCTGGCCGAGCTGACGCATCGCTGTCCGCTGCAATGCCCCTATTGCTCCAACCCGCTGGAGCTCGATCGCGCCGGGCAGGAGCTGACGACGGCGGAGTGGAAGAAGGTGCTGTCGGAGCTCGCCGAGATCGGCGTGCTGCAGATCCACTTCTCCGGCGGCGAGCCGACCGCGCGCAAGGATCTGGTCGAGCTGGTGCAGCATGCCAACGACGTCGGGCTCTACACCAACCTGATCACCTCGGCCGTGCTCTTGACCCGCGAGCGGCTCAAGGAGCTGGCCGATGCCGGGCTGTCCCATGTCCAGATCAGCTTCCAGGGCAGCGAGGCCGGCATCGCCGACCGCGTCGGCGGCTACAAGGGCGGCCACGCCAAGAAGCTCGAAGTGGCGCGCTGGACTCGCGAGCTCGACCTGCCGCTGACGGTCAACGCCGTGATGCACCGGCAGAACCTGCATCAGCTGCCTGATATCATCCGGATGGCGGTCGATCTCGACGCCGACCGGCTCGAGGTCGCCAACGTGCAATATTACGGCTGGGCGCTGAAGAATCGCGCCAGCCTGATGCCGACCTACGCCCAGCTCGAAGAGACAGACCGCATCGTCGAGGACGCCCGCGAGCGGCTGAAGGGCACGCTGACCATCGACTACGTGGTGCCGGACTATTACGCGCTGCGGCCGAAGAAATGCATGGGCGGCTGGGGCCGGCAGTTCTTCAACATCTCGCCCTCGGGCAAGATCCTGCCCTGCCACGCCGCCGAGAGCATCACCGGCCTCGACTTCATGTCTGTCCGTTCGAACCATTCGATCGCCTGGATCTGGCAGAACTCCGAGGCCTTCAACCGCTACCGCGGCACCGGCTGGATGAAGGAGCCGTGCAAATCCTGCGAGTTCCGCGAGATTGATTTCGGCGGCTGCCGCTGCCAGGCGTTCGCGCTGACCGGCGACGCCGCCAACACCGATCCGGCCTGCACCTTGTCCCCGCTGCACGAGAGCATCTTCAAGCAGGCCGAGCGTGACGCGGCCTCGGGCCAGGACCGCTTCCTGTATCGCAACTTCGCCGGCGGCACGCCGGAGAACGGCAACGATGCCTGACGCCGAAGCCGGCCGCGCCTCCGCGCACCGCAGCGATCCGTTCATCCCGCTGACGTCGGAATGGCTGGATGTCTCCGGCGGTCACCAGATCTATGTCGAGAGCAGCGGCCGCGCTGGCGGCATTCCCGCGGTTTATCTGCACGGCGGGCCGGGCTCCGGATGCCAGCCGGATCACCGCCGGCTGTTCGATCCCGAGCGCTTCCACGCCGTGCTGTTCGACCAGCGCGGCGCCGGCCGTTCGCGTCCTGCACGCAGCCGCGACAACAACACCCTGCCCGACCTGATCGCCGACATGGAGGCGATCCGCGAAAGATTCGGTTTCGAGCGCTGGATCGTCGCCGGCGGCTCCTGGGGCGCCACCTTGGCGCTGGCTTATGCGCAGGCGCACCCGACGCGCGTCACGGGGCTGGTGTTGCGCGCGACCTTTTTCGGCACCCGCGCGGAGGTGGCGACCGCCTTCGGCGAGACGCTGGCGCGCTTTCACCCGGCCCTGCACCGCGACTTTCTGGAGCTGCTGCCGGAGAACGAGCACGCCGATCCGTGCGACGCCTACTTCCGGCGCATCCTCGATCCCGATCCGGCGATCCATGGCCCTGCCGCCCGCGCCTGGCACGATACCGAGCGCGCGCTGTCGGAGGTGAAGCCCGCGCGCGCCCGGCTCGATCGCCTCGCCATCCGCTCCGGCACCGCCTTGCCGGCGACGCCGTTCATGGAGGCGCACTATTTCTCGCACGACAGCTTCATGGCGCCGGACCAGTTGCTGCGCAATGCGAACAGTCTCAACGGGATTCCCGGAATCATCGTGCAGGGCCGCTACGACCTGCTTTGTCCGCCGGCGACCTCGGCACGGCTGGCGGAGGTGTGGCGCGACGCCGAAATCCGTGTCGTCGAAGCCGCAGGTCACAATCTTTATGACCCCGGCATCCGCGATGCGGTCATGAAAGCCATCTCCGACATGGCTAAGCGCACGACCGCGCCTTAAACATGTGATCGTCTCCCCTCATTCCTGAGGAGCCATGCGCAGCATGGCGTCTCGAAGGATGAGGCCGATCCATCCCGACCTCATGGTTCACCAGGCAATGCGCAAGCATTGTCCGCGAGACGCGCCCGAGGGGCGCTCCTCACCATGAGGAATTGGCCGCCAAACTAAGGACATCTGCAATGCCCATCGCCGGGAAAGGCATGCTGTTGACATCGATGAATATCGATGCCGCTGACGAAGCCGACTTCAACCGCTGGTATGACAGCGAGCATCTCGAAGAGCGCGTGGCCATCCCCGGCTTCATCGAGGCGCGGCGCTATGTCGCCGAGCAGGGCAGCCCTAAATATCTCTGCCTGTATTCGACCGAGACGATCGACGTGCTCGACAGCGCGCCCTATCGCGCCCGGCTGGAGTCGCCGACGGAATGGTCGAAGGCAGTGATGGCGCGGTTCAAGAACATGATCCGCAGCGTCGCACGCATCACGATCTCGATCGGCGCCGGTCGCGGCGCGGTGCTCGGCATCATCCGCCTGCGGCCGAAGCCGGGACAGGACGGGGCGCTGCGCGACGCGCTGCAGATCGAGCTCGATCCGAGCGAGGTCAAGGGCGTCATCTCGATGCACCTGCTCGAGGGCGATGCTGATCTCTCCGGTCCGGCAGCCGGGGTTCCTGCGAGCTCGCGCGATGCCGACTGGTTCATCCTCATCGACGGCGCCGACAGTCATGCCATCGCGACCTTGATGACCACGCGCTTCGCGGCCATCGACGGTCCGCTGGCGACGCAGATCTCGGCCGGCATCTACAGGCTGATGTGGGACCTGAGCCGCGCGGACATCGCCTCTGGCTGAGCGCGCATTGTTCTGCATCAATGACGCGAGCGTGCAACCGGCAGATGCAGCCGCTCGCCACAATGCCGCAACGCAACATTCGATGGCATCATCACGCCCGCAATGCGGCGCCGCACACTGTGCACGAAGGGCAGCTTTGCAAATTTGCCTTTGTGTGCGCCTTGGAATGGCTCTAGTCTGATAAGACTATTCAATTGAGCCATTCAAAAAACAGAAGGGCGACGAACAGGACCTGCTCCGGACTCCCAATCGATCCCCAGCCGATCCTGAACAAGCAGTCGTCCTCACGTCAGGAAGGCCGCGCGCTCATGGTTCGCCGCGCGGACAGGGTATGAATGAGAGCGACTGATATCTCGGCCCCCGACTACTTTCACAAAGTAGTCGATTGCCAATGGGCTTGTCCCGCACACACTCCGGTCCCCGAATACATCCGCCTGATCGCCGAGGGTCGCTACAGCGACGCCTACATGATCAATTGGAAATCGAATGTATTCCCGGGCATTCTCGGACGCACTTGCGATCGCCCTTGCGAGCCCGCCTGCCGACGCGGGCGCGTCGAGGAAAGCCCGGTCGCGATCTGCCGCCTCAAGCGCGTTGCGGCCGATTTCAAGGACGACGTCCATCAGCGCATGCCGCGCCCTGCCCCGAAGAACGGCCGGCGCATCGCGCTGGTCGGCGGCGGCCCGGCGTCGCTGACCGTGGCGCGCGATCTCGCGCCGCTCGGCTATCACTGCACCGTGTTCGACGCCGATCCCAAGCCCGGCGGCATGATGCGCTCACAGATTCCCAAGTTCCGCCTGCCCGACAGCGTCATCGACGAGGAGACGGGCTACGTGCTCAGCCTCGGCGTCGACTACAAGGCCGGCCATCGTATCGACAGCCTCAAGAAGCTGCTGGCCGAGAACTATGACGCCGTCTTCATCGGCTCCGGCGCGCCACGCGGCCGCGAGCTGAACATTCCAGGTCGGGAGGAAGCGGCGGCCAACATCCATCTCGGCATCGACTGGCTGTCCGGTGTCTCGTTCGGCCACACCGACAAGATCGGCAAGCGCGTGATCGTGCTCGGCGGCGGCAACACCGCGATGGATTGCTGCCGCACCGCACGCAGGCTCGGCGGCGAGGACGTCAAGGTCATCGTGCGCTCCGGCTTCGAGGAGATGAAGGCGTCTCCGTGGGAGAAGGAGGACGCGCTGCACGAGGACATTCCGATCCTCAATTATCTCGTTCCGATCGCGTTCCACCATGCCGCCGGCAAGCTGACCGGCATGACCTTCCAGAAGGTGAAGGCGGAATATGACGCCAACGGCGGACGCTCGCTGGTGCCGTCCGGCGAGCCCGACGAGACCTATCCCTGCGACGACGTGCTGGTCGCCGTCGGCCAGGAGAACGCATTCCCCTGGATCGAAGCCGATTGCGGCATCGAATTCGACAAGCGGCACATGCCCAAGGTCGATCCGACCACCTTCGTCTCGACCAATCCAAAGGTGTTCTTCGGTGGCGACGCCGCGTTCGGGCCGAAGAACATCATCTGGGCGGTCGCACAGGGCCACGAGGCCGCGCTGTCGATCCATCGCCTGCTCTCGGGCGAGGACATCACCGAGCGCCCGCTGCCCGAGGTGCACATCTCCTCGCAGAAGATGGGCATTCATGAATGGAGCTATGACAACGACATCTCCTCCGACAAGCGCTTCAAGGTGCCGCATCGTGACAAGGTCGTGGCGCTGAAGGACATCCGCACCGAGGTCGAGCTCGGCTACGACGTCAAGCTCGCGCTCGGCGAGGCGCATCGCTGCCTGAATTGCGACGTGCAGACGGTGTTCTCCGACACGCTGTGCATCGAATGCGACGCCTGCGCCGACATCTGTCCGATGGATTGCATCACCTTCACCGACAATGGCGAGGAGGCGGATCTGCGCGCGCGGCTGAAGGCGCCCTCGCTGCATCCCGACCAGAGCCTCTACGTGTCCTCGGATCTGAAGACCGGGCGCGTGATGGTGAAGGACGAGGACGTCTGCCTCCATTGCGGCCTATGCGCCGAACGCTGCCCCACCGGTGCGTGGGACATGCAGAAATATTTCATCGAGACGACCCACGCAGGTAACGCATGTCCCAGCAAGCGCCGCTCAGCAGCGTAAACGACTTCGTCGTCCGCTTCGCCAACGTCAACGGCTCCGGCTCGGCCAGCGCCAATGAGCTGTTCGCGCGCGCCGTGCTCCGTCACGGCGTGCCGGTGAGCCCACGCAACATCTTCCCGTCGAACATCCAGGGCCTGCCGACCTGGTACGAGGTGCGCGTCACCGAAGCGGGCCATCTCGGCGCGCGCGGCGGCGGCACTGATTTGATGGTGGCGATGAACCCGCAGACCTGGGACAAGGACGTCGCCGGTATCGCGCCGGGCGGCTATCTGTTCTACGATTCCACCAAGCCGATGCCGGCAACCAAGTTCCGCGACGACATCACCGTCATCGGCGTCCCGCTGACCGCGATCACCAACTCGACCTATTCGGATCCGCGCCAGCGCCAGCTGTTCAAGAACATCATCTATCTCGGCGCGCTCTCAGCGCTGCTCGACATGGATCCGAAGCTGATCGAGCAACTGATCGGCGAGCAGTACAAGGGCAAGGAGAAGCTGCTCTCCTCCAACGTCCACGCGCTGCATCTCGGCCGCGACTGGGCGCTGCAGAATTTGAAATGCCCGATCGGCCTGCGCATCAAGAAGGCCGACAAGGTCGGCGACCGCATTTTCATCGAGGGCAACAACGCCGCCGCGCTGGGCGCCGTGTATGGCGGCGCCACGGTCTGCGCCTGGTACCCGATCACGCCGTCGTCTTCGCTGGCCGAAGCGTTCAGCAACCACTGCAAGAAACTGCGGCACGATCCGGAAACCGGGCAGGCCAAATACGCGATCGTGCAGGCCGAGGATGAGCTCGCCTCGATCGGCATGGTGGTCGGCGCGTCCTGGAACGGCGCCCGCGCCTTTACCACGACATCGGGCCCCGGCGTTTCGCTGATGACCGAGTTCATCGGCCTGTCCTACTTTGCCGAGATCCCGGCCGTGATCATGAACGTGCAGCGCGCCGGCCCCTCAACCGGCATGCCGACGCGGACGCAGCAATGCGACCTGATCGCCTGCGGCTATGCCTCGCACGGCGATACCAAGCACGTGATGCTGTTCCCCGAAGATCCGGCCGAGGCGTTCGAGTTTGCCGCTGCGGCGTTCGATCTTGCCGAGCGGCTGCAGACCACGATTTTCCTGATGCTCGACCTCGACATCGGCATGAACCAGCGGCTGTGCCGACCGCTGAAGTGGGACGATGCCAAGCAGTATGACCGCGGCAAGGTGATGACGGCGGAGATGCTCGACGAAGGCCGCGACTTCGGCCGCTATCTCGACGTCGACGGCGACGGCATTCCGTTCCGCACCTACCCCGGCACGCATCCGACGAAGGGCTCCTACTTCACCCGTGGCACGTCGCGTGACCGCTACGCGCGCTATTCCGAGGAAGGCGCCGTCTATGCCGACAACGTGCAGCGCCTGCTGCGCAAGTTCCAGACCGCGCAAGACATGGTGCCGCGGCCGTTGCAGGCCAATGCGAGCAAGCCGACCAGATATGGCGTAATCTATTTCGGCTCGACCGCGCCGGCGATGGACGAGGCGATCGGACTGCTGGAGGCGCGCGGCTGCCAGCTCGACCGGCTGCGCATCCGCGCCTTCCCGTTCCATTCGAGCGTGGCGAGCTTCATCGCCGAGCACGATTTCGTCTATGTGGTCGAGCAGAACCGCGACGCGCAGTTGCGCCAGCTCATCGTCACGGAGAACGGCATCGACCCGGTCCGCCTGGTGCCGATCCTGCATTATGACGGCACGCCGATCACGGCGCGCTTCATCGCCGATGCTATCGGCGACCACCAGGACCACATCAAGGTCACCCCACTGCGCAAGGCCGTGTCATGACGTACTCTCCGCTCTCTCCGCCGTCATGCCCGGGCTCGACCCGCCTGCGCGGCCGTAGCTGCTTCGGCGCGGCGAAGGCCCGGGCATCCACGTCTTTCCTCTCGGCCCCGACGTGGATGGCCGGGACAAGCCCGGCCATGACGATGCCGGGTGATGCGAGGCTCTCATGACCTACATCGCAAAGCCGAAGTTCCAGCATCCGGGCATCAAGAAGAACGCGCTCGGCTACAGCCATCGCGACTACGAGGGCAAGATTTCGACCCTCTGCGCCGGCTGCGGCCACGATTCGATCACGGCCTCGATCATCGAGGCCTGCTTCGAGCTGTCGATCGAGCCGCATCGCGTGGCAAAAATCTCCGGCATCGGCTGCTCGTCGAAGACGCCGGACTATTTCCTCGGCAATTCGCACGGCTTCAACACCGTGCACGGTCGCATGCCCTCGGTGCTGACCGGCGCCAACCTCGCCAACCGCGAGCTGATCTATCTCGGCGTCTCCGGCGACGGCGATTCCGCCTCGATCGGCTTCGGCCAGTTCGCCCACGCGATCCGGCGCGGCGTGAACATGACCTATATCGTCGAGAACAATGGTGTCTACGGCCTGACCAAGGGCCAATTCTCGGCGACCGCCGACCGCGGGTCGAAGTCGAAGAAGGGCGTCACCAACACCGACAATCCGATCGACCTGGTTGGCATCGCGCTGCAGCTCGGGGCCACCTATGTGGCGCGGTCGTTCTCCGGCGACAAGAAGCAGCTGGTGCCGATCATCGAGGGCGCCATCCAGCACAAGGGCGCGGCGTTCATCGACGTCATCAGCCCGTGCATCGCGTTCAACAATCACGCCGGCTCAACCAAGAGCTTCGACTATGTCCGCGAGCACAACGATGCCGTGAACCGGCTCGACGTGCTGACCGGACGCGATCCGATCGAGATCGACCAGGATCCGGGCACGGTGCAGATCGTCGAGCAGCACGACGGTTCCAGGCTGGCGCTGCGCAAGATCGACGCCGACTACGACCCGCACGACCGGCTCGGCGCCATGACCTTCCTCCAGAAGCATGCCGCGCAAGGCCAGATCGTGACCGGGTTACTCTATGTCGACCCTGAGGCCGACGATCTGCACAGCCACCTCAACACGGTGGAGCGCCCGCTCAACCGGCTGGAGGCGGTGGATCTGTGCCCGGGGCAGTCGGCGCTCGACAAGATCAATGCGAGTCTGCGCTAGCAGACCGCTGCGTGGAGAGCGTGTGCTCTGTAGCCGTCCTTCGAGACGCCTGCCTCCGGCGGGCTCCTCAGGACGAGGGCGGAGTGCATTGCGCCCGCTTCTGGCGGGGCTATCGCATTTCACAATCGGAGTTTTGCGCTTCTCTATCTCCACGTCATGGCCGGGCTTGTCCCGGCCATCCACGTCGTTCGGCACGCTGAGAACCACGTGGATGCCCGGGACAAGCCCGGGCATGACGGAGTAACTAACTGGCAGATCGTTCGTTGCGACAGCTCGGCATATCCTGGTGAGCCGCGCCCTCGCTCCTCATCGTGAGGAGCGCCGCAGGCGCGTCTTGAACCATGAGGCCCGTCATCGTTTATGACGATTGCGGCCGCAGCGCGCTCGCCCAAACGCGATCGAGCTGCGCGATCGCCTCTGGCAGCGGCAGCGCCGAGAGCGCGTCGTCGCCACCACTCACAAGCCCAAACTCGCGCAGCCGCAGCAGCGCCTCATCGATATTGAACGCCCGACCCAGCCCGAACATCTGCTGTAGCAACTCCTCGACATGGCTGCCCAATGCAGCACGCGAGAGCGGCACCGACGCCAGCAGCAGGCCGCCATAGGCCAGCATCGCTTCCTTCCAGTCCTGGTCCTCGGCCTCGCCGATCAAATAGTTGAAGATGCCGGAATTGTTGTTGACGTTGCGGAAGTAGATGTTGTCGGTGACCTGCTTCTGATGGATCAGCGACTGGCGATGGAAGTTGCCCCATTGCCGCAGGATGAAGGCGCCGAGCGCGAACAATCCCGACAGCGCCGCCAGCGCCTGCTCCGTATCGTTGTCGTGCACGGTGCCGCTGAGGCCGAGATAAAAGCCGGCGACGATGAACAGCACGGTCAAGGTCGAAGCCAGCTTGAGCAGGATCGGTACGCCGCCGACGAGCGCCGGCACGCCCAGCGTCAGTTGCTCGCGCAGGCCCATGACGACGCGGACGTTCGGCAGCAGCGCCTCGAGGTCGAAGCGCGCGATGTGGCGGAAATATTTGAACAGCACCGCGCCGCCGCGGATCTTGTTGCGGCCGCGCCAGGCGGCGGCCTTGCTCTTCTTCTTGACCGGCTCGTCGGGCTTGGTCGCGACCATCAGCACGATGTCGTCATAGACCTCGATCTCATGCTTGCGCCGTCGCAGCCCATACAGCATGGGGACCTCGATCATCTCCTGATGCTGGCCACGCCGGAACATCCGTACGGCACGATAGTCGGAGATCGGCGCCTTCAGCTTGACCCGCACCAGCGCATGCTCGGCAAAGGCGCGCTCGATCTCGCCATGGCTGATCTCGATGAAATTGGCCTCGCCGAGTACCCGCACGACTTCGTCGGCGAGGCTGCGATAGGCCGCGTCGAGATCCTCCGGCGATCGACGGCGGCCGACCGGCACCTCGGGATCGAAGTCGAAATAGGCGTCGCGGAACCGATCGAGCTCGTCGAAATATTGATGGTGCAGAATCGCGCCGAGCATACGCGCCAGCTGCCGCAGCTCGCTGGCCTGGGCGTCATCGACATGGCCGTTCGAGATCAGGCCATCAAGAATGTCCGACTTGCGCAACGGAATGAACCGGTCCCGCCGCTCCGCCGCCGCCGTCTTCCCTGGTCCGACCACGCCTCTCACGCCCGAGCTTCGATCTGCGCCATTGACAGCCGATCCGGCTGCACGGGCCGGCGCGTCCGGCCAACCCGCATACCATAGCGCCCCGATCCCGTTCACGCCACTCGCCGCAACACGTAAGCTGCAGGTCCCGCCTGCAGAACGAGAGACTGATCATGACCGACGCCGGACAGCAGACATCCCCGTTCCGGGCCATCCGGGCCATCGACTACACCGTCATCCTGGTGCGCGACTGGTCCGCGATGCGCCGCTTCTATGAAGAGGTGCTGGGCTTTCCCCTGCTGCGCGAGCTGTCACAAGGCTGGATCGAGTACCAGGCCGGCAGCAACACGCTGGCGCTCGCCCGGCCGCAACGGCTGGCCTCGGACCAGCCGACGCCGCCAGGGAGCGCATCGCTTCAGCTCGCCTTCAAGGTGACCCGCGACGATGTCGACCGCTGCGCGGCCGAGCTGACCGGCAAGGGCATCGCCCTCATGGAGCCGCCGACGGACCAGCCCTTCGGCCACCGCACGCTGTTCTTCAGGGATCCCGACGGCAATCTGCTCGAGGTGTTTGCGGACATCTAAGGCTTGGCGGCCGCGCTAGGCGGCCGCCGGTTGTATCCGGGGATTGAGCACGTACTCCTTCAGCACCTTGTCGGTGGCGGCGTCGACTTCCACCAGCGAGACGTCGTAGCTCCAGAGATCGGCGAGATGCTGCAGCACGCGCTTGGTGTCGGTCTCGCTGAGCTGGGCCCCCTTCACCACGGTATGCCGCAGCATCAGGCGGCGGTCGCCGGCGAGATCGACATCGACCACCTCGATGTTCGGATCGATGCAACCGACGTCGTACTGCTTGGACAGCTCGCGGCGGACGCGGCGATAGCCGCGCTCGTCATGAATGGCGTCGACGAGGATGCCGGCGCGCTCGGCCGGATCGTCATGCAGGTGGAAAAGTCTGAGCTGTCGGATCAGGTTGGGGCTGAGGAACTGGCTGATGAAGCTCTCGTCGCGATAATTGGCCCAGACGTCGCGCAGCACCGCCATCTCGTCGCCGGTGCCGGCGATGTCCGGAAACCATTCGCGGTCCTCGTCGGTCGGGTCCTTCACGATGCGCTCGATGTCCTGCATGATCGCAAAGCCGAGCGCGTAAGGGTTGAATCCGGAGAAGCGCGGATCGTCGAACTCCGGCTGGAAGACGACGTTGGTGTGCGACTGCAGGAACTCCAGGAAGTTGCCGTCGGTGAGGCGGCCGTTCTGGTGCAGCCGGTTCATGATGCGATAATGCACATAGGTCGCCGTGCCCTCGTTCATGACCTTGGTCTGGCCCTGCGGATAGAAGTATTGCGCGATGTGGCGGACGATGCGCAGCAATTCGCGCTGCCACATCGCCAGCCGCGGCGCGGTCTTCTCCAGGAAATAGAGCAGATTTTCCTGCGGGAGGCCGAGCAGCGCGCGGCGCCGTTCGACGTTCAGCATCGCATTGGTCTTGACCGGGCCGGTCGGCACCGTACGCCAGAGATCGTTGAACTGGCCCTCCTCGTAGAGCCTGCGCTTGCCGGCGCGCTTCTCCTCCTCGCGGAAGTCGAGCTTCTTCTTGCCGGGATAGCGGTCGACGCCGTGCGACATCAGCGCATGCGCCGCGTCCAGCGTATGCTCGACGGCGAGCCGGCCGTAGCGCTCCTCGCATTGCGCGATGTAGCCGCGGGCGAAATCGAGATAGTCGAGGATGCCGTCGGCGTCGGTCCACTGCTTGAACAGATAGTTGTTCTTGAAGAAATGGTTGTGGCCGAACGCGGCGTGCGCGATCACCAAGGTCTGCATCGTCGCCGTGTTCTCCTCCATCAGATAGGAGATGCAGGGCGAGGAGTTGATCACGATCTCATAGGCGAGGCCCATCAGGCCCTTGCGGTACGAGGCCTCGTGGTAGGCGAAGTGCTTTCCGAACGACCAGTGCTTGTAGAACAGGGGCATGCCGACCGAGGAATAGGCGTCGAGCATCTGCTCGGCCGTGATCACCTCGATCTGGTTGGGATAGGTGTCGAGCCCGAGCTCCTTCTCGGCGACGGCTTCGCAGGCATCGTGGATGCGCTGCAGGGTGAGGAAATTCCAATCCGCGCCCTCGAACAGCAACCCGCTCATGACGCCGCCCTCTCCTGCGTGGTGCCGCGACGCTGAAACAGGTCGTGGAACACCGGGAAGATCTCGCTGCGGTCACGCACCTTGCGCATCGACAGCGGCTCGCCATCGGCGCGCAGCCGCTCATACAGCGACCACAGTGCGGAGTCCGGCATCTCGAACGAATAGGTGCCGGATTCACCGACCTCGAGATAGGCGAAGAACTGCGACACCGGCAGGATGTTGTCGGTCAAGAGACGGGCGACGTTCTCGGAATCCGAGGTGGCGTTGTCGCCGTCGGAGGCCTGCGCCGCGTAGATGTTCCAGTCCGAGGGGCGGAAGCGCGAGCGGACGATGTCGTGCATGCATTGCAGGGCGCTCGATACCAAGGTGCCGCCGGATGCCGGTCCATAGAAGAAGGTCTGCTCGTCGACCTCCTCGGCGCGATCGGTATGACGGATGAAGACGATCTCGACATGACGGTAGCGCCGGGTCAGGAACACGTAGAGCAGCATGTAGAAACGCTTGGCGAGGTCCTTCATGTGCTCCGACATCGAGCCGGACACGTCCATCAGGCAGAACATCACGGCCTGCGCGATCGGCTTCGGCACGGCCTCGAAGCGGCGGTAGCGGATGTCGATCGGATCGATGAAGGGGATGCGCTTGGCCTTGGCCTTCAGGGCCTCGAGCTCGGCCAGAAGCGCGGCACGCTTGTCGTCGTCGGTCTCCTGCTCCAGCTGGGCCTCGAGCTCGGCAATCGCCTCCGGCCGCGGACGGCGCAGCGCCACGCGGCGGGCCAAGGCGCGGGTGACGGTGCGGCTGATCGAGATGTTGGCCGGTGAGCCCGACGTCGAGTAGCCGGCACGCACCAGCCCCTCGCTCTCGGCCTCGGCGAATTTGCGCTTGGCGAGATCAGGCAGCTCGAGATCGTCCAGGAAGAGATTGACGAACTCCTCCTTGCTCAGCACGAAGCGGAACGCGTCCTCGCTGTCGCCCTGCCCTGGTGCCGACTTGCGGCCGCTGCCGTCGCCGGAGCGCGGCAGGATGTCGCCTTCGACGAACTTCTTGTTGCCGGGCAGCACCATGTCGCGGGTGCCGCCCTCGCGGCGGAAGCGCGGCTCGTCCATGCCGTCGAGCGGGATCGAGACTTCGCCGCCCTCCAGCACGTCCTTGATGTCGCGGTCCTGCGAGGTCTTCTTGACCGCTCCCTGAACCAGGGCCTTGGCGCGGCGCAAAAATCGCTGACGATTTTCGAGACTTTTGCCGCCCGGATTCAGGCGCCGATCAATGATGTGCATGACCACGTTCCATACGCCTCCTGCTGCAGCGGCTTCGACTCCTGCTCTCCCCCGCCGCGATGCCGCGGTGCAGTATCGGACCCGACACTGCAACGGCACCCTCTGCCTGTCCGACGCCTCCCAGCGAAGCTCAGCGTCGAACGTTCATCTCGTTCGTAACCCTGGCGCCGACGTCAGACCGATGGCCTGCCGCACCTGCAGTGAACATCGGCGCCGGACCACGATCAACCCGCCTGCTTCACGCGCATGTACCACTCGACCAGCCGACGGACCTGCCGCTCGGTGTAGCCGCGTTCGACCATGCGCGCGACGAAGTCGTCGTGCTTCTTCTCGGTCTCGCCGTCCTTCTTGGTACCGAACGAGATGACCGGAAGCAGATCCTCGACCTGCGAGAATATCCTCTTTTCGATGACTTCGCGGATCTTTTCGTAGGAGGTCCAGGACGGATTTTTGCCTCCATTCTGGGCTCGGGAGCGCAGCGAGAACTTGACAACCTCGTTGCGGAAGTCCTTCGGGTTGGCGATCCCGGCCGGCTTCTCGATCTTGGTCAGCTCCTGGTTCAACAGCTCGCGATTGAGCAGCTGTCCCGTATCGGGATCCTTGAAGTCCTGATCCTCGATCCAGGCGTCGGCGTAGTCGACGTAGCGATCGAACAGGTTCTGGCCGTAATCGGAGTAGGATTCGAGATAGGCCTTCTGGATCTCGTGGCCGATGAACTCGGCGTAGCGCGGCGCGAGATCCGCCTTGATGAATTCGAGGTAGCGCTTCTCGATCTCCTCGGGCAGTTGCTCGCGCTTGATCGACTGCTCCAGCACGTACATCAGATGCACGGCGTCGGCCGATACTTCCGCCGTATCGTGATTGTAGGTCGCAGCCAGCACCTTGAAGGCAAAGCGGGTGGAGATGCCGTCCATGCCCTCGTCGACGCCGGCAGCATCGCGATATTCCTGCACGCTGCGCGCCTTCGGATCGGACTCCTTGAGGCTCTCGCCGTCATAGACCCGCATCTTGGCATACAGCGTCGAGTTCTCATGCTTGCGCAGGCGCGACATCACCGAGAAGCGGGCGAGCGTGTCCAAGGTCGCCGGCGCGCAGGGCGCGGTGGAGAGCTCGGAGCCCTGGATCAGCTTCTCGTAGATCTTGCGCTCCTCGGTGACGCGCAGGCAGTACGGCACCTTGATGACGCAGATGCGGTCGATGAAGGCCTCGTTGTTCTTGTTGGTCTTGAAGCTCTGCCACTCCGACTCGTTGGAGTGGGCGAGGATCACGCCGTTGTAGGGAATGGCGCCGATGTTCTCGGTGCCGATATAGTTGCCTTCCTGCGTCGCCGTCAGCAGCGGATGCAGCATCTTGATCGGCGCCTTGAACATCTCGACGAATTCGAGAATGCCCTGGTTGGCGCGGTTGAGACCGCCCGAATAGCTGTAGGCGTCGGGATCGTTTTGCGCGTAGGTCTCGAGCTTGCGGATATCGACCTTGCCGACCAGCGAGGAGATGTCCTGGTTGTTCTCGTCGCCGGGCTCGGTCTTGGCGATGCCGATCTGGCGCAGCCGCGACGGCTGGATCTTGGCGACGCGGAACTGCGAGATGTCGCCGCCGAAGGCTTCGAGCCGCTTGTAGCACCACGGGCTCATCAGGCCGGACAAACGGCGGCGCGGAATGCCGTATTTCTCCTCGAGCATCGGGCCCAGCGTGTCGGGATCGAACAGGCCGAGCGGCGACTCGAACACGGGGCTCAGCTCATCTCCGGCCTTGAGCACGTAGATCGGATGGGTTTCCATCAACTGCTTCAGCCGTTCGGCCAGCGACGACTTGCCGCCGCCGACCGGTCCGAGCAGATAGAGGATCTGCTTGCGCTCTTCGAGACCCTGCGCGGCGTGACGGAAGAAGCCGACGATGCGCTCGATCGTGTCCTCCATGCCGTAGAAGCCGGCGAATGCAGGATACAGGCGAACCGTCCGGTTCAAAAAAATACGGCCAAGGCGTGGGTCCTTGGCCGTGTCTATCATCTGAGGCTCGCCGATCGCAGCTAGTAGTCGTTCAGCGGCGTTCGCGTATCGCATCGGGTCGGTTCGACACGATTCTAGATATTCCTGCATCGACATGTCGGTCTGGCTGCGTGCCTCGAACGACCTTGCGAACGCGTTGAACAACGAATCGTTGTACATGATCCCTCTCCACGTAGGTTCCGCCGCACTGCTGCAACGGGCCGAGATCCAAGTACGTTCCTGCTGATCCCGAACCGACTCAGAGTGAAGCGCGCTAGCCCCCATTGGGCACCGTCTTCGTCCTTTTCCGCAACGCAAAGTGCATGCAGCATATGCCCTATCAACATGCACTTCGCTCAATAGTTCGGCAAAAGCCGGCCGACTCTCCCCATTTGTACCTCATTGTCTCTGCTTCGCAACATCCGCAATACCCCGGCACCGTAGTCTCCCTGCGCCGCACAAGGTGTTGTGAAGCCACGTGAACTGGTGGCGTGACAGCTCCAAAATCAGTCTCTCTTCCCGAAGTGAACCGCGAGTGAACGCAGCTCTTCTCGCGAGCGCTCCAGGCAGGGAACGTCTCATTCGCTGCGCGACCTGATGCGCGCCGGCCACGGCGGCCGACCAAATATGGGCCTGCGACCGCATCTGCCGTCGCTCATACAACGTCCTCGAGCGAGCGATGAGCGCATGCATCTCATAGGGCCGCGCGCACGCATGTTCGCCGCCAGATCCGAACGTCGTAAAATAACGCGCGGCCGAAGCCGGATGGATCACTCGATGCCGATCATTGCCATGATCACACGGCAGTTCGCCGCTGAGCATCTGCAGCCGGAAAGCATCATGGGTTATACGCCGACACTCGTGAGGCGCTGCCGAGGCGACAACCGTGAGACGTTCGCCATGATCCGTTGCGTAGGGCACCATTACCCAGAACACATGTGGCACCTTTCCAGCATTGCAAGCCGGAGAAGCTTTCGATCGACGGCATTTGCTTGCCTCCCGGGGCCTCTCCGGCGCACGAGCACTGCTGAGGTCGACGCAGGCCGAACGCCGACCGCGCTCTGGCGGCTCTGCCGCGCGCTTTGGCCGGAACGATCAGCGGCGGGCTTCGCGTCGCCTGCCGATCTCCCTCCGGACGCGCCCCGCCGGCACGTCACCCCGGCTCGAAGCTCTTGGGATTCCAGAGGGATCAATCCATTATGAATGGCGTTCTCCTGAGGGCTGGCGCATAGTTGTTCATGTGAGGTCCCTATCGACCTGGCAGCTGCCAGGCGGGAACCCAAAAAAGCAAGCCGACGCACATAGATAGGCATCATGAATCCGGTCAAAGCTCTCGAAGAACACGGCCAGGCGGTCTGGCTCGATTTCCTCGCACGCGGCTTCGTCGCCAAAGGCGACCTCAAGCGGCTGATCGATGAGGATGGCGTCAAGGGCGTCACCTCGAATCCCGCGATTTTCGAGAAGGCGATCGGCAGCTCCGACGAATATGACACACCGATCGCCACGGCGCTGAAGAACGGCGATCGATCGCCGACGCAGCTGTTCGAGGCCGTCGCCGTCGAGGACATCCAGAATGCCGCCGACGTGTTGCGGCCGGTCTACGACCGCTTCGATGGCAATGACGGCTTCGTCAGCCTCGAAGTTTCGCCCTATCTGGCGATGGACAGCAAGGGCACGATCGCCGAGGCCGAGCAGCTCTGGACGGCGGTCGACCGCAGGAATCTGATGATCAAGGTGCCGGCGACCGACGCCTGTCTGCCCGCGATCGAGCACCTGATCTCCAAGGGCATCAGCGTCAACATCACCTTGCTGTTTTCGCAAGACGTCTACCGGCAGGTTGCCGAAGCCTATATTGCCGGCCTCGAAGCCTACGTCGGCGCCGGCGGCGATCCGTCGCATGTCGCCAGCGTGGCCTCGTTCTTCGTCAGCCGCATCGACAGCGTCGTCGACAAGCAGCTGGACGAGAAGATCGCCCAGGCCAATGATCCGACCGAGAAGGAGCGGCTGGCCGCGCTCAAGGGCAGGATCGCCATCGCCAATGCAAAGATGGCGTATCAGGACTACAAGCAGCTGTTCGCCGGCGCGCGCTGGGAGCGGCTGGCCAAGCAAGGGGCCAAGCCGCAGCGGCTGCTCTGGGCCTCCACCGGCACCAAGAACAAGGACTACAGCGACGTCCTCTATGTCGAGGAGCTGATCGGGCCGAACACCGTCAACACCGTGCCGCCGGCCACGCTGGACGCCTTCCGTGATCACGGCAAGGTGCGCGACAGTCTGGAGGAAGACGTCGACGCCGCTCAGGCCGCCCTGGAGGATCTGGCGAAGACCGGCATCTCGCTCGACGACATCACCGCAGATCTCGTGGTCGACGGCGTCAAGCAGTTCGCGGACGCCGCCGACAAGCTCTATGGCGCGGTTGCGCACAAGCGCGCCGTCGTGCTCGGGACCGGGCTTGGGCAGCAGTCGATCACGGTTGCTGCTGATCTGCAGAAGAAGGTCGCCTCCGCCACCGAGGAGTGGCGCAAGGACGCCAGGATCCGCCGGCTCTGGCACAAGGACGCGACGGTCTGGACCGGCCGAGACGAGCACAAATGGCTGGGCTGGCTGACCAGCGCGGAGAAGGCCGACATCGCCGATTACGAGGACTACGCGCAGCGGGTGAAGGGACAGAAATTCTCCGACGCCGTGGTCCTCGGCATGGGCGGCTCCAGCCTCGGGCCGGAAGTGCTGGCCGAAACGTTCCCGCGCAGGGCCGGCTTCCCCAAGCTGCACGTGCTCGACTCCACCGATCCGGCGCAGGTGCGCGCGATGGAGAAGGCGATCGACATCGCCAGGACGGTATTCATCGTCTCCTCCAAGTCGGGCGGCACCACCGAGCCGAACGCGATGAAGGACTATTTCTTTGCGCGCGTATCCGATGCGATCGGGTCCAAGAAGGCCGGCCATCGCTTCATTGCCGTGACCGATCCCGGCTCGTCGCTGGAGAAGGCGGCCCGCGCGCAAGGCTTCGCCCGCATCTTCCACGGCGAGCCGAGCATCGGCGGCCGCTATTCGGTGCTGTCGCCGTTCGGTCTGGTGCCGGCCGCCACCGCCGGCATCGACGTGCGCAGGCTGATCACGCAGGCGCTGTCCATGGTGCGCTCCTGCGGGCCCGACGTGCCGCCGCTACAGAACCCGGGTGTGCAGCTCGGTCTGGCGATGGGCCTTGCCGGCCTCGAAGGCCGCGACAAGGTGACGATCTTCGCCTCGCCCAAGATCGCCGATTTCGGCGCCTGGGCCGAGCAGTTGATCGCGGAGTCCACGGGCAAGGAAGGCAAGGGCCTGATCCCGATCGATGGCGAACCAGTCACCTCGCCCGAGGTCTACGGTCATGATCGCTTCTTCATCGACATCAAGATCGACGGCGACGAGGTGGCGGGCCATGAAGCGAAGCTCGCCGCGATCGAGGACGCCGGTCATCCCGTCGTGCGCATCGTCATGAAGTCGATCGACCAGATCGGGCAGGAATTCTTCCGCTTCGAGATGGCGACCGCCGTCGCCGGCGCCGTGCTCGGCATCAACCCGTTCGACCAGCCGGACGTCGAATCGGCCAAGATCAAGACCCGCGAACTGACCGCGGCGTTCGAGCAAAGCGGCGCACTGCCGGCGGAGGAGCCCGTCGTATCGATCAAGGGCTGCGAGCTCTACACCGATGCGCAGAACGCCGAGAGCCTGCGCGGGCATGGCGCCGACGGCACGCTCGCGTCCTGGCTGAAGGCGCATCTCGGCCGCGCCGGCGACGGCGACTACATCGCCCTGCTCGGCTATATCGACCGCAATGCAGGCAATATCGACACGCTGCAGCGGATCCGGCTGAGGCTGCGCGATGCCAAGCACCTCGCCACCTGCGCCGAATTCGGTCCGCGCTTCCTGCACTCGACCGGTCAGGCCTACAAGGGCGGTCCGGACAGCGGCGTGTTTCTCCAGATCACCGCCGACGATGCCGAGGATCTGCCGATCCCCGGGCAGAAGGCGAGCTTCGGCGTGATCAAGGCGGCGCAGGCGCGCGGCGATTTCGACGTGCTCGCCGAGCGCGGGCGCCGGGCTCTTCGGGTCCATCTCAAAGGCAATCTGAAATCGGGCCTGAAGATGCTCGACAGCGCGATCAGCGAAGCGCTGAGCTAGGAAGGGCCTCGTCGATGCAGCTTGGAATGATCGGTCTCGGGCGGATGGGCGGCAACATCGTGCGCCGCCTGATGCGCGCGGGGCACTCCTGCGTGGTCTATGATCGCGACGCAAAGGCCGTGGCCGCGCTGGTCTCCGAAGGCGCCACCGGCGCCGCGAGCCTCGAGGAGTTCGTCGGTAAGCTCGCAACGCCGCGGCACGCATGGATCATGCTGCCGGCCGGCAAGATCACGGAAGCCACCGTCGAGCAGCTCACCGGGCTGATGACCCGAGACGATGTCATCATCGACGGCGGCAACAGTTTTTGGCAGGACGACGTCCGCCGCGGCAAGGCGCTGAAGGAGCGCGGTCTGCACTACGTCGACGTCGGCACCTCCGGCGGGGTCTGGGGCCTCGATCGCGGCTACTGCATGATGATTGGCGGCGACAAGCCGGTCGTCGACCGGCTCGATCCGATCTTCGCCGCGCTCGCGCCTGGGATCGGCGACATCCCGCGCACACCGGGCCGTGATGGCCGCGACCTGCGCGTCGAGCAGGGCTATCTGCATGCCGGTCCGGTGGGCGCCGGGCACTTCGTCAAGATGATCCACAACGGCATCGAATATGGCCTGATGCAGGCCTATGCCGAGGGCTTCGACATCCTCAGGAATGCGAACAGCGCGGCGCTGCCGCAGGCGCACCGCTTCGACTTCGATCTCGCAGATATCGCCGAGGTGTGGCGCCGCGGCAGCGTCATTCCGTCCTGGCTGCTCGACCTCACCGCCAGCGCGCTGGCGCGGCAGCCCGGTCTGGAGAAATATTCCGGCTATGTCGAGGATTCCGGCGAGGGCCGCTGGACCGTGAATGCGGCGATCGACGAGGCGGTGCCGGCCGAGGTGTTGACCGCCGCCTTGTTCGCCCGTTTCCGCTCGCGCCAGGAGCACACGTTCGCGGAGAAGATTCTCTCGGCCATGCGCGAAGGCTTCGGCGGACACAAGGAGCCCGAACAGCACCCAGACCCGGCGCGCCAGAGCGCGCCCGAGATCGTCAAGCCGAAGGCGGACCGCGCGTGACCGCCCACCGTTCGCATCAGCCGCAACACCAGAAGCCTGACGCCTGCGCCTTCGTGATCTTCGGTGTGACCGGCGATCTGACCCATCGGCTCGTCTTGCCATCGCTTTACAATCTCGCGGCCAATCATCTGCTGCCGGACAGGCTCTGCATCGTCGGCATTGCCCGCAAGGGCATGTCGAGCGAGCAACTGCGCGACAATCTCATGGAAGGCCTGCGCAAATACGCCACACGCCCGATCGAGGATGAGATCGCGCAGCGCCTGTTGCAATGCGTGACTGCGATCGAGGCCGATCCGAAGGAGCCGGAAAGCTTCGATCAGTTGAAGGAGAGGCTGGAAAAGCTGGAAGCCGCGCGGGAGACCCACGGCAATCGGCTGTTCTACCTGGCGACGCCACCGAGCGCCTTTGCGCCGATCGCGCAACAGCTCGGGCGCGTCGGGTTGCTGCGGGAGGACGGCAATGCTTGGCGCCGCCTCGTGGTGGAAAAGCCGTTCGGCACCGACCTCGCCTCGGCCAAGAAGCTGAACGACGAGCTGCTGCAGCTCGTGACCGAGCACCAGATCTACCGGATCGATCATTACCTCGGCAAGGAGACGGTGCAGAACATCCTGGTGCTGCGTTTCGCCAATGGCATGTTCGAACCGATCTGGAACAGGCATCACATCGACCATGTCCAGATCACCGTCGAGGAGAAGCTCGGCGTCGGCACGCGTGGCAGCTTCTACGACGCCACCGGCGCGCTGCGCGACATGGTCCCCAACCATCTATTCCAATTGCTGTCGCTGGTGGCGATGGAGCCGCCGGCACGGTTCGATGCACATACCGTCCGCTCCGAGAAGGCGGAGGTGCTGTCGGCGATCCAGCCGTTGAGCGAACGGGAGGCGCTGCTCAACTCGGTGCGCGGCCAGTACACGGCCGGCATGATCGGCGGCGCCGAACTGCCCGACTATGTCAGGAGCAAGGACGTCCGTCCCGACAGCACCACCGAGACCTATGCCGCCTTCAAGCTCACGATCGACAATTGGCGCTGGGCCGGCGTTCCGTTCTATCTGCGCACCGGCAAGGCGCTTGGCGCCAAGCGCACCGAGGTGGCGATCAAGTTCCGCCAGGCGCCGTTCGCGATGTTCAGTTGCACGCCGATCGAAACCCTGGCCGAAAACTATCTGGTCATCGGCATCGAGCCGACCCAGAGCATCACGCTGCAGTTCAACACCAAGGTACCCGGCCCCACCATCCGCACCGACGGCGTGCAGATGAAGTTCAACTACAAGGACTATTTCCAGGCTGAGCCGGCCACCGGCTACGAGACGCTGATCTATGACTGCATGATCGGCGACAACATCCTGTTCCAGCGCGCCGACAGCGTCGAAGCCGGCTGGAAGGCCGTCGAGCCGTTCATCGGGGCGTGGAAGAAGGCTGGCCGCGATGGCCTGCATTCCTACGCAGCCGGCAGCGAGGGACCTGAGGCGGCGGCCGATCTCCTGGCCCGCGACGGCCGCAGCTGGCGCAAGCTGGTTTAGCCGTGGCCGGGCCGCAGGACCGCAAGCTCGTGCGCGTCGCCGACCGGGCGACGATGGCGAGGGTCGCGGCCGAACATCTCCTGGCTCGGACTGATACCAATCCGGGACGCGTGGCCATCTGTCTCACCGGAGGATCGAGCCCGAGGCAGCTCTATGAGCTGCTGGCGACGGACGCTTATCGTGAACGGATTCCATGGCCGCGCGTCCACTGGTTCATCGGTGACGAGCGATATGTTCCGCCCGGCGATTCCCTGCACAACATGACCACGGCACGTCACGTGTTCCTCGATGCCTGCGCGCCGGCCGCCAACATCCACCCGATCGCGACCGATGGGTCGGACCCGGAGGCCATTGCCCGCGACTATCAGCGCACGCTGGAAGCGTTCTACGGCGCCGCGCGGCTCGACTCCGGGCGGCCGCTGTTCGACCTCGTGCTGCTCGGCATCGGTCCCGACGGCCATGTCGCGTCGCTATTTCCCGGCTTTCCCGCAATCGACGTCACCGATCGCTGGGTTGTCGGCGTCGACAAGGCCCACGTCGCACCCTTCGTGCCGCGGATCAGCCTGACCTTGCCTGCGCTCGCCTCCTGCCGAACCATGCTGTTCGAGGTCGCCGGTGCCGACAAGCGCGCGGTCATGGCGCGGGTACTGGCCGGTGAGGACCTGCCCGCCAATCGCGCCCGCTCGATTCAGCAGACGATCCTGCTCATCGACAGCGAGGCCTGGCCGGAGGGGCGAAGTGGCGAGATCTGACCTGCCCCATGCGCTCGTCATCATGGGCGTGTCCGGCTCCGGCAAGAGCACGATCGGGGAAGCATTGGGCCAGCGCCTCGGCTGGCGTTTCGAGGATGGCGACAGCTTTCACCCGCCCGCGAACGTCGCCAAGATGAGCGCCGGCCACCCGCTCACGGACGAGGATCGCTGGCCCTGGCTGCAGGCCATTGCGGCGGAGATCGCGCGTTGCCGCACTGCGGGCCAGCACATCATCATCGCCTGCTCTGCGCTCAAGAAGGCCTATCGCGACATCCTCGTCGGCGACCGCAACGATGTCCGCATGGTCTATCTCCAAGGCAGTCAGGAGCTGATCGGCGAGCGGATGAGCCATCGCGAGGGGCACTTCATGCCGCCGGGCCTGCTCGCCAGCCAGTTCGCCACCCTGGAACCACCTGGGGCCGCCGAGCATCCCATCGCCGTCTCGGTCGACGCGCCGGTCGCGGCGATCGTGGACGACATCATGCAACAGCTTCACGCCGGTCGGCGCTGCTCCTGACCGCGAACAGGAAGGGCTCATGACCCGCATCGCTCTCGTCGTATCCGACGTCGACGGCACGCTGCTGACCAAGGACAAGGTTCTGACCGAGCGGGCCGCGAAGGTGGCGCGACGGCTGCATGAATGCGGCGTCGCCTTCACGCTCACCTCGAGCCGCCCGGCGATCGGCATGCGCTTTCTGATCGAGCCGCTGCAGATCAGCCTTCCGGTCGGCCCGTTCAACGGCAGCTCGATCATCGGCGCCGACATGCGCCCGCTCGAGCAGAGCCTGATCCCGCCCGCGGCCGCCGCGCGCTGCGTCGATCTTCTCCATCAATCCGGCGTCGACATCTGGGTCTTCACCAATGATGCCTGGCTGACGCGCAATCCGGACGGCGAGTACGTCCCGAACGAGCGGCGCGCCATTCGCGCGGAGCCGACGATCGTCGACGATTTCTCCCCCTATCTGTCGAACGCCTGCAAGATCGTCGGCGCCAGCAGCGATTTCGAGCTGCTGGCGCGCTGCGAGAGCCAGATGCAGCAGGCATTGGGGGCGGAAGCGACCGCTGTCCGCTCGCAGAGCTACTATCTCGACATCACGCCGCCAGGCCGCAACAAGGGCACCTTCGTCAAAGCGATGGCCCAGCGGCTCGGTATCCCGCTCGACCAGGTCGCGACCATCGGCGACATGCACAATGATGTCGCGATGTTCGAGGTGAGCGGCTTGTCGATCGCCATGGGCAATGCCAGCGACGAGGTGAAGAGCAAAGCCAAGCGGATCACCACGTCCAACCAGGACGAAGGCTTTGCCAATGCCATGGAGATGATCCTGGCAGAGAACGCGCAAGGCTCATCCGCAAGCTGACACGCGGCAACTCAGGCTTCCGACCGCTGCCTTGCGGGTTTGTCGCTGGCCTTCTTGGCACTGCTCAGATTCTGCGCCGTGTTGATGAGCGCGATATGCGTCAGCGCCTGGGGAAAGTTGCCGGTCTGCCGCCGTGCCTCGGTGTCGTACTCCTCGGCCAGCAGTCCGACGTCGTTGGCGATGTTCACAACGCGGCGGAACAGCGTCTCGGCTTTTTCGGTGGCGCCCGCCAGAACATGCGCGTCGGCCAGCCACAGCGTGCAGGCCAGGAACGCGCCTTCGATCGGCTGCTGCTCGTCCGGAGAGACGTCGCGCGGATCGTGCCGGAGCACGAAGCCATCCCGCAGCAGATGCTGCTCGATCGCCTCGACCGTGCCGCGAATGCGCGAATCGGAGCACGGCAGGAAGCCGACCGCCGGCAACAGCAGCAGGCTGGCATCGAGCAGCCGCGAGCCATAGGACTCGACGAAGCTGCCGAGGCCTTCGTCGTAGCCCTTGTCGCAGACGTCGCGATGAATGGCCTCGCGCAGCCGCCGCCAGCGCTCCAGCGGCGCCTTGAACCCGAACTTCTCCGCGCTCTTGATCGCGCGATCGAACGCGACCCAGGTCATCACCTTGGAAAACACGTAATGACGGCCATCGCCGCGGCGTTCCCAGATGCCGTGGTCGGGCTGGTCCCAGACGTCGGTGAGATGGTCGAGCACCGCGCATTCCAGGTCCCAGGTGCCGTCGTCCAGCTTGAGCTTGGTCATGCGGGCCTGGTGGAAGGCATCCATCAGTTCGCCGTAGACATCGAGCTGGAGCTGCGCATGCGCGGCATTGCCGATCCGCACCGGCTGGGCACCCTCGTAGCCCGGCAGCCACTCGGCCTCCCACTCCATCAGCCGCCGCTGGCCCATGATGCCATACATGATCTGCATATAGGCGGGAGCGCCGGCCGCGGCGCGCAGCAGCCAGTTGTGCCAGGCCAGCGCTTCCTCCGTGTAGCCCGAGTTCATCAGCGCCAGCAGCGTGAATGTCGCGTCACGCAGCCAGCAGAACCGGTAGTCCCAGTTGCGCCGGCCGCCGAGCTTCTCCGGCAGCGAGGTGGTCGGCGCCGCGACGATGCCGCCGGTCGGCGCGTAGGTAAGCGCCTTCAAGGTGATCAGCGAGCGCATCACAAGCGCACGATGCTCGTCCTGATGGGTGCAGCGCCGCGACCAGTCGGCCCAGAACGTTTCGGTGTCGTCAAGCGCCTGATCCGGATCGATCGCCTTGGGCACCGGCAGATGCGACGGACCGTAGGTGAGCACGAAGGGCACGGTGTCGCCGGCAGCGACCTCGAACTCCGCCACCGTGGTCATGTCCTCGCCGCGGGTGGCGACCGGCGTGTGCAACACCGCCATGTCCTGGCCGCAGATGGCGAGCAGCGCGGAGCGATCCTCCGAGCGCTTGACCCAGGGAATCTCGATGCCGAACCCGAAGCGGATGATCAGCTCCATCCGCATGGCGACCCGGCCGGAGACGCCGCGGACCAGCCGCACGACATCTGAGGCGCTGCCCCGTGGAGGCATGAAATCGATCACCTCGACGGTGCCGGTCGCAGTTTCGTATCGCGTCTCGAGGATGAGGCTGTCGCCGCGATAACGGCGAGACGTCGATCGGACGTCGCCGCGGGGCTCGATCAGCCAGCGGCCATGGCTGCGATCTCCCAGCAAGGCTGCGAAACAGGCATCCGAATCGAACGCCGGCCAACACAGCCAGTCGATCGACCCGTTCCGGCTCACCAGGGCAGCCGTCTCACAATCACCAATCAGCGCGTAGTCTTCGATCCTGCAGGACATTTGGCATCCGCGTGCAACTGCCCCCCGCAATCCCCCCGTTCTAAACGCCGGCCGGGCTGATCCGTTCGGCGGTCGCCGCCTTCAACGCCGCGACGCTGGTCGCACCGGCGATGTCCTCGAGCTTGATCGGCATCTTGCGGCGCCAGTTCGGATGCTCGTCGATCGTGCCGGGAATATTGGGCTGATCGACCACTTCCAGCAGATCCTCCAGGGAAATCACCAGCAGCCGGGACCGCGTCCGCGACAGGAAGGCGATCGCTGAGTGGACGTCGTTGGCTCGAATGCCGTTTTGGCGGAGCACCTCGTCCCAGAGCCCCAACGCATCCCAGCGATCCTGGTCGCTTTCACCGGGATCGATGCCCAGCCCGCGTTTGGTCTTGAGATCGCCGAACGAGCGCCAGCCGGCATAGGTCGAGAGATCGTGGGTATTCAGCGTCACCAGCGCATTCGGCGGATAGAAGTCGACATCGCGGAAGCACCCGTTGTCGTCGCGTTCGAAGATCATCACCTTGTAGGACCACAATCCCCAATCGGCCATCTGCTCGCGAAAGCCCTCCGGCACGGTGCCGAGATCCTCGCCGATGACGATGCATTCGTTGGCGACGCTCTCGATGACGGTTGCGGCGAGCAGCGCCTCGAACGGCATCTGCACGTAAGCGCCCTGCTTGGCCGGAAATCCGTGCGGCACCAGATAGAGCCGCTTCAAACCGAGCACATGGTCGAGCCGGATCGCGCCGGCATGCCGCATCGACGCCCGGACCATTTCCCGGAACGGCTCGAAATTCTTCAGCGCCAGTCCAGGCGCGTTGAAGCCGGCGAGCCCCCAGTTCTGCCCGACCGTGTTCAAGGGATCGGGCGGCGCCCCGACCGACAGCGTGCGCGAAATGGCGCCCTGCTCGTTCCAGGCATCGAAACCGTCGGATTGAACGCCGACCGCAACGTCGAGATACAGACCGACCTTCATTCCCAGCCGCTGCGCGAGATCCCTGCAATGGCTCAATTGTCGTTCGGCGAGCCACTGCACATAGGCGACGAAATCGGCCTCCCTCCGATCGGGGCCGCTGAGCAGCGCCGCGCAGCGCCCCGCATCGGGCTGCCGCCACTCCTCGGGCCAGTCCCACCACGGCTTCTGGAAGCGATGCCGCAACACCTCGAAGCAGGTGAAGCGCGCCAGCAGATCGCCGCGCTCGGCGCGGTAGGCCTTGAACTCCGCCGCCGCGGCGGCGCCGGGCGCAGCCATGAAGGCGTCGAAGGCCGCGCGCAAGGCCGGCCATTTCAACGCCGCCACTCCCTTGTAGTCCACCAGCTCGGCCTGCCGCAGCGGCTCGAGCACCTTGCTGTCCGGCCCGTTCGCGAAGCCGGGCGCCTGCTCCACATCGACATAGAGCGCATTCAGGAACAGCCGGCTATTCGGTGCATAGGGGCTGAAATCGCCCGGCCGATCGTCGAACAGCGCGTGCAGCGGATTGAGGCCGACGCCATCGGCGCCGAGCTTGGCGCAAAGCGTGATGAGATCGGCAAGATCGGTGAAATCGCCCATGCCCCAGTTGCGACTGGATCGAATGCCGTAGAGCTGGACCGCCAGCAGCCAGACGCGATCGAAATCACCGCCGAAGGCCTTCGCCGGCGCGACCAGCAGCGGCAGCTCCTCGCGGTACGACGACGCATCCACCAGCTCGAGGCGATAGCTGCCGACCGGCAGATCACCCGGCCACTCGACCAGGGCCTCAGCGGCCTGCCCGGAGACTTTCTCAGCGTCGCCACGCCTGATGGTCCACCTGACTGGCAGCTTGGCCGCCTCGTTGAGGCGGCTGCGCGCCGGCTGCCCGGACCGAATCACGACCGCGCCGCTCAGCAGCCGATGAGGCGTGGGCCTGGGAAAAGCCTCAACGATGATCTTGAGCGCCGCTTCGTCGGTGACACGACGCTGCCCCTGACCATCGTAGAATTCTGTCAGGATTCCGAGACTATGGGCTTCGCTGTAGAGATCCATTCGGCACGCGATCTGGACGTAACGGGAGACGTACGTCGTAAATTGTTGTGGGACGGCAAGAAGATAAGCCCCTAACGCCGCGGCATGGCCGTCGTTCCCGGGGGAACAAAACGAGCCTTGCAGCTTTGTAAGGGGGTCGTCTCGGCTTCTAGCGAACCGGGACGCCGTTTTCTTGTCAATGGCATCACCGTGAACAAATTTGCGCACACGTTCGAGAGCGTCACCCCCAAGGACGCTTTCTCCCCTATTCTGCCCTCTTTTGAGGAGAGCCGCATCTGCCGAGACCGAGACATCTTTCGAGACGCCTCCGATCGCAGCTGCATCATCATCCTCTCTCCTAGGTGAGGGCCTCGTGAACCTGATGTCATCCCTGGATTCGCCGAGTCTGCAGACCGAGACCGACGGCGACGGTCTCTGGTACAAGGACGCGATCATCTACCAGCTGCACGTCAAGGCGTTCGCCGACAGCAACAATGACGGCGTCGGCGACTTCGCCGGCCTGACCGACAAGCTGGATTATCTGCAGGACCTCGGCGTCACCACGCTGTGGCTGCTGCCGTTCTACCCCTCGCCCGGCCGCGACGACGGCTACGACATCGCCGATTACGGCAGCATCAATCCCGATTTCGGGACGATGAAGGAGTTCAAGCGCTTCATCCAGGAGGCCAAGCGGCGCGGCCTGCGGGTGATCACCGAGCTCGTGGTCAATCACACCTCCGACCAGCATCACTGGTTCAAGCGCGCCCGGCGCAGCCCGCCCGGCTCCAGCGCCCGCAACTGGTACGTCTGGAGCGACACCGACCAGAAATATCTCGGCACCCGAATCATCTTCACCGATACCGAGAAGTCCAACTGGACCTGGGATCCGGAGGCCGGCCAGTTCTACTGGCACCGCTTCTTCTCGCACCAGCCGGACCTCAATTTCGACAATCCGCGCGTGGTCAACGCCATCATCCAGGTGATGAAACGCTGGCTCGATGCCGGCGTCGACGGCTTCCGGCTTGACGCCATCCCCTACCTCTGCGAGCGCGACGGCACCAACAACGAAAACCTCCCCGAAACGCATGCGATCATCAAGCGTCTGCGCGTCGAGCTCGACAATTACGCCAAGGACAAGCTGCTGCTGGCGGAAGCCAATCAGTGGCCGGAGGACGTTCAGGAATATTTCGGCCAGGGCGACGAATGCCATATGGCCTATCACTTCCCGCTGATGCCGCGCATCTACATGGCGATCGCCCAGGAGGACCGCTTCCCGATCACCGACATCCTTCGCCAGACGCCCGACATCCCCGCGACCTGCCAATGGGCGCTGTTCCTGCGCAACCATGACGAGCTGACGTTGGAGATGGTGACCGACGTCGAGCGCGATTATCTGTGGTCGACCTACGCCAACGATCCGCGCGCACGCATCAATGTCGGCATCCGCCGCCGCCTCGCGCCGCTGATGGACAACGACCGGCGCAAGATCGAGCTGATGAACTCGCTGCTGATGTCGTTTCCGGGCACGCCGATCATCTACTACGGCGACGAGATCGGCATGGGCGACAACATCTATCTCGGCGACCGCAACGGCGTACGCACGCCGATGCAATGGACTCCCGACCGCAATGGCGGCTTCTCGCGCGCCGACCCGGCGCGGCTCTACGCGCCGATGATCATGGACCCTGTGTACGGCTACGAGGCGGTCAATGTCGAGGCGCAATCGCGCAGCTTGTCGTCGCTGTTGAACGCCACCAAGAAGCTGATCTCGGTGCGCAAGTCGACGCTGGCCTTCGGCAGGGGCACCATGACCTTCATCCGCCCGGCCAACCGGTCGGTGCTGGCCTATGTCCGCCAGTACAAGGACGAGGTCATCCTCTGCGTCGCCAACCTGTCGCGCTCGGCGCAGGCGACCGAGCTCGATCTCTCGCCGTTCAAGGATCGCGTCCCGATCGAGATGCTCGGCCGCTCGCGCTTTCCCGCGATCGGCGAGCTGCCTTACATGATCACGCTCGCGCCCTACGGATTCTACTGGTTCCAGCTCAAGGAGCGCGAGAAGTCGGAGCCCATCATCCAGCGCGCGGTGCCGGAGTTCGAGACGCTGGTCGTGCCGCTCGGCTCGACCTGGGTATCGCTGGCTCGCACTCGCAGCGTGTTCGAACGCGACGTTCTGCCCGGTCATCTGGCGCGCGCGCGCTGGTACCCCGAGCGCTCGGCGGACGCGATCCATCCGACGCTGACCTCGGCGATCCCGTTCTGCGACATCGGCGACAACCGGCCCTGGCTGATCTTCTTCAAGGCCGCTGAGCGCGACGACAAGCTGCGCTATCTGCTGCCGATGCAGATCGAATGGGTTCGCTTCGATCGCGATCGCTACAATCCGCAAGCCTTTGCCGCCGTGCGCCAGGGCGCTCGCGAGGGAACGCTGCTCGATGCAGCGACCAGCCCGATCTTTCTTGCGCTGCTCCTGCACAATCTGAAGCAATCGCTGACGGTCGAAGAAAACGGGGTGCGCCTCGAATTCCGGCCGACGTCGCGGTTTCCGGACAAGCCAATCCGCGAATCCGAGCAGGTGCGCGTGGTCGAAACCGACCGCTGCAGCAGCAAGGCGGTCGTCAACAACGAGTTCTTCATCAAGATCCGCCGCGAGCTGGAGGCCGGCCCGCATCCGGAGATCGAGATCGGCCGATTCCTCACGGAGGCGGTGGGCTTCGCCAATGTCCCGCCGCTGCTCGGCAGCATCGAGGTGATCCAGGAGGGCGAGCGGCAGACCGTCGGCTGCGTCCATGGTTTCATCGAGAACCAGGGCGACGGCTGGACCGTCAGCGCCGCCTATCTCGATCGCTACGTCGACGACCAGCGCGTGTTCGCCGCGAGCGGCGACGTGCGGCAGAGCGAGGAGCTGTCGCCCTATCTGCGCTACATGGCGCAGGCAGGCCGTCGCGTCGGCGAACTGCATGCGGCGCTCGCCTCGCGCAGCGACGTCGCCGATTTCGCGCCCGAACCCACGACCGCAGATCATCTCGATCACTGGATCGACCGGCTGCGCGCCCAGGCCGGACGGGTCCTGACGGACCTGAGCGAGCGCCGCGATCACCTCAAGGATCCGGAACGAGGGCTGGTCGACCAGGTGCTCGCCAGGCGCGGCGAGTTGTCGGAGCGCCTCAGCAGCCTGATCCCGCACCATGTCGGCGGCTGCGACATCCGGCTGCATGGCGATTTCCATCTCGGCCAGATCCTCATCGTCAAGGATGATATCTTCATCATCGATTTCGACGGCGACGAGGAGCAGCCGCTCGCCGAGCGCCTGCGCAAGGCGCCGCCGGCCCGCGACATCGCGGGCTTCCTGCGCTCGATCGATTGCTCGGTCCGCGTCGCGCTCGAGCGTGCTCTGAGGGCAGGCCCGGACGATCACGGCCGGATCCCCGCCGCGCTGTCGGAATGGCGCGACCAGGCTGTTGCGGCCTTTTTGACGGGCTATCGGGAGATCAAGGCCAACCAGCGCCTCTGGCCGGACGATCCGCACACCGCGGAGGCGCTCCTTAACTTTTTCATGCTGGAAAAAGCCCTCGGAGCGCTCGAATATGATCTGGCTCACCGGCCGGACTGGTTGCGCGTCGCATTGGGCAACCTGCTTCGCGTCCTGTCCGAGCCAGCATCAGCCAGCGAGTCCTCATGACCCATCTTTCTCCCGAGGCGTTTGCGATCATCGAAGGTCGGCATGCCGACCCGTTTCGCTATCTCGGTCAGCACAATGTCGACGGGCGGACCGTCGTGCGTGCCTTCCTGCCCGAGGCCTCGCGGGTCGAGGTGGTCGGCGAGCACGGCGAAGTCTCGCCGCTGACGCGCATCCATGATGCCGGCCTGTTCACCGGGACCATGCCGTCGCTGCAGCGCTATCGGCTTCGGGCGACATTCGGCGACCACGTCACCGACCTCGAGGATCCCTATCGTTTCCTGCCGATCCTGAGTGATTTCGACCTGCATCTGCTCGGCGAAGGCAACCATGAGCGGCTTTACGACAAGCTTGGCGCGCATCCGATGGTGCTCGACGGCGTCGATGGCGTCGGATTCGTCGTACTCGCGCCCAATGCACGTCGCGTCAGCGTGGTCGGCGATTTCAACTTCTGGAATGCGCGGCGCCACCCGATGCGCGTCCGCGGCAACGGCTATTGGGAGCTGTTCATTCCCCGTGCCAGGGCCGGCGACCACTACAAGTTCGACATCATCGGCCCGCAGGGCGAGCACCTGCCGCTGAAATCGGACCCGATGGCCTTCGCGGCCGAGATGCGTCCCAAGACCGCATCGATCGTGGTCGACGAGACCAGCCTGCCGCGGCCGCGGCCGGCGCCACATGACATCAACAAACTGAATCGACCGGTCTCGATCTACGAGGTGCATCTCGGCTCCTGGCGGCGCAAGGACAACAACCAGTGGCTGACCTATCGCGAGCTCGCCGAGCAGTTGCCGGCCTATGCACGCGACATGGGCTTCACGCACATCGAATTCCTGCCCGTCAGCGAGCATCCGTTCGACGGCTCCTGGGGCTATCAGCCGACCGGCCTGTTCGCGCCGACCAGCCGCTTTGGCAGTCCTGAGGATTTCTGTGCGCTGGTCGATGCCTGCCACCGCGAAGGCCTTGCGGTGTGGCTCGACTGGGTGCCGGGCCATTTCCCGGATGATCCGCACGGCCTCGGCCATTTTGACGGGACAGCGCTTTACGAGCACGCCAACCCGATGCAGGGCCGGCATCTCGATTGGGGCACGCTGATCTACAATTACGGCCGCACCGAAGTCGCCAACTTCCTGCGCTCGAACGCGCTGTTCTGGCTGGAGCGCTACGGCATCGACGGCCTGCGCGTCGATGCCGTCGCCTCGATGCTCTATCTCGACTACAGCCGTCCCTCCGGCGGCTGGATCCCGAACAAATATGGCGGGCGCGAGAATCTCGAGGCGATCGAGTTTCTGCGTCGGACCAATATCGACGTGTTCGGTCATTTCCCGCAGGCGACCACGGCTGCCGAGGAATCCACGGCGTGGCCGCAGGTGTCGCGCCCGGTCGACACGGGCGGGCTCGGCTTCGGCTACAAGTGGAACATGGGCTGGATGCACGACACCTTGCGCTACATCAGCAAGGATCCGATCCACCGCAAATATCACCACGGCGAGATCCTGTTCGGCCTGCACTACGCCTTTTCGGAAAACTTCATCCTGCCGCTGTCGCATGACGAGGTCGTGCACGGCAAGCGCTCCATCCTCGGCCGGATGCCCGGCGACGACTGGCAGCGCTTTGCGAATCTGCGCGCCTATTACAGCTTCATGTTCGGGCATCCCGGCAAGAAGCTCCTGTTCATGGGCTGCGAGCTCGCCCAGGAGCGCGAGTGGAATCACGACACCTCGCTCGACTGGCATCTGCTCGGCGATGCCAAATATGCCGGCATCCAGACCCTGATCCGCGACCTCAACCACCTCTACCGCAACGTGCCGGCGCTGCATGAGCGGGACTGCGAGCCGGACGGATTCGAGTGGCTGATCGCCGATGACGCGGACCGCAACGTGTTCGCCTGGGTGCGAAAGGGCTTCGATGAGCACGCGCGCTGCGTCGTGGTCGTGAACTTTTCGCCCAACGTGTATTACAATTACCGGGTCCGCGTGCCGTTCGGCGGCAGATGGAGGGAAGCTTTCAATTCCGACTCCCTGCATTATGGCGGCAGCAATGTCGGCAATGTCGGCCAGGTCCATGCCTCTGAAGAACACCAGCTCAACCTCATCCTCCCGCCCATGGCAGCGGTATTTCTCGTCCCGGAAGCCTGACGCAATGCGTCTGGCCGCAGGAAGCCACGCCCGTCTCGGAGCAACCTGGGACGGACGGGGGACCAATTTTGCCTTGTTCTCCGCCAATGCCGAGAAGGTCGAGCTCTGCCTGTTCGACAGCCAGGGCCGGCGAGAGATCGAGCGGATCGAATTGCCGGAGCGGACGGAAGATGTCTGGCACGGCTATCTCAACGACGTCTCGCCGGGGCAGCTCTACGGCTACCGCGTCTACGGGCCCTACGAGCCGGAGCGCGGCCACCGCTTCAATGCCAACAAGCTACTGCTCGACCCCTATGCCAAGCGGCTCGCCGGCCGGCTGGTCTGGAGCGATGCCCATTTCGCCTACCGCGCCGGCTCGCCGCGCGAGGATCTCTCGTTCGACCGGCGCGACAATGCCCGCGGCATGCCCAAGGCGGTCGTCATCGACGAGACCTTCAACTGGGGCCGGCGCGAGATGCGGCCGCAGATCCCGTGGGAGGACACGATCATCTACGAGGCCCACGTCAAGGGCCTGACCAACAAGCGCGACGACGTACCGCCCAATCTGCGCGGCACCTATGGCGGACTCTCCTCGCCCGCGATGATCAAGCATCTGAAGCGGCTCGGCGTCACGACGATCGAGCTGCTTCCGATCCACGCCTTCATCGACGACCGCATGCTGGTCGAGAAGAAGCTGGTCAACTACTGGGGCTACAACACCATTTCCTTCTTCGCGCCGGAGCTGCGCTACGCGCAGGACAATCCGCTCGATGCCTTCCGAACGACGGTGGCGCGGCTGCACGATGCCGGCATCGAGGTGATGCTGGACGTGGTCTACAACCACACCGCCGAGGGCAACCATCTCGGGCCGACCCTGTGCTATCGTGGCATCGACAACGCCTCCTACTATTGGCTCCAGCCCGACAATCCGCGCTTCTACGACGACTTCACTGGTTGCGGCTCGTCGGTGAATCTCACCCATCCGCGCGTGCTGCAGATGGTGATGGACTCGCTGCGTTACTGGGTCGAGGTCTGTCACGTCGACGGCTTCCGCTTCGATCTCGCGACGACGTTGGCGCGCGAGAAGCACGGCTTCGACCGGCGCAGCGGGTTTCTCACCGCGATCCGCCAGGACCCCGTGCTCGCCGGCGTGAAGCTCGTGGCAGAGCCGTGGGACGTCGGCCTCGGCGGCTACCAGGTCGGTGCCTTCCCGTCGCAATGGTCGGAGTGGAACGACCGCTATCGCAGCGCCATGCGCCGCTACTGGAGCGGCGAAGGCAGCCTGATCGGCGAGGTCTCCAGCCGCATGACCGGCTCGTCCGACATCTTCAATCACGACGGCCGTAGCCAACGCGCCAGCGTCAATCACGTCACCGTCCATGACGGCTTCACGCTGGCGGACCTGTTCAGCTACAACAGCAAGCACAACGAGGCGAACGGCGAGGACAATCGCGACGGCTCCAACGACAATCACAGCAACAATTGCGGCCATGAAGGCCCGACCGACGACGTCGCGATCAATGCGATGCGCCGACAGTTGCGCAAGAACCAGCTCGCCTGTCTGTTCCTCGCGCAGGGTCTGCCGATCCTGCTCGCAGGCGACGAGGTTGGCAACTCGCAGCACGGCAACAACAACGCCTATTGTCAGGACAACGATGTCGGCTGGGTCGACTGGAGCGGCATGGGCCGCGAGGGTGACGACCTCATCGACTTCATCGCGCATATGACCGAGTTGCGCCGCCGCTTCGGCCAGATCCGCGCACGCCGCTGGCTGGACGGCCGCCGCTCGGACGGCAGCTTCGGCGTGCTGTGGCTGACGCCTTCGGCGGAGGAGATGACGCAAACCGACTGGACCTTTCCCGACGGACGATTTCTCGCCTACGTGCTCGCCCCGTTGGAACAGGAGCAGGCTCCGATCTTTATCGTTCTGAATGCAGCGCCCGAAGAGATTGGATTCAAATTGCCCGAGCTCGCCGAATACAAGACGTGGCAGCAGGTCCTCGACACCACCGAAGCCCAGCAGAAGCAGGTCGATTTCACCGCCGGGGCCGACCTCAAGGCTCCGCCCCGCTCCGTGCTGGCGTTTGCGGGCCTGCCATGAGCCCCCGTCAGTTCGGACCTCGCATCACCGGGAAAGGCACGACGTTCCGGTTGTGGGCTCCCGCCGCCAAGCGCGTCGATCTGGTGCTCGACGGCAAGCACGAGATGCAGCGCCTCGACGGCGGCTGGTATGCGCTCGAGGTCGCCGGCGCCGGCGCCGGCACGCAGTATAAGTTCCGCATCGACGACGAGCTCGACGTTCCGGATCCCGGCTCGGATTTCCAGCCAGAGGACGTCTCCGGTCCGAGCGAAGTCATCGATCACCGCGCCTACACCTGGCGCTCGGAAAACTGGCGCGGCCGCCCGTGGCAGGATGCCGTGTTCCTGGAAAGTCATGTCGGTACCTTCACGTCGGAAGGCACCTACCGCGCGATGATCGACAAGCTCGATCACCTCGTCGAGACCGGCATCACGGCACTCGAGCTGATGCCACTGGCGGATTTCGCCGGCCGGCGCAATTGGGGCTATGACGGCGTGCTGCTCTACGCACCCGACAGCGTCTACGGCCGGCCCGACGACCTGCGGGCGTTGATCGACGAGGCCCATTTGCGTGGGGTGATGGTGTTTCTCGACGTCGTCTACAATCACTTCGGCCCGGAGGGAAACTACATCGGCCTGTATGCACCGACCTTCTTCACCGATGCGCATACGCCATGGGGCAGCGCGATCGACTACCGGCGCGCGGAAGTGTGCGCCTTCGCGATCGAGAACGCGCTGCATTGGCTGACGAATTATCGCTTCGACGGCCTGCGCTTCGATGCGGTCAATCACATCCTGTCCAACGAGGGTGAGATCCCGATGCTGCACGATCTGAGCGCGGCGGTTGGCAAGCTTGTCGAAGCAACCGGGCGGCACATCCATCTGGTGCTCGAAAACGGCGACAACCGCGCCAGCATGCTGGATTCCGCGGAGGAGCCGCCGCGCGGCAAATTCCGCGCGCAGTGGAACGACGATTATCATCATGCCTGGCACGTCATGCTGACGGGCGAGAGTGGCGGCTATTACGGCGACTACCAGCAGGCGCCGCGCCGCGATCTCGCTCGCGCGCTCGCCTCCGGCTTCGTCTATCAGGGCGAACCGGCGGCATTCTGGGGCGGCGATCCGCGAGGTGAGCCGAGCGGTCATCTGGCCCCCGGAGCGTTCGTCAACTTCCTGCAGAACCATGACCAGATCGGCAATCGCGTGTTCGGCGACCGGCTCGAGGCGCTGGCGCCGCCGCAAGGGATCGCGGCGGCGCTCGCGGTGACGCTGCTGGCGCCGACCGTGCCGATGCTGTTCATGGGCGAGGAATGGGGCTCGAAGCAGCCGTTCCCATTCTTCTGCGACTTCCAGGGCGACCTTGCGCATGCCGTGCGTAAGGGACGCCGCAAGGAGTATGAGTGGGCATACGCCAAACATGGCGACGAGGTCCCCGATCCGCTCGACATCGAAACCTTCAAGTCCGCGATCATCGACTGGGACTCCCATAATTCATCGCCGGGGCGCGAGCGTCTGGCGCTGGTGCGCGCGCTCCTCGCCGTGCGTCACAAGGAGGTTGCGCCGCGGCTTCCGGGCGCAAAATTCGGCGACGCTGATGTGACCGATGACGGTCGCCTGACCGCGCATTGGGAGATGGGCGATGGCAGCAGGCTGACTCTGCTTGCCAACGTCTCGGACAAGGAGCTCGCGGCTTCGCCGAACGGCGTCCCGGGCACTCCGATCTGGGGCGGCACGCCTGGAGACCGCCTGCCGCCGTGGTCCGTGTTCTGGAGCATCGGAGGATAGCATGCCTCCGGCCGTTCCCCTCGCGACCTATCGCCTGCAGCTCACGGGTGATTTCAACTTCGAAGCGGCCGCGCGCGTCGTGCCGTATCTGAAGGCGCTCGGCATCAGCCACGTCTACGCCTCGCCGTTCATGACGGCGCGGAAGGGTTCGACGCATGGCTACGACATCACCGATCATTCCAAGCTCAATCCCGAGCTCGGCGGCGAGGACGGCTTTGCCAAACTGAGCGCGGCGCTCAAGCAGCACGATCTCGGCCTCATTCTCGACTTCGTGCCGAACCATGTCGGCGTGCATTTCGACGACAATCCATGGTGGCTCGACGTCCTCGAATGGGGCCAGGCTTCGCCGCACGCCGCCTCGTTCGACATCGACTGGGACCAGTTGCCGTATCGCGCACGCGGCGGCGTGCTGCTGCCGATCGTCGGCACCTCCTACGGGCATGCACTCGAACATGGCGACATCGAGCTGCGCTATGACCCAGGCGAAGGCTCGTTCTCCTGCTGGTACTTCGAGCATCGGCTGCCGATCGCGCCCGAGCGCTACGGCGAAGTGCTGCGCATCATCGTCAAGGAGGCAGGCGCAGAAAGCAGTGAGACCGGCAGGGCGATCCTGGAGCTCGCCTCGCGCTATCAAGGCCTGCGCCATCCGAACCGCAAGGAAGCGCCGGCATTCAAGGCGGCCCTCAAGGCCATTCCGGGCGCCGCCGACGTCATTGCCCGCGGGATCGCGGCCTACAAGGCCGGCCCCGACCGTGCCGCACAGACGCTCGCCCTGCATCATTTGCTGGAGAGGCAGCACTACAAGCTCGGCCACTGGCGGCTCGCCTCCAGCGACATCAACTACCGCCGCTTCTTCGACGTCAACACGCTGGCGGGCCTGCGCGTCGAGGATGCCGGCACGTTCGAAGCGATCCACCGGCTGGTCAAGACGCTGATCTCCGGCGGCCAGTTGCAGGGATTGCGGCTCGACCATATCGATGGCCTGCGCGATCCCGCACAATATTTTCAGCGCCTGCGCCGGCTGATCCGCGACGCCCGCGGGCCGGCGGCGGGGCCGTTCTACGTCGTGATCGAGAAGATCCTCTGCGAGCAGGAGAAGCTGCCGCGCTTCGCAGGCGTGCACGGCACCACCGGCTACGAATGGATGAACGTGATCATCCAGCTTTTGATCGACGGCAACGGCCTGGAGCCGCTCGACGAGATATGGCGCCAGATCAGCAACAAGCCGCCGAAGCTGGCGCCGGTGATAAAGGAAGCCAAGCGACGCGTGCTTGAGACGCTGCTGACCAGCGAGTTCACCGTGCTGACGCGCCTGCTGGCGCGCATCGCCAACGGCCACTACTCCACGCGCGACTATTCGGAAGACATCCTGCGCCAGGCGCTCGAACTGTATGTTCTCCACTTCCCGGTCTATCGCACCTATCTCACCACAGCCGGTCCGACCGAGACCGACCGCAAGCTGATCGACCACGCCATCGCCGGCGCCCGCGCCGAATGGTTCGCCTCCGACGGCTCGATCTTCGAGTTCCTGCGCGACGCGCTGACCATGGATCTCATCAAGCGCGACCGCAGCACCAACCACAGCGTCCCGCGTGTGCGCCGCTTCGCCCTCAAGGTGCAGCAGCTCACCGGGCCCATGATGGCGAAGTCGCTGGAGGACACCGCCTTCTACCGCTTCCACCGGCTGCTCGCGCTCAACGAGGTCGGCGGCGATCCGGCGGCCCATGCTCTGGCCATCGCCGACTTCCACAAGCTGATGCAGGACCGCGCCAGGCATTGGCCGCACGGCATGACCGCCACCGCCACGCACGACACCAAGCGCGGCGAGGATGCGCGCACGCGGCTGGCCGCCATCACCGAGCTGCCCAACGACTGGACGTCGTCGGTCGCGCGCTGGAAGACCTTGAACGCGCCGCACGTCATCACGGATGGCAAGATGCGCGCGCCCTCGGCGGCGTTCGAATACATGCTGTACCAGACGCTCGTCGGCATCTGGCCGGCAAGCGGCACCGATGACACCCTGCCCGATCGGCTGCAGGCCTATGCGCTGAAGGCCGCGCGCGAGGGCAAGGAGGAGACCAGCTGGCTCAATCCGAACGAGGCCTATGAGAACGGCCTGCGCGCCTTCATCGAACGCATCCTGGACCGCGACCGTTCGCCCGAGTTCCTGCAGTCGCTGGAGACGCTTGCCAAGCGGCTGGCGCTGCTCGGCGCGCTGAACTCCCTGACGCAGCTGACGCTGAAGGCGACGATGCCGGGGGTGCCCGACTTCTACCAGGGCACCGAATTCTGGGACCTCTCGATGGTCGATCCCGACAATCGCCGCCCGGTCGATTTCGCCGCACGCGAACAGGCGCTGCGTGCGTGCGAGAGTCCCGACTGGGCGCACCTCGCGGACCATTGGCCGGATGGCCGCATCAAGCTGGCCTGGACGCGGCGGCTGCTCAGGCTGCGTAACGCGATGTCCTCGGTCTTCACGGACGGCGCCTATGAGCCGCTCAAGGTGAGCGGACGTCATGCCGATCACATCATTGCCTTCGCACGGCGGCGCGGGCGCGACGCCGTCATCGTCGTCACTGCGCGCAACTTTGCGCCGTTTACCGACGCTGGCCGGGTGTGGCCCCACGCGGATGATTTCGAAGCCGAGGTTCATGCCCGCGGTTACACATCTGCGGACATGCAGAACGGCATGGTCGCGGTGTCCTCCATCTTCACGCACTTGCCTGCAGCAGTGATCCCGGCGCGAACTGATGCGGCAGCCCACCCGGCTGGTCGACGCCAGACAGCGGCAGCGCCGACCTGATCAGCTCTTCTTCGTCAGCAGCAACTGGCCGCGGTTACGGATCGCGGCCTGCGCCGCCTCGGCAAAGCGCTGCAGCAGCCAGGGTAGCACGACCTCGACACGCACGTGATCGTCGGCGACGTCGACATGGCCCGACGCCGCCTGACCGAGCGCGCGAACGCGAAAGATCATCTTGTCGCCCTCCCAGCGCTCTTCGTCGACCTTCAGGACCGGAACGCTGGTCGCGGCGCGGCTGAGACCGGCCTGGAGCCGGCGCACGGCCTCGTCCTTGCCGAGGCGATGCGGAATGGAAACGACAAGCGGACTTGACATCGCGATCTCCTGACTAACAACCGCCTTCATGTAGTCATCGGTGGATGCGACCGCAAAGACACACCCTGCATTTTACTTGTTCCCATGCGGAACTTTCGAAGTTCCAACCAGTTTCCTCGGCGAAGGCAGAGCACGTTGTCGCCCCGCTGCCGGGCACTGGAGGGAAGCACATGTCCATCGGAACTATCATCCTCATCATTCTCATCATCGCCCTGCTCGGCGGCTTTTCCGGCATCGGCGGCGGTCCGTTCTACGGCACCGGCTACTACGGCGGCGGCGGCCTTGGCCTGATCATCGTCATCGTGCTGATTCTCGTCTTGCTCGGACGCATCTGATCCGATCGATCTCATAGCCATCCAACTGATCAGCTCGGGCTGACGTGGCCGCGCCACGTCGGCCTGGGCTTGATTGCGCCCCGCATCGCATCCGTTACACTTCGTTCGCGAGCTTCCTCATCGCCGGCTTGATCGCTCCGGCCGCGTCGTCATAGCCCTCCCACGCCTTGGTCTTGGGCAACAGCGCCGGCGCGGTTCGGACCGTGTACCGCTTGGGTTCGAGCCCGTTCTTCACCTGCGCCCAGGTCAGCGGCATGGACACGGTGGCGCCTTCGCGGGCGCGCGGCGACAGCACGGCGACGGCCGTCGACATCCGGTCGTTGCGCAGATAGTCGAGGAAGATCTTTCCTCTGCGCAGCTTCTTCGACATGTTGAGCAGATATTGCTCCGGGCTGTCGTTCGCCATCCATTGGCACACGCCCTGGGCAAACGCCTTCGCCTCGGGCCAGCTCACCTTGTCGCGCGCGCCGTGCAGCAACGGCGTCACCACATGCAGACCCTTGCCGCCCGTGGTCTTGCAGAAGCTCTCGAGTCCGAGGCTCTTCAAGCGCTGGCGCATGTCCTTGGCTGCCGCGATCACCTCCTCGAACGCGACGTTCGGCGCCGGATCGAGATCGAACACCAGCCGGCCCGGAACGTCATAGGCGTCCGGCGCGCAATTCCATGGATGCAGCTCGACGGCGGCGACCTGAGCCACCGCGATCAATCCCTCGACGCGATCGATCTGCAGATACGGCTTGCGATCGCCCGAGACCTTGACCAGCTCGAGCAGGTCCGACATGCCCTGCATGCCGTGCCGCTGGAAGAATTTTTCGCCACCGATGCCGTCAGGCGCACGCACGATCGAGCATGGCCGGCCCTTAAGATGACCGATCATCCAGTCTCCGACGGCTTCCAGATAGTTCGCGAGATCGAGCTTGGTGACGGGCTCGCCGTCGCCGGCGTCCGGCCACAGCGCCTTGTCGGGCTTGGAGATCGCAACGCCCATCACGGTGGCCGAGCCCTTCGTCCGAGACGGCGTCTTGTGGACCGTGGTGCCGACGGTCGCGACGCTCGCCGCGGCGCGCGCCACCGGCGTCGCAACCTTCGTCGTCACCACCGGCTCCTCGGCAACGACCTCGCGCGCCGGCTTGTCCTCGCGCAGGGCCTTGAACGAGGCCTGCCTGACATTGCCGTCGCCGGTGAAGCCTGCAAACTCGATCTCGGCGACCAGCTCGGGCTTGAGCCAATGCACCTCACGCGTCTTGCGCGGCGCGTTCTTGCCGCTGAACGGGCTCTTGTCGGAGGCAGCCGCCTTCAGCGCCGGCATGATCTCCTTCACCGTGTCCTGGCCGAAGCCGGTGCCGACGATCCCGACATAAGCGAGATGATCGTCCTTGTTGACGCCGACCATCAACGAGCGGAATTTGCCGTTGGTCGTCTTCCAGCCACCGATGACGACCTCGTGGCCGGGCCTGGTCTTGGCTTTGGTCCAGCTCTCCGTCCGTCCCGAATGATAGGCCGAGTCCAGCTTCTTGGAGACGATGCCCTCCAGCGACAGCTTGCGTGCGGACTCCAGCACCGCCTCGCCGTCGCTCTCGAAGTGCTCGACATAGCGGATGCGCGGCGCCTTGCCTTTGATGTTCGCCTTCAACAGCTTCGCGAGCCGCGCCTTGCGCTCGCGCAAAGGCTGGCGGCGAAGGTCGAACTCTTCGGCGAACATCACGTCGAAGGCAAAGAAGATCAGCTCGTCGGTTTCGCCCGCTGAGATCGCCGCCTGCAGCGCCGAGAAATTCGGATTACCGTCCTTGTCGAGCGCGACGATCTCGCCGTCGATGATCGCATCCGGCAGCTTCGCGGCCTCCTGCGCGATCGCACTGAACTTGGCCGTCCAGTCCAGGCCCTTTCGCGTCATCAGGGTTGCCTTGCCGTCTTCGACCCTGATCTGCACGCGGTAGCCGTCGAACTTGATCTCATGCCCCCACCCCTCACCGCTCGGCGGCTTCGCGACCGAGGTACAAAGCTCAGGGGCGACGAAGTCCGGCAACGATGACACCATGCGCGGCGCCGCTGTCTTCGACTTCGGGCTCGCTTTCGTCGTCTTTGCCGACGGCGCCGTCTTCGTCGAAGTGGCCTTGCCGTCGCTGCGGTTCGAATGCCACACCGCATCGGCATTCATGCGCTGTGTCTTGGCGAGCATGAACGGCTTCGGCGCTTTGCCTTTGCCGGCCGCGATCTGCTCCATCGTGCGCCCCGACGCCACTGATTTGTCGGCGTCGAGAATGTCGTTGGCCTCGCCCTCCTTGGCAAATTCGTCGCGATGCTTGATCAGGAGCCAATTGGTGCGCTTGCCGCCGGTGCGATCGTGGCGCATGCGCACCAGCACCCAACTGCCATGCAGCTTCTCGCCATCCAGCGTGAACTTCAGATCGCCCTTCTTGAAGCCGCTCTCGGGATCCTCGCTCTCCCAATAGCCACGGTCCCACAGCATGACGGTGCCGCCGCCATACTCGCCTTCTGGGATCGTGCCTTCGAAATCGCCGTAGTCGAGCGGGTGGTCCTCGACCTCGACCGCGAGCCGCTTGTCATGCGGATCGAGCGACGGGCCCTTGGTCACCGCCCACGACTTGAAGACGCCGCCAAATTCGAGCCTGAGATCGTAGTGCAGCCGCGTCGCGTCGTGCTTCTGGATGACGAAACGCGGCCGCGGCGCACGCGCAACCTTGGCGTCGCCGGACGGCTCCGCCGTCTTGTCAAAATCGCGCTTCTTGCGATAGGTGGAGAGCTTCCTGAGCGCCACGGTGATCCCTCGCGTTGAGTGGTAGCGTAGCAAAGCCGGTGAACTCGTGGAACCGGCCGCATCACCATGATGATAACATCGGGCAAAGTTCCGCGTTCCCGCGGCTCAGGGAGCCCAGGCTGCGCTGGCGTCCGCCCTCTGCCAATCGAGAGGGCGCAGGGAAGGCCGGGAGCTCGCCGATCGGGATAGGGGGGAGTCTCGCGACTCCACCCCTCCCACACCACCGTACATACGGATCACGTATACGGCGGT